>NZ_JBQHDB010000006.1:0-433397 GCF_052068135.1 Micromonospora sp. BQ11 | reverse complement strand
ACTGGCTGCTGGCCGTCACCCGCCACCTCCGCCTTGGACGCGCCGCTGTCGTCCGCCCGCCGGGTCCCCGGCGCGGGAAGGGCGCGGGGAAGGCGGGCGGGAAGGTTGGGGGCCGGCGAGGCGGGGGGCGGGGAGGGGGCTGTCGGCCTCTTCGCCCCGTCCCGTCCTCGATCGGCGGCTTGCCCCGACCTGGGCTGTCGGAGAGCGCTTCCTGCTCAGTGACCGTACGGCGTCGGGCACGTTGCCGAATTGTTACCGCCCCCAACAAACTCGTGAGCTCGGCACCCTTGTGTGCGGGGCTCAGCGCGGAATACGTTGCCGGGCACAACAAAAGATTCATCTTCCCCCACCCCCGAAAGGACCCTGCACATGCGCAAGGGCTTCCTCGCCGTCGCTGCCGTGGGCCTGCTGGCCACCGGCAGCATGGCGGCTTGTGGCGACAATTCCGGCGACGGCGACCAGGCCGGCGCTCAGAAGACTCCGAAGATCGGCGTGATCCTTCCGGACAGCAAGTCCTCCGCCCGCTGGGAGGGCGCGGACCGCAAGTTCCTGGAGGAGGCGTTCAAGGCCGCCGGCGTCAAGTACGACATCCAGAACGCCCAGGGCGACAAGGCGAACTTCTCCACCATCGCCGACCAGATGATCACCAACGGGGCGACCGCCCTGATGATCGTCAACCTTGACTCCGGCACCGGCAAGGCCGTGCTGGAGAAGGCGAAGTCCCAGGGCGTCGCCACCATCGACTACGACCGGCTCACCCTCGGCGGTGGCGCGGAGTACTACGTCAGCTTCGACAACGAGGCCGTCGGCAAGCTCCAGGGCGAGGGCCTGAGCAAGTGCCTGACCGACAAGGCCGCCAAGAACCCGGTCGTGGCGTACCTGAACGGCTCGCCGACCGACAACAACGCGACCCTGTTCAAGAACGGCTACGACTCGGTGCTCAAGCCGAAGTTCGACGCCAAGGAGTACACCAAGGGCCCGGACCAGGCCGTTCCGGACTGGGACAACGCGCAGGCCGGCGTGATCTTCGAGCAGATGCTCACCTCGACCAAGGGCAAGATCGACGGCGTCCTCGCCGCCAACGACGGCCTCGGCAACGCGGCCATCTCGGTGCTCAAGAAGAACAAGCTCAACGGCAAGGTTCCGGTGACCGGCCAGGACGCGACCCCGCAGGGTCTGCAGAACATCCTCGCCGGTGACCAGTGCATGACCGTCTACAAGGCCATCCGCGAGGAGGCCAAGGCCGCTTCCGACCTGGCCATCGCCCTGGCCAAGGGCGAGCGCAAGGAGACCGGCCAGACGGTCAAGGACCCGGAGTCCGGCAAGGACGTCGCCGCCGTGCTGCTCACCCCGAAGGCGATCTACAAGGAGAACGTCAAGGACGTCATCGCCGACGGCTTCGTGACCAAGGACGAGGTCTGCACCGGGGCGTACGCCAAGCTCTGCGCCGACGCCGGCATCAGCTGAACCCCGCCGTGGTGAGGCCGCCCGGCACGGGCAACCCCCGTGCCGGGCGGCCTGCCGCCACTGGACGGGCCCCGAGACCTCCCCTGAGCGCGTAAGGAGACCCCCGTGTCCGCGACCCCCCTGCTGGAACTGCGCGGGATCGACAAGAGTTTCGGTCCCGTCCAGGTCCTGCGCGACGTCGCCTTCGCCGCCTACCCCGGCGAGGTGACCGCGCTGGTCGGCGACAACGGCGCCGGCAAGTCCACGCTGGTCAAGTGCATCAGCGGCATCTACCCCACCGACGCCGGGGAGTTCCTCTTCGACGGCGCGCCGGTGACCATCAACAGCCCGCGGGACGCCGCGTCGTTCGGCATCGAGGTCGTCTACCAGGACCTCGCGCTCTGCGACAACCTCGACATCGTGCAGAACATGTTCCTCGGCCGGGAGAAGCGCAGCGGTATCGTGCTCGACGAGCCGACCATGGAGCAGATGGCCGCGGAGACCCTCGCCGGGCTCTCCGTCCGCACCGTCAAGTCGCTGCGCCAGCACGTCTCCAGCCTCTCCGGCGGCCAGCGGCAGACCGTCGCCATCGCCAAGGCCGTGCTGTGGAACAGCAAGCTGGTCATCCTGGACGAGCCCACCGCCGCCCTCGGCGTCGCGCAGACCGCGCAGGTGCTCGAACTCGTCCGCCGGCTGGCCGACAACGGCCTGGCCGTGGTGCTCATCTCACACAACATGAACGACGTCTTCGCCGTGTCCGACCGGATCGCCGCGCTGTACCTCGGCCAGATGGTCGCCCAGGTGAGGACCACCGACATCACCCACGCCCAGGTGGTCGAGCTGATCACCGCCGGCCGGTCCGGCGGGCTCGGCCTCGGCGCGGGCAACGGGCAGTCCGACAACGGCGGCGAGCCCGCCGCCAGCACCCCGGGAGCCGTCCGATGACCACCACCACCGTCCGCCAGGAGGGGCCGGCGTCCGTCACCCCGGCGCCCACCGTCGGCGGTCACGTCCGCAACTACCTGGGCCGCGTACGCGGTGGTGACCTCGGGTCGCTGCCGGCGGT
Source organism: Micromonospora sp. BQ11 (assembly GCF_052068135.1). Classification (NCBI taxonomy): domain Bacteria; kingdom Bacillati; phylum Actinomycetota; class Actinomycetes; order Micromonosporales; family Micromonosporaceae; genus Micromonospora; species Micromonospora sp. BQ11. Next base: position 430,885 of record NZ_JBQHDB010000006.1, on the reverse strand, counting down.
CACCGGTCTGATCGTCCTCTGCGCCGTCTTCGCGATCGTCCGGCCGGTCTTCTTCTCGGCGGCGAACTTCGCCAACCTGTTCACCCAGGGCGCGGCCGTCACCGCCATCGCGATGGGCCTGATCTTCGTCCTGCTGCTCGGCGAGATCGACCTCTCCGCCGGCTTCGCCAGCGGCGTCTGCGCGGCCATCCTCGCCAACGTCGCGACGGTGCTCGGCTACCCCTGGTACGTCGCGGTGGCCGCCGCGCTCTTCACCGGCATGGTCATCGGCCTCACCCTGGGTGTCCTGGTCGCCAAGGTCGGGATCCCGTCCTTCGTGGTGACGCTCGCCGGCTTCCTGGCCTTCCAGGGCGTGGTGCTGCTGCTGATGGAGGAGGGCACCAACATCTCGATCCGCGACGAGACGATCATCGCGATCGAGAACCGCTGGGTTTCGCCGCTGATGGGCTGGGTGCTCGTCGCGGTCGCCGTCGGCGGGTACGCCGCCACGCAGCTGCTGCGCCACCGCAACCGGACGGCGCGTGGCCTGGTCACCGACCCGATCCTGGTGGTCGTCGGCCGCATCGCCGCGCTGGGGCTCATCCTCGGCGTCGCGGTGTACGTGCTCAACCAGGAGCGCAGCATCAACCCGTTGATCAGCTCCAACAAGGGCATGCCGATCGTGGTCCCGATCCTCGCGGTGCTGCTGGTCTTCTGGACGTTCGTGCTCAGCCGCACCGCGTACGGCCGGCACCTGTACGCCGTCGGCGGCAACCGCGAGGCGGCCCGGCGGGCCGGCATCAACGTGGACAAGATCCGGATCTCCGCGTTCGTCATCTGCTCCACCATGGCGGCGGTCGGCGGCATCATCGCGGCCAGCCGGGACAGGTCGGTGGACCCGAACACCGGTGGCAGTAACGTGCTGCTGTACGCCGTCGGCGCGGCGGTCATCGGCGGCACCAGCCTCTTCGGCGGCAAGGGCCGGGTCATCGACGCGGTGCTCGGCGGTGCGGTGGTGGCGGTGATCATCAACGGGATGGGCCTGATGCAGTACAGCTCCGGCGTCAAGTACGTGGTGACCGGCCTGGTGCTGCTGCTCGCCGCCGGTGTGGACGCGCTGTCACGGCGACGATCCGCAGCCACCGGCACCCGCTGATCCCGGCATCACGGAAGTAACGACCCCATGCGCGCAGGACCCACTCAGGACGAGATCCGTCGGCAGAACCTGGGTGCCCTGCTGCGCCACGTGCACGTGCACGGCGCGACCTCACGGGCGGAACTCACCACCACGCTGGGGTTGAACCGGAGCACCATCGGCGCACTCACCACCGACCTCGCCGCGGCCGGCCTGGTGAGCGAGGGGGCGCCGAAGGAGACCGGCCGGGCCGGACGACCGTCGCTGGTCGTCCGGCCCGAGTCGGCCCGGGTGCACGCGTACGCGTACAGCATCGAGGTGGACCGGCTGCGGGTCGCGCGGATCGGTCTGGGCGGCGAGGTGCTCGACCGCCGGGAGCTGGCCCGGCCGCACAACCTCACCGCCGCGGAGGCCGCGCCGCTGCTGGCCGGCGCGGTCAAGGAGATGCGACAGACGGTGTCGCCGGACGCGATCTGCGTCGGCGCCGGGGTCGCGGTGTGCGGCATGGTCCGCCGCGACGACGGCCTCGTCCGGCTCGGGCCGACCACCGGCTGGGTGGACGAGCCGATCGGCGCGGCGCTCGGCGCCGAACTGGGCCTGGACGTGCCGGTCGTGGTGGGCAACGTGGCCGACGTGGCGGCCTTCGCCGAGCACGCCCGGGGTGCGGCGGCGGGCTGCGACAACGTCATCTACCTGTACGGCGACGCCGGTGTCGGCGCCGGCATCATCGCCGGTGGACGGCGGCTGACCGGGCACGGCGGATACGGCGGCGAGGTCGGGCACATGGTGGTGGTCCCCGGTGGCACCCGCTGCGCCTGCGGGTCGCGGGGCTGCTGGGAGACCGAGATCGGCGAGCACGGGCTGCTCCGGGCCGCCGGCCGCTCGGAGGCACGCGGCCGGGACGCCCTGCTCGCCGTCTTCGACGCCGCCGACCGCGGCGACGCCCGGGCGCAGACGGCCGTCCGGCAGGCCGGTGACTGGCTCGGCTTCGGCGTGGCCAACCTGGTCAACATCTTCAACCCGGAGATGGTGATCTTCGGCGGCACCATGCGCGACCTCTACCTCGCGGCGGCGGCCCAGGTGCGCAGCAGGCTGAACTCGATCGCGCTGCCCGCCTGCCTGGAGCACGTCCGGCTGCGGACCCCGACGCTCGGCGACGACGCTCCGCTGCTCGGCGCGGCGGAGCTGGCCTTCGAGCGGCTGCTGGCGGACCCGCTCGACGTCGGCTGATTCGCGATTCGCAGTGAACTGATCCGGCGCTCAATCCGTACCTGTGGACGGACGGGCGGCCGATGACTGCGGCGGCCCGGGCCACTCGTGTACCGGTCCGGCCCCGAGGAGGCACCGCAGACATGGCACCGCTCAGATCCCCCCGTCGTCGGCAGGGGCACCGGACCCGCGTCGCGGTGCTGCTCGTCACCATCGCCGCCGCGCTCGGGCTGCTGCCCGGCGCCGCCCTCGCCGCCCCCGCCGGGCAGCAGCTCAACGCCGCCGACGCGGCACTGCTCGCCGGCGTACGGCTGGCCGGCCTGTGGGAGATGCCCGCCGGTCAGATGGCCGCCGAGAAGGGCCAGAGCCCGGTCGTACGCGAGATCGGTGCCGAGATCGCCAAGCAGCACGAGGAGTTGGACCGGCTCACGGTCGAGGCCGCCAACAAGCTCGGCGCGGCCATCCCGAACGATCCCACCCCGGAGCAGCAGGGCTGGCTGAAGGAGATGAAGGACGCCACCGGCGCCCGCTTCGACCAGATCTTCGTGACCCGTCTGCGGGTCGCCCACGGCAAGATCTTCCCGGTCGTCGGCGCGGTCCGCGCCAGCACCCGCAACCCGGTCATCCGTGACCTCGCCGAGGCGACCAACACCTTCGTCAACAACCACATGAAGATGCTGGAGAGCACCGGTCTGGTCCGCTGGGCCGAGCTGCCGCCGGCCGCGCTGCCCGCCCCGGGCCAGGACGGTCTGCTCGCCGCCGCCTCCGCCAACACCGGCCCCCAGATGAGCGTCAGCAGCACGGTGGTGTGGCTGGTCTTCCTCGCCGCGCTCGGCACCGGCGGCATCGCCACCTGGCGCATGCTCCGCCGCACCTGACCCCCGGACGCCCGCACCACCATGTCGACGGGGACCCGACCGGCCCGACCGGAACCGCCGCACGGACGTACTCGTGCGGCGGTTCTGCTCGCGCTGGTCCTGGCCGCCCTGTGCGGCGCACTGGCCCCGGCCGGCCCGGCCGCCGCGCACGCCGTCGTGGTCTCCACGTCGCCGCAGCGCGACGCGGTCGTCGGCTACGCGCCCCGGGAGGTGGTGGTCACCTTCAGCGAGCCGGTGACACCGGTACCGGGTCGGGCGCGGGTGCTCGCCCCGGACGGCCGGCGCACCGACGTCGGGGATCCGGAGGTACGGGGAACGACGATGCGGATCGCCGTCCGGGCTCCCGCGCGACCGCTCGGCACCTACCTCGTGAGCTACCGGGTGATCTCCGCGGACGGCCATCCCGTCGCCGGCAGCTTCACGTACTCCGCCGGGGCCCCCTCGACCGCGCCACCGCAGCCCACCACCGACGACGCCTCGCCCGGCGGACCACTGGTGCCGGTGGCCCGGTACCTCGGCTACCTGGGGCTCGTCGCGGCGGTCGGCCCACCGCTGCTGGCCGCCACCATGTGGCCCCGCCGGCGCTCCCGTCGCGGTGCACTCCTCGTGGCGTGGGCCGGCCTCGGCCTGGTCGCCGTCGCCACGGTCACGACCTGGGCCGGGCAGGCCGCCGAGGCCGTCGGCGTACCGGTCGGCGAGCTGACCCTCACGGATCTCCGCACGGCGTGGGCCGGCGGCGTCGGTGCGGTGCTCGCCGCGCGGCTGGCGCTGGTGGGCGTCGCCGCGGCGCTGCTGCCCGCCCTCGTCCGTCCCGGGGCGAGCCGGCGGCGTACGACCGTGCTGGCGCTGGTCGGGCTGGCCGGGCTCGCCACCTGGCCGCTCGCCGGGCATCCGGTGGCCGCGCCCATGCCGGCGGTGAGCATCGCCCTCGCCACCGTCCACGTCGCCGGGGTGACCGCCTGGCTGGGCGGGTTGCTCACCCTCTCGGTGTTCCTCCTGCGCCGGACCCACGAACGCGTGCTCGCCCGGATCCTGCCGGCCTGGTCCCGGTGGGCCACGGTCGCGGTGTGCTGGCTCGTCGCCGCCGGCCTGGGCCAGGCCGCGATCGAACTCGGCCGGCCGTCGGCGCTGCTGGGCACCGCGTACGGGCGGCTGCTGTGCGCGAAGGCGGGGCTACTGGTCGCGGTCCTCGCGGTGGCCGCGTGGCAGCGACACCTCGTCCGGCGTCGGGTCGCCGCGAGCCACCCCCGGTGGGTCGTCCGCGCGGCCGGTGTCGAGCTGGCCGTGAACGCGGTGGTGCTGGCTCTCACCGCGATGCTCGTGCAGACCCCACCGGGTCGCACCGCCGGTACGGAGGCCGCGGGAGTCGTCCGGGAGGGCGTCGCCCGGTCCCTCCACACCGACCTGCTCACCGTGCAGTTCGACGTCTACCCCGCCCAGGCGGGCACACCGAACAGCCTGCACGCCTACGTCTACACCCCCGAGGGCAGACCGCTGCCGGTCGTCGAGTGGACCGTCACCGCCGCCCTGCCGGCCGCCGGCATCGAACCGGTCACCGTCGCGGTCGACACCCCGGAGCCGCACCACGGCAGCGCCGAGCTGCGCTTTCCCGTACCGGGCGACTGGACGGTACGGATCACCGCGCGGGTCTCCGACATCGACCAGTCCACCGTGACCGCCACCGTGCCCATCCGCTGACACCCGCCCACCGGCGGCGGACCGCTAGGCTGCTGCGGAATGCGAGCCATCGATGCTCCACAGTCGATCCAGGATCGAGGTGTCCCCGTGACCGACCAGTACGACCGGCCGGACGGCCTGCTCGACCGCTTCACGGCCACCCGGGCCTCCGCCGCCGCGGCGGACGGCCTGGTGCACCTGACCGTCGACGGCACCGGCGACCTCCTCGACCTCGACCTCGACCCGCGCGCCCTGCGCCTACCGGCGGCGGACCTGGCGGCGGCGATCCGGGAGGCCTTCGCCGCGGCCCGCGCCGACGTGCAGGCGGCCCTCCAGGAGCAGCTCACCGCGGCGCCGGTGACCCTCCCGGACGGGCTCGGCCCGCTGCTGCGTGACGTCGGCTCGACCGCGCAGCGGCGGCTCGACGACCTGACCGCCGCCGCACAGCAGATCGCCGACCGGCTCGGCCGACCGAACTGACGGGAGACGCCTGATGAAGCCGATGCACACCGAACCGGAGGTGCTGGCGGGCGCGGCCCAGGCCATCGCCGGGGCCGCGGTCGAGCTGGAGGACGGCCTCGCCGCCCTGAGCGCCACGGTCACCTCCGGGAACCCGTGGGGTGCCGACGAGCCGGGCACCGTCTTCGGCGCCGCCTACACCGAGGTGCTGTCACACGCGCTGGAGACGTACGGCTCGCACGTGCAGCAGCTGCTCGGTGCGGCCGAGGGGCTGGCCGACTGGGCCGCACAGGTGGTGGAGGCGGACCAGCGGTCGGGAGAGCTGTTCCAGTCGCTGCACGGCCGTCTCGGCGGCTGAGCCGTGGGCCTGGAGTTGCCGGCCGAGCTGACCGAACCGCTCGGCTGGGTCGGCCTGGAGTGGCCGGAGGCCGACGAGGAGCTGCTCTTCGCCGCCGGGCAGCAGTGGCTGGCCTTCGGGGCGCGGTTGCAGGGCGCCGCCGACCGCGCGAACGACGCCGCCGACGCGGTGTGCCAGCACAACGCCGGGACGACCACCGACGCGTTCGGACGGTGGTGGGACGCCGACGACGGTCCCCGGCGACGGCTGCTGGAGGACGCGATCGCCGCCCAGCTCATCGGCAGCGTCCTCATCGTCTTCGCGGCCATGACACTGGCCCTGAAGATCGCGTTCTTCGTCCAGCTCGTCATCCTGCTGGTCCAGGTGACGATGGCGATCGCCGCCGCGGTGGCCACCTTCGGCGCGTCCACCGCCACCGTGCCCGCGTTCATCGCCGCCACCCGCCTCGCCTGCCGGCAACTGGTGAAGCAGGTCGTCCAACAGGTGCGAACCCTGCTGAAGCAGATCCTCGACCAGGCGAAGAAGCTGCTGAAGCTGGTGCGGACGGCCGGGGCGAAGCGGGCCGCCCGCAAGGTGGAGAAGCGCATCGCCGACGACCTCGCCCGGGTGAACCCGAAGTTCGACACCAGCACCCCGCACTACTCGGCCAACTGCACGCACTGCGTGCAGGCGTACGAGCTGCGCCGGCGGGGCGTCGACGTCGAGGCGACCGCCCTTCCCGACCGGTTCCACCTCTTCCGCGGACGCCCTCTCGCGGACGTGGAGAACGCCTGGGGCCGGACGTTCACCCCGGGCGCCAAGGCGGACATCGAGAAGGCGTTCGAGGCCTTCGGGCCGGGATCCCGTGGCGTGGTCTACGCCAAGTGGCAGGGCAACGGCGCCCACGTGTTCAACGTGGAGAACGTCGGCGGCACCGTGCGGTTCGTCGACGGTCAGAACGCCGGTGTGGACGTGGCCAGCTACTTCGACATCGCCAAGGACACGTCCTTCGTCCGCCTGGACGACGTCCCGACGCCGTCCCACCTCAGTGAGTTCGTCCGGACCCGCCGATAGGATCAGCCGCCATGACCGTCACCTACGAAGAGGCTCGCGAAATCGTCCGTCAGGCCACCGAGCCGGACTGGCCGTTCGGCACGTACTGCCTCGACGACCGGCAGATCACCGAGAACGACGAGCGGTACGTCTTCGAGGTCGGCTCCCGGGAGTACCTGCTCGACGGGAACCAGTCCTACGCGATGGCCGGCTCCGTGCCGACCGTCACCAAGAGCGACGGCACTCTGGAGTGGCTGCCGTCGGTCACCGTGGCGATGGACCGGTCCGTGCGGACGCGGCCCAACCCGGCCCCCACGCTGCGGGTCTGAGCGACCGGTCAGCGGTCGACCTGGGTGAAGTCCCAGGAGTGCGGTGGGCGGGCGAGCAGCATGGCGGGCGGGTCCGGCAGCGGTCGCGGGTTGCTGCGCCACTTGGAGATGACCACCACCCGGTGGTCGGTGGAGGAGAACACCTCGCTGGACACGTGCAGCGGGTCGTGGTCGAAGTCCGGCAGGGCGGTCTCGCAGACCCAGGTGACGAGGTCCGCCACCCCGTACGACTCCGCCCGCGCCTCCCACATCCGTACGATCACGTCGGCCGTCCCCTCCCTCACACGCTGACCGTGGTCAGCGGCATCGCCGAGTCGGCGGGCAGGTCCAGCCGGCTGGCCGCGACGCCCGAGGCGACGAGGTGCGAGCCGAGCGCGGCGACCATGGCGCCGTTGTCCGTGCAGAGATTCGGGCGGGGCACGCGGACGTGGATTCCCTGCTTCGCCGCCCGGTGCTCGGCCATCGCCCGCAGCCGGGAGTTCGCGGCGACTCCCCCGCCGATGACGAGGGTCTCGACACCGTTGGTCCGGCAGGCGTCCAACGCCTTGCCGACCAGCACGTCGCAGACCGCCTCCTGGAAGGACGCGGCGACGTCGGCGACCGGCACCGGCTCGCCGGCCCGCTGCCGCGCCTCGACCCAGCGGGCCACCGCCGTCTTCAGCCCGGAGAAGGAGAAGTCGAAGCGGTGGGCGGCCAGGTCCTTGGGCGCGGTGAGCCCGCGCGGGAAGGCGATGGCGGCCGGGTCGCCGGCGCGGGCCTCCCGGTCGACGTACGGGCCGCCGGGGAACGGCAGGCCGAGCAGTCGGGCGATCTTGTCGAACGCCTCGCCGGCCGCGTCGTCGATGGTGGCGCCGAGCGGGGTCACGCCCCGGGCCAGGTCGTCCACGAGGAGCAGCGAGGAGTGCCCGCCGGAGACCAGCAACGCGACGGCCGGCTCGGGCAGCGGACCGTGTTCGAGGGTGTCCACGGCGACGTGCGCGGCCAGGTGGTTGACGCCGTAGACGGGCTTCTCGGCGGCCAGCGCGTACCCCTTGGCGGCGGCCACGCCGACGAGCAGGGCGCCGGCCAGCCCGGGCCCGGCGGTGACCGCGATCGCGTCGACGTCGGCGAGGGTCACGCCCGCCTCGCGCAGGGCGCGGTCCATCGTCGGCACGATGGCTTCCAGGTGGGCGCGGCTGGCCACCTCCGGCACCACACCGCCGAAGCGGGCGTGCTGGTCGACGCTGGAGGCGAGTGCGTCGGCGAGCAGGGTGTGCCCGCGGACGATGCCGACCCCGGTCTCGTCGCAGGACGTCTCGATCCCGAGGACCAGGGGTTCGTCAGCCATTGCTCACTGCCTCTTGTCGCTGCATGACCAGCGCGTCGGTGTTGCTGGGTTGGTAGTAGCCGCGTCGGACGCCGATGATCTCGAATCCGTACGACGCGTAGAGCTTCTGGGCCGGGCCGTTGTCCGCCGCGACCTCCAGCAGGGTGCTGCGGGCACCGAGGCGTGCGGCCTCGGCGAGCAGCGCCTCCAGCAGCAGGCGGCCGATGCCGCGCCGCTGGGCGTCGCGCCGGACCGCGATGTTCTGCACCCACGCCTCGTCGGGCGGGGCGGCGGTGAGGCCCGCGTACCCGAGCACGGTGCCGTCGTCGTCGACGGCGACGAGGTAGTGGTGACCGTTGGCCAGCTCGTTCCAGAACATGGCCGCAGACCACTGCTCCGCACCGAACAGGTCCGCCTCGACGGGCAGCACCTCGTCGATGTGCCACCAGCGGAACCGTTCCAGCCGTACCCCGCTCACGGCAGGACCGGCTTGCGCGCCGTCGCCGCCACGGCGTCGGGCCGACGCAGGTAGAGCGGCGTGAGCGTCTCGCCGGGGGCACCGGCCCGGATGCGCTCCGCCGCCAGGGCCGCCAGCACGCCCGCGTCCGGGTACCGCGGCTCGGCCCGCACCGGCAGGCCCAGCGTGTCGGCGTACCGGTGGGCGCCGTCGCCGACGGCCACCGTGACCGCCAGGTCGCGGGCGCGCTCCGCGGCGACCGCCGGGGCCGACACCTCCGGCCCGGCGATCCGCTGCCCGGCACCGTCGTAGACCGCCCAGTAGATTTCCCGGCGGCGCGCGTCGCTCGCGGCCAGGACCGGTTCGCCGGCGGCCGCCGGGTGGCCGATCCCGTCCAGCGAGCAGACACCGTACGTGGGGATGCCGAGCACCTGCCCCATCGTGGCGGCGGTGACCAGTCCCACCCGCAGGCCCGTGAACGGTCCCGGGCCGAGCCCGGCGACGATCGCGCCCAGATCGGCGGCCCGCGCGTCGATGTCGGCGAGGACCGCGTCCACCTGCGGGGCGAGCAGTTCGCCGTGCGCCCGCGCGTCGACCGTGCACCGGTGCGCCCGGAGCACGACGCCATCCGCCGAGACCTCCGCGAGGGCGGCGGTCACCGCGGGGGTCGAGCTGTCCACCACCAGTACGAGCACGGTGAACCAGCCTAGCCGCCCCCTTCCCCGGCCGACCGGCGACCGGAGGCGTGATGGTTCCGCGAGCCTTATACCGGACCGTCATATTAATGACTGCCAGGTATGAAGCGCGCACGCCATCATGCTCGGATGTCTCAGGATCATCGCCTCGCGACCGCAATCGGATCGCTTCTGCGGCGCGAACGGGGCTTACGGCTCCTGACCCAGCAGGCACTTGCCGATCTGGCGGGCGTCAGCCAGGCCGCGGTGGCCCGTATCGAGCGTGGCGACCGGATCCCGAGCTTCCGGTTGATCGAGCAGATCCTGGAAGCGATGGACCTGCAGCTCACCGTCGGCGTGGAGCCACTGGACGCGCAGGTCGACGCGCGGCTGGACGAGCTGGCGACGCAGTCGCCGGCCGAGCGGCTCGACGGTATCGGCCTGGATCGGATGATCGACCGGCTCGGCGACCTGCCGTTCGTGCTCACCGGGGCGACCGCCGCGCTGCTCCAGGGCGCGCCGATCCCGGTGGACATGCCGGAGATCGCCCTGCGCTGGGCCGATGCCCCCCGGTTCACCGCGTGGCTGAACGCCGCTCTGGCCCAGCGGTGGAACGCCCGCTGGGAGGAGTACGGCGGCGTCCACGTCGAGCCCGAGGAGCCGGGCGAGCACCGGTGGCGGACCAAGCACGGCGAGCTGCGGGCGCACATGTGCGACGAGCTACCGGAGTCGATCGAGGTGCGGCACGGTGAGCGGAGCTACCGGGTGGTGCCGCTGGTGCAGGTGGAGGCGACCGACCCGAACGCCGCCGATCTGCTCCGCCGCCACCGGCAGCGGCGGTCAGCCGGCTGAGCGTTCCCAGTCGATCGTCGGCAGGCCGGCGTCGGCGAGCGCCTTGTTGGCGGCGCTGAACGGGCGGCTGCCCAGGAAGCCCCGGGGATTCATCGGGCTGGGGTGGCCGGCCTCCAGCACCACGTGACGCGGGTTGGTGACCAGGGCCGCCTTCTTGCGCGCGTACCCACCCCAGAGCAGGAAGACGACCCGCGACTCCATCGCGTCCAGGGCACGGATGGTGGCGTCGGTGAACTCCTCCCAACCGGAGTTCGCGTGCGAGCCCGGGGTGGCCTCGCGGACGGTCAGCACCGCGTTCAGCAGGAGCACCCCCTGTGCGGCCCAGCCACTGAGGTTGCCACTGGACGGCTTCGGCACGCCGACGTCCTCGCCCAGCTCCTTGAAGACGTTGCGCAGCGACGGCGGCACGCCGATCCCTTCACGGACGCTGAAGCTGAGCCCGTGCGCCTGCCCGGCCCGGTGGTACGGGTCCTGGCCGAGGATGAGCACCCGGCAGTCCTCCGGGGCGCACAGCCGGTAGGCCGAGAACAGGTCCTCCACCGGCGGGAAGACCGTGCGGGTGGCGTACTCCCGGGCGACGAACTCCGCGAGCGCCGCCGTGCGGGCCGGATCGAGGTGCGGATCGAGCACCGCCCGCCACTCCTCCGGCAGCAGCGCCAGCAGGTCCAGGGTGGGTGCGTCGTCGAGCATCGGCGGCCTTCCGGCGGTGGGATCAGGTCCCGGGCACTCTAAGCCGCCGGTACGACAGCGCTCACCCGAGGGCCGCGAGACGGTCGGCCCAGTCCCCGCCCACCGGCTCCAGCTCGACCACCCGCGTGTCGTCGTCGCGCCGGTCGATGCGGACCCGCAGGTGCGCGTCGACCAACTGCTCGACCAGCCCCTCGCCCCACTCGACGACGGTCACCGACTCGTCCACGGAGGCGTCGAGGTCGAGGTCGTCGATCTCGGCGCGCGGGTCGGCGGCGTCGCCCAGGCGGTACGCGTCGGCGTGCACCAGCGCCACCGTGCCGCCCCGCGCCGGGTCCGGGCGGTGCACCCGGGCGATGACGAACGTGGGCGAGGTGATGTCGCCGAGCACGCCGAGCCCCGCGCCGACGCCCTGGGTCAGGGCCGTCTTGCCGGCCCCGAGCGGACCGGTCAGCAACAGCAGGTCGCCCGCGCGCAGCACGCCGGCGAGCCGACGGCCGAAGTCCCGGGTGTCCTCGACCGTGGGCAGCTTCACCACGAGACTCACGACGCCGCCCCGCCGCACGTGTCCAGGAAGCGGGTCAGCGCGGCGTTGACCTCGTCGGCGTGCTCCAGCATCACGACGTGCCCACTGTCGTGGATCTTGACGAACTCGGCGTGCGGCAGCCGCCGGACGATCTCCTCGGAGTGGACCACCGGCGTGAGCATGTCCTTGTCGCCGACGATCACCACCACCGGCGTGTCGGCGAGCGCCGCCAGCGCCGGGAACCGGGAGTGCGTGGCCAGCGTGCGCAGGTAACGCGTCACCGTGTCCGCGGAGGTCCGCGAGTTCATCTTCTCGACGTACGACACCAGGGCCGGGCTGGGCCGGGTCGTGCCGAACCCGTACTTGCGGGTGAGCAGCCAGGCGACGTTGGAGGTGGACTTCCGGGCCCGGTCGATCACCGGCCCGCCGTAGCGGGTGACGTTGCCGACCATGTGCAGCACCGGCGCCCCGACCCGGCCGAGCAGCGCCGGCGCGACCAGCTTGGTCTCCGCCAGGAGGCCGCCCGACGTGGCCATCAGCACCGTACCCACGACACGGTCGCCGAACATCTCCGGGAACAGCTCGGCGAACGCCATGATCGTCATGCCGCCCATCGAGTGCCCGACCAGCACCAGCGGCCCCTCCGGGGCGGTCCGGTCGATCACCCTGCGCAGCGTGCGGCCGAGAGCGGCCAGGTCGTACTCGCCGGTCTCCAGCCGCCCCGACCGGCCGTGCCCCGGCTGGTCGTACGCGACGACGCGGTGCTCGCCCCGCTCGGCGAGCAGCTTGCGCTGGAAGTGGAAGGTGCCCATGTCCAGGCAGAATCCGTGCACCAGCACCACGGTCGGGTTGCCGGCCCTCGGTCGGGTCGGCTCCACGACCTCGACGTGGATGTCGGTGCCGTCCGGCATCTCCAGCTTGAACGCCTCGTCGTACCGCTGCTGGTCGAAGGGCTCGTCGGCGTACGGGTCGGCGGGGTCGGTCTTGAACCGGCGGACCAGGGCGCGCTCGGTGGCCACGCCCGCCGCGAGACCCGCGGCGGCGACCCCGGCGGCGGCCAACGCGCCGACGGCGGCCCGGGCGTGCCCCGACCGGGGCAGCGGGATGCGGCGGCGGCTCGCGCTCACCGGCGCTCGCCGTCGTAGACCCGGGGCACGCGCGTGCTGCCGAACCGGGTGACGATCTCGTAGTTGATGGTGCCGACGGCCTCCGCCCAGTCGTCGGCGGTGGGCTCCCCGTCGGCCCCGCTGCCGAAGAGGGTGGCGACGTCCCCGGCGGCGACCGGGTCGTCACCGCAGTCGAGCACGAACTGGTCCATGCAGACCCGGCCGGAGACGGTCCGGCGGGCACCGCCGAGCTGCACCGGGCCGCTGTTCGACGCGTGGCGCGGCACACCGTCGGCGTAGCCGAGCGGGATCACCGCGAGGTTCGCCTCCCGCTCGGTGGTGTAGGTGTGGCCGTAGGAGACCCCGGAGCCGGCCGGGACGCGCTTGGCGAGCATCACCCGGGCCCGGGCGGTCATCGCCGGACGCAGGCCGTAGGTCTCCCCGGCGATCGGGGACAGCCCGTAGACCGCCAGCCCCGGCCGGACCAGGTCGAAGTGGGTGTCCGGCCGGGTGAGCGTGGCGGCGGAGTTGGCCAGGTGCCGGTAGCGCGGGCGCAGTTCCGCCTTCTCCACCATGCCCAGCCCCTCGTGGAACACCGCCAGCTGCCGGTCGGTGGTCGGGTGGCCGGGCGAGTCGGCGTACACGAAGTGGCTCCACACGCCGACGACCTCGACCAGCCCGTCGGCCTGGGCCTTGGCGGCGGCGTCGAGCAGGGTCGGCCAGTCGGCGACGGTCGCGCCACCCCGGGCCAGCCCAGTGTCGATCTTGAGGTGGAGTCGGGCCGGGCGTCCCGCGATCCGGCTCGCCTCGACCATCTCGTCGAGCTGCGGCAGGCTCGCCGCCCCCAGGTCGACCCCGGCGGTGATCCCCTCGTGCAGGGCCAGCCCGGGAGTGAGCAGCCAGGCCAGCACCGGCACGGTGATCCCCGCCCGGCGCAGCGTCAGGGCCTCGTCCAGCGTGCAGACACCGAGCCAGTCGGCGCCGGCGTCGAGCGCCGCGCGGGCGGCCGGGACCATGCCGTGGCCGTACCCGTCGGCCTTCACCACCGCCATCAGCTCGGCGGCGGTGCCGGAGCGGAGCCGGCTCACGTTCTCACGGATTGCGTCAAGGTCGACGCGTACCTCGGCCTGCCACATGGGCACAGCCTACTTCCGGGCCGATCACCACAGGCCGCCAGCCGCTCCGACGACCGGTCTCCCGCCTCCGTCAGTCGTCGGCGAGCAGGTCGCCGGTGGTCGCGTCGACCTCGACCTCACCCACCCGGGCGCCGGACAGGTCGATCTTCCAGATCGGCCGGCCATCCTCGGAGTCCAGCTCCGCCCGGACGACCTGCCCACCGAACCGGTCGGTGACGATCTCCGCCGCCTGCACGGCGTTGACCCGTCGGGGGCCGAACGCGGCGTCCAGCTCCGGGTCGATGCGCAGCTCGAAGGCCGGCCCGCCGGGCGGCGTGGCCACCCGGTCCCGCCCGTCCTTGGCCGAGGCCAGGGCGGTACCGACGATCAACGGCACCACGACACCGACGGCGGCGACGGACCAGGTGAGGGCTCTGCGCATGGTTCCTCCTCGGGGAACGCGTGCGGCCGGCCGCGTCCTCGACGCCCGCACGGCGAGGGGTACGGCCGGGCGACGCCCCCGGTTCAACCCGGGCGTCGCCTCACGGCAGGTGGGCCAGCACCGGGCGCAGCGCCACCGCCACGTCGGACGCGGTCACCGGACCGCCCCGGGCCGCCTCCCGGCCCGCCAGCCCGTGCAGGTACGCGGCCGCGACGGCCGCCCGATCGGCCGGCACGCCGGCCGCCAGCAGCGAGCCGAGCAGCCCGGCCAGCACGTCGCCGGTGCCCCCGGTGGCCAGCGCCGGGGTGCCGGTCGGGTTGACGTACGCCCGGCCGTCCGGCGTGCCGACCACCGTGCGATCCCCCTTGAGCAGCACCACCGCGTTCATCCAGGCGGCCAGCCGCAGCGCGGCGGCCACCCGGTCGGCGCCCGGCATCTCCCCGCACAGCCGGGTGAACTCCCGGTCGTGCGGGGTGACCACGATCGGGGCGTCCCGCCCGCGGAGCCGGTCGGCGAGGGAACCGTCGACCAGCAGGGTCAGCGCGTCCGCGTCGAGCACCACCGGCACCGGCGCGGCGAGCACCGCCCGCAGCTCCCCCGCCGCGTCCTCCCCGGTGCCGAGGCCGGACCCGCAGACCCAGGCCTGCACCCGGCCGGCGTCGGCGACCCGCTCGGTGGCGATCACCGACGGGTGGTGGTGCACCACGTCCGCCCGGGCCGACCCCGCGTAGCGGACCATGCCGGTGGGGCCGGCCAGCGCGCCGCCGACCGAGAGGATCGCCGCCCCGGGGTACGTCGCCGACCCCGTCGCGACGCCCACCACACCCCGCGTGTACTTCTCCGACGCCGGACCCAGCCGGGGCCACCAGTCGACCACGTCGGACCACTCGATCACCCGCAGCGCCGGGCTGCCCCGCAACCAGGGCCGCAACCCGATGTCGACCAGCTCGACCTCGCCGGCGAGGGCGGCGGCCGGTCCGACCACCAGTGCCGGCTTCAACGCCCCGAACGCCACCGTCACGTCGGCGCGTACGGCGACCGGGCGGCCGGACGCGTCCAGCGGCACGTCACCGGTGTCCACGGCGACGCCACTCGGCACGTCGACCGCCACCACGGTCGCCCGGCCTCCGTCGCGGCCCCGCAGGTCACCGAGGCCGGTCGCCAGCCGGTCGGCGGCCTCGCGCAGGCCACCGGTGCCGCCGATACCGACGATGCCGTCCACGACCAGGTCGACCACGGCCGGCGGCCCGGTGACGACGCGCCCCCCGGCGGCACGCAGCGCGGCCAGCCCCTCGGTGTGCGCCCGCTCGGGGGTCAGCAGCAGAGCCGACACGGCCGCGCCGCGCCCGGCCAGACGCGCGCCGGCGAACAGGGCGTCACCGCCGTTGTCGCCGGAGCCGACCAGCAGGAGCACCCGGGCCGCGTACACGCCACCCCGCTCGGCCAGGAGCAGCGCGCACCGGCGGGCCAGGCCGGCGGCCGCGCGCTGCATCAGCGTCCCGGGCGGGAGGGCGGCCATCAGGCCGGCCTCCGCCGCGCGTATGTCCGCCACCCGCCACACCGGTCTCATGCCACCCCGTCCCGTCCGTGTCCCGGCGTGCCCGGCGGCACGCCGCCGATCTCAGCGTTCCGCGACCACCATGGCCGAGGCGATCCCGCCGTCGTGCGACAGCGAGAGGTGCCACCGGTTGACGCCCCGCTCGGTGGCCGCCGCCGCGACGGTGCCCGAGACGGTCAGCCAGGGCCGGCCGTCCGGGTCCGGCACGATCTCGCAGTCGTGCCAGCTCAGGCCGGCCGGCGCACCCAGCGCCTTGGCCACCGCCTCCTTGGCGGCGAACCGCGCGGCCAGTGATTCGGGCGAGCGCGGGTTGCCCGAGCGGGTGTACCGCTCGGCGTCGGTGAAGAGCCGGTCGGCGAGCAGCGGCGTGCGCGCCAGAGCCCGGGCGAACCGGTCGACGAGCACGACGTCGATGCCGACAGAGACGATCACGGGCCTCACCCTACCGGCGCGCGGGGCCGCACATTAGCCGCCGGCTCCGCCCGGGGCAATGCCTGTGGACGACCGGGGCGTACGGCGGGAAGCGGTTGTCCACAGGGCACCCGCGAGGGGACCGGGGCCGCCTAGCGTCGCCGTCGTCGCTGTCGTCGTGCCACGGGGGGCCGGAGATGACCGAGGAGACGTTGACCGTCCGACCGGAGGTGCTGCGCCGGGGCGCGGGCGCGCTCGGCGAGGACGCGTACCGGCTGGCGCACGGGCTGACCGGTGTACCCGGGCTGGTGGTGCCCGCGTCGGAATGGTCGGCGGCCGGCGCCCTGGCCGGACTGGAGGCGGCCGTGCACGGCTGGTTCGGCGGTGTCGCGGCCCGGGTGGCGACGACCGGTGAGGCGGTCCGGGCGGCCGTGGAGGCGTACGAGGCGGTGGACGACCGGGCGGCACGCCGGTTCACCGCGCTGCCGCGGTGACCGCGCCGACGGCGGCGCCCCCGGTTCCGACGGCGGGCGTCGGCTACCGGCAGCTCTGGGCGGCCGATCCGGGTGCCTGGCGGACCTGCGGGGCCGCCTGGCGCGGGGCGGTGGATCTGGTCCGGCGGCGGGCCGACGAGCTGGCCACCGACGCCGCCGCCCTGCGACGGGGCTGGATCGGTCCGGCGTCCGGAGCCGCCGACACGCGGCTCACCGGCGTGCGGAGGGAGTTGGCCATGGTGGTCCCCGCGCTGGTCGAGATCGACCAGGTGCTCGACGGGTTCGCCACCCGCCTCGGGGCGGCGAAGGCCCGGTTGGCGGCGGCGGTCACCCTCGCCGACCGCAACGGTGTGCTGGTGGACCGGCACGGTCGGGCGAGCGCCGATCCGGCCCGCCCGGCGACGGAACGGGCGGGACCGGCGGTGGCCGGCGTCGGCGCGGCTGTCCGCGCCGCCCTGGACCTGGCCACTGCGGCCGACCGGGAGGCGACTGGACGGCTGGCCGGGCTCGCGGCGGCGGCCCGATCGACGTGGGTGTCACCGCCACCGGCGGGCCGGCCGGGACCGGGCGCGGGTCCCGCTCTCGTACGAGCCTGGTGGGCGGGGCTCACCCCCGCGCAGCGCCGGTGGCTGGTGGCGTACGAGCCGGAGGTGGTCGGGGGCCTCGACGGGGTGCCGGTGGCGGCCCGGGACCAGGCGAACCGGCTGCTGCTCGCGACACACCGGGAGGACCTGCTCGGCGAACGGGCGCGACTGGGTCGGCGGATCCCGCCCGGGCCGGTCGAGCTGGCCGGGCTGCGCCGGGTCGACCGGTCGCTCGCCGGGCTGGACGCGCTGGCCGAGCGGCTGGCGATGCCCGGGGGCCCCCGGGCGTACCTGCTGGGGCTGGGGACCGGCGGCGAGGGGCGGGCGGTGGTGGCGCTGGGCGACCCGGACCGGTCCGACCGGGTCCTCACGTACGTGCCGGGGATGACCGCCGGGCTCGACGACGTACCCGGCGAGCTGGACCGGGCGGGGAGGGTGCTGGCCCGCTGCGGCGCGCTCGCGCCCGGCGAGGAGAGCGCGGCGGTGCTCTGGCTCGACTACGACGCCCCGGACTTCCTGCACGAGGCGGCGGGGTCGAGGCAGGCCACCGATGCCGGGCCGGCCCTGCACCGGTTTCAGGAGGGCCTGCGGGCCACCCACGACGGGCCGCCGGCCCGGCAGACCGTGCTCGGCCACAGCTACGGGTCGCTGGTGGTCGGCGCGACGGCCCGCGACCACGGGCTGGCGGCCGACGCGCTGGTCTTCGTCGGCTCGCCCGGTGTCGGCGTGGGGCACGCGGCGGAGCTGGGCGTCCCACCCGGGCAGGTGTGGGCGAGCACCGCACCGGACGACGTGATCCGGCTGGTGCGCTCCCCGGACGACCTGCTCCGGCACCCGCTGCTGGCCACCTCGCCGCTCGGCGTGGCGGTCTCCCTGGTCGGCGGGGCGCGGGACGAGCTGTGGTTCGGCCGCGACCCGGCCGAACCCGGTTTCGGTGGGCGCACGTTCGCCAGCGGGCGGCACGGCCACACCGGCTACTGGGAGGCGGACAACCCCGCCCTGGACGGGATGGCCCGGGTGGTGCTGGGACGGTGACGAGGCTGCGGGGTGGTGGGTCCGCCGGACGCGACGGACCCCGGGTCACCGTGGTGGCGCCCCGGGGCCGGCGTCGGCGTGGGTGCGGTTACTCGACGGTGACGGACTTGGCCAGGTTGCGCGGCTGGTCGACGTCGTGGCCCCGGGCGGCGGCGATCTCGGCCGCGAGGACCTGGAGCGGCACGGTGGTCACCAGCGGGGCGAGCAGCGTCGGCGTACGCGGCACGTAGATCAGGTGGTCGGCGTAGCGGACGACCGCCTCGTCGCCCTCCTCGGCGATCACGATGGTCCGCGCGCCCCGGGCCCGTACCTCCTGGATGTTGGAGACGACCTTGTCGTGCAGCATGCCCCGACCCACCGGGGACGGCACGATGCAGATCACCGGGGTGCCCTCGTCGATCAGCGAGATCGGGCCGTGCTTCAGCTCGCCGGCGGCGAAGCCCTCGGCGTGCATGTACGCCAGCTCCTTGAGCTTGAGCGCGCCCTCCAGCGCCACCGGGTAGCCGACGTGCCGGCCGATGAACAGCACGGTGGGTTCGGACTTCAGGTCGCGGGCCAGCTCGCGGACCGGCTCGATGCGGTCTAGCAGCTCGCGCAGCTTGGCCGGCATCTCCTGGAGCTGCGCGACCACCGCG
The DNA here is from genome assembly GCF_052068135.1 of Micromonospora sp. BQ11. NCBI lineage: Bacteria > Bacillati > Actinomycetota > Actinomycetes > Micromonosporales > Micromonosporaceae > Micromonospora > Micromonospora sp. BQ11. The sequence goes on along the minus strand of NZ_JBQHDB010000006.1, from coordinate 411,947 downwards.
CCGACCTCGTCGGCGAACTTGATGCCGCGCACCTGGGCCAGGTGCAGGCCGATCAGGTAGCAGGCGACCACCTGGGTGAGGAACGCCTTGGTGGACGCGACGGCGATCTCCGGCCCGCCGTGGGTGTAGAGGACGGCGTCGGACTCGCGCGGGATGGTCGAGCCGTTGGTGTTGCAGATGGCCAGTACGCGGGCCTTCTGCTCCTTGGCGTGGCGCAGCGCCATCAGGGTGTCCATCGTCTCGCCCGACTGCGAGATCACCACGATCAGGGTGGACCGGTCGAGGACCGGGTCGCGGTAGCGGAACTCGCTGGCCAGCTCCACCTCGCAGGGGATCCGGGTCCAGTGCTCGATGGCGTACTTGGCGACCAGGCCGGCGTGGTAGGAGGTGCCGCACGCCACGATGAAGATCTTGTCGACGTCCCGCAGGTCCTGGTCGCTCAGGCGGACCTCGTCGAGCATGATCTCGCCGGTCTCGGTGAGCCGGCCGAGCAGCGTGTCGGCGATGGCCTGCGGCTGCTCCTCGATCTCCTTGAGCATGAACCAGTCGTAGCCGCCCTTCTCCGCGGCGGAGGAGTCCCAGTCGATGTGGAAGTCCTTGCCGCTGGCGGGCTGGCCGTCGAAGTCGGTGATCTCGATGGTGTCGCCGGTGATCAGGACGATCTGGTCCTGACCCAGCTCCACGGCGTCGCGGGTGTGCTCGATGAACGCGGCCACGTCGCTGGCGAGGTAGTTCTCCCCGTCGCCCCGGCCGACCACCAGCGGCGAGTTGCGCCGCGCGCCGACCACGGCGCCGGGGATACCGGCGTCCACGGCGAGCAGGGTGAAGGCGCCCTCCAGCCGCTGGCAGACCACCCGCATCGCGGAGGCGAGCAGCTGCGGGCTGTCGACCTCGCCGGCGGCGCGCAGGTCGGCCAGCGCGGCGGAGAGCAGGTGCGCGGCGCACTCGGTGTCGGTGTCGCTGGTGAACTGGACGCCGTCGGCCTCCAGCTCGGCGCGCAGCTTGGCGAAGTTCTCGATGATGCCGTTGTGGATGACGGCGACGCGGCCGTCGGGCGCCAGGTGCGGGTGGGCGTTGCGGTCGGTCGGCCCGCCGTGGGTGGCCCAACGGGTGTGCCCGATGCCGGTGGTGCCGTCGCCGATGCCGATCGGGCTGGCGGCGCAGGAGGCCGGGTCCTCGGCGGCCCGCTCCGAGAGCACCTTCTCCAGGTTGGCCAGCTTGCCGGCCTTCTTCTCGGTCAGCAGCACGTCGTCGCAGACGATGGCGACGCCGGCCGAGTCGTAGCCGCGGTACTCCAGCCGCCGCAGTCCGTCGAGCACGATGCCGAGCGCCGGGCGCGCGCCGGCGTAACCCACGATTCCACACATGGGTGGCAGCCTAACCCAGTTTCGCTCACCATGTCTGCGCGGAAGTCGGCAAAACGATCAGTAACTTTGAGCGAAGAGAACGATTCGCTACTCGCGGTGACGAAAGGCGCGGGTTGATCGGTCGGCACGGTTCCGTAGGCTGGCGGCGTGACGACCACCGATGTCGACCCGCTGGTCGAGCGGATGCGCCCGTTCGGAACGACGATCTTCGCCGAGATGTCCGCTCTCGCCGTCCGCACCGGCGCGGTGAACCTCGGCCAGGGCTTCCCCGACACCGACGGCCCACCGGAGATGCTGGCCGCCGCCGAGGCGGCGCTGCGCGGCGGGCAGAACCAGTACCCGCCCGGTCCGGGCGTCCCGGTGCTGCGCGCGGCGGTGGCCGCGCACCAGCGCCGGTTCTGGGGGCTGGAGTACGACCCGGACGGCGAGATCGTGGTGACCGCCGGCGCCACCGAGGCGGTCGCCGCCGCGATCCTCGGCCTGTGCGAGCCGGGCGACGAGGTGATCTGCTTCGAGCCCTACTACGACTCGTACGCCGCCTCGATCACCCTGGCCGGCGCGGTCCGGCGGCCGGTCACCCTGCGCCCCACCGCCGACGGCCGGTACGCGTTCGACGCGGACGCGCTGCGCGCCGCGTTCGGCCCGCGTACCCGGCTGGTCCTGCTCAACTCGCCGCACAACCCGACCGGCAAGGTCTTCACCCCCGCCGAACTCGCGCTGGTCGCCGAGCTGTGCCAGGAGCACGACGCGTACGCGGTCACCGACGAGGTGTACGAGCATCTGGTCTTCACCGACGCCGCGAGCGGCCACGTGCCCCTGGCGACGCTGCCCGGAATGCGGGAGCGGACCCTGCGGATCTCCTCGGCCGGCAAGACGTTCTCCTGCACCGGCTGGAAGGTGGGCTGGGCGAGCGGACCGGCGGCCCTGGTCTCCGCGGTGCTACGGGTGAAGCAGTTCCTCACCTTCGTCAACGCGGCACCGCTGCAACCGGCGGTCGCGGTGGCGCTGACCCTGCCGGACGCCTACTTCACCGGGTTCCGGGACGATCTCCAGGCCCGCCGGGACCTGCTCGTGGGCGGGCTCGCCGACGCCGGTTTCCAGGTGCTGGCGCCGGAGGGGACGTACTTCGTCACCGCCGACGTGACCGCCCTCGGCGGCCGGGACGGGGTGGAGTTCTGCCGGTCTCTGCCGGAGCGGTGCGGGGTGGTGGCGGTGCCGACGCAGGTCTTCTACGACGACCCGGAGGCGGGCCGCCGGCTGGTCCGGTTCGCGTTCTGCAAGCGCCCCGAGGTGCTGACCGAGGCGGTCACCCGGCTGCGTGGGCTGGCGGGTGCGCGGTGACCGACTCCGACGCGTACGCCCTGCGGACCCGCCGCCTGACGGCGCTGCGCGCCTGCGACACCGTGCTGTCCGGTGTCCGGCCGGCCTCGGTCGCGGAGCAGGTCGACGCGATGCGGGCGGCCGCGACCGATCCGCTGCCCGACGTCTACGGCGAGGGTGGCGCGGTGGAGGCGTTGGAGCGCCGCGTCGCCGATCTCCTCGGCACGGAGGCGGCGGTCCTCCTCCCCACCGGCACGATGGCCCAGCAGATCGCCATGCGGTACGGGGCGGAGCTGACCGGCCGCCCGGCGGTCGGGCTGCACCCCCTCAGCCACCCGCTGGTGCACGAGCGGGACGCGTACGCGGTGCTCGGCGGCCTGCGGGCGGTGCACACCACCTCGGCACTCCGTAACCCGGTCGCCGCCGACGTCGCCGACCTGCCCGAGCCGGTCGGGACCCTGCTGCTGGAGTTGCCGCTGCGCGACGCCGGTTTCGTCCTGCCGACCTGGGACGAGCTGGTCGACGTCGTCGGGGCGGCCCGGGCCACCGGCGCCCGGGTGCACCTGGACGGTGCCCGCCTCTGGGAGTCGACGGTGCACCTGGGCCGGTCGCTTCCCGAGGTGGCCGCGCTGGCCGACAGCGTCTACGTCTCCTTCTACAAGTCCCTGGGCGGCATCTCCGGCGCGGCGCTGGCCGGTGACGCGGCGCTGGCGCGGTACGCGCGGGTCTGGCGGCACCGGTACGGGGGCATGCTGTTCCAGCAGTGGCCGGCGGCGCTCACCGCGCTGCACGGGCTGGATCACGAGCTGCCCCGCCTGGCGGGCTACGTGGCGCACGCCCGGACGGTCGCGGAGGTGCTCGCCGGCCTGCCGGGGGCGCGGGTGTTCCCGTCCCCGCCGCACACCCACCAGTTCCGGCTCTGGCTGCCGTACCCCGCGGACACCCTCAACGACGCCAACCTCGCGCTCGCCGAGGAGGAGAGGGTGTGGTTCGCCGGGGGCTGGCGGGACGGCGAGGTACCCGGGCTGGCGATGGCCGAGGTGACGGTGGCCGGGCCGGCGCTGGCGCTGGACGCCGACGCGATCATCGAGCTGGCCGACCGCTTCCTGCACCGGGTGACCAAGGGCTGACGACGCCGCCGGTCATGCGGACAACTTCGGGGAAGGTGCTGCCTCCGGTGCGGGAGAGGGGACATCTTCCCCGAAGTTGTCGGCTCGTGGCGGTGACGTCATGGAACACGGACCAACGCCGGAGGCGGCACGACCCGGCCCAGGACGGCGACGCGGGCGAGGTCGACCCCTTGGGCCGGCCTCGCCCGACGGCGATGTCGTCCGGTATCAGGCGACCGGGCTGGCGGTGCGGACGTGCTCCGCGATGCGCTCGGCCACCTCGCGGGCGGTGTGCTCGGTGGCGGCCTCGACCATGACCCGCACCAGCGGCTCGGTGCCCGACGGGCGCAGCAGCACCCGCCCGGTCTCGCCCAACTCGGCCTCGGCGCGCTCGACCTCGGCCCGGACGGCGGGCGCCGCCGCACCGACGGTACGGTCACCGACCGGCACGTTGATCAGCACCTGCGGCAGGCGGGTGATGGCGCCGGCCAGCTCGGCCAGGGACTTCCCGGTGGCCGCCATCCGGGACATCAGGTGCAGGCCGGTGAGGACACCGTCGCCGGTCGTCGCGTACGCCGGCATGACGACGTGGCCGCTCTGCTCGCCGCCCAGGGCCAGGCCGGAGGCGCGCAGCTCCTCCAGGACGTACCGGTCGCCGACCTTGGTCTCGACGAGCCGGATGCCCTCCCGGGACATCGCCAGACGCAGGCCGAGGTTGCTCATGACGGTGGCCACCAGGGTGTCCCCGGTCAGCGTGCCGGCATCCCGCATGGCGAGGGCGAGGATGGCCATGATCTGGTCGCCGTCGACCTCGTCGCCGTCGGCGGTCACCGCGAGGCAGCGGTCCGCGTCACCGTCGTGGGCGATGCCCAGGTGGGCGCCGTGCTCGACCACGGCGGCACGCAGTGCCTCCAGGTGGTTGGAGCCGCACTCGTCGTTGATGTTGAGCCCGTCCGGCTCGGCGTAGATCGCGACGACCTCCGCGCCGGCCTCCCGGTACGCGACCGGGGCCACCTCGGCGGCCGCGCCGTTGGCGCAGTCCACGACGACCTTGATCCCGTCCAGGCGGTGCCCGACGGTGCTCACGAGGTGCTGTACGTAGTGGTCGGCGCCGTCGAGCAGGTCGTGCACCCGCCCGACACCGGCACCGATCGGCCGGTCCCAGGCGGTGGTCGCGTTCGCCGCGACGGCCGCCTCGATCTTCATCTCGATCTCGTCCGGCAGCTTGTGCCCGCCGGCCGCGAAGAGCTTGATCCCGTTGTCGGGCATGGGGTTGTGCGACGCGGACAGCATCACGCCCAGGTCCGCCTTGGCCTCGGCGGTGAGGAACGCCACGGCGGGAGTGGGTAGCACGCCGACCCGCACCACGTTCGCCCCGGCGCTGGTGAGACCGGCCACCACGGCGGCCTCCAGCATCTCGCCACTGGCGCGGGTGTCCCGGCCGACCACGGCCAGCGGGGGATGACTCCGGTCCGACTCGGCGAGCGTGTGGGCGGCGGCGACCGCCACCGCGAGCGCCAACTCGGGCGTGAGATCCGCGTTCGCGCGTCCGCGTACGCCGTCCGTGCCGAACAACCGGCCCATACCCGCCAACCTCCGATGAACTGCGCCGATGGAAGAAAAAACGGAACGGCCGGAGCACCTCCCGTCGTGGGGAGGTGCTCCGGCCGTCCGTCAGAAGTACAACGTGACGCTGAAGGTCAGCGCTTCGAGTACTGGGGAGCCTTACGGGCCTTCTTGAGGCCGTACTTCTTGCTCTCCTTGACCCGGGCGTCCCGGGTGAGGAAGCCGGCCTTCTTCAGGGCCGGGCGGTCGTCCGGCTCGCTGACGATCAGCGCCCGGGCGATGGCCAGGCGGAGCGCGCCGGCCTGACCGGTGGTGCCGCCGCCCCGCAGGTTGGCGATCACGTCGAACGCCTCGGGCTTCTCGGCGGTGACCAGCGGGTCCTTGATGAGCTGCTGGTGCACCTTGCTCGGGAAGTAGGCCTCGAGGTCACGGCCGTTGCAGGTGATCTTGCCGGTGCCCGGGACGATGCGAACCCGGACGATGGCCTCCTTGCGGCGGCCGACGGTCTGGATCGGCCGGTCACCACGGGGCGCGCGGGCGACGGGCGCCGGCGCCTCGGTGGCCTCGGGGGCGACCTCGGTGGCGGTGATGTCGGTCATGCTGCTTTCCTCGCCCGCGCTCACTGCGCGATCTGCTTGATCTCGAACGGCACCGGCTGCTGCGCGCCGTGCGGGTGCTCGGCACCGGCGTAGACCTTCAGCTTCTTGATGAGCTGACGGCCGAGCTTGTTGTGCGGGAGCATCCCCTTCACGGCCAGCTCGACGGCCCGATCGGGACGCTTGGCCAGCAGCTCGTCGTAACCGACCTGCTTCAGACCACCCGGGTAACCCGAGTGGCGGTAGGCGATCTTCTGCTGGCGCTTGTTGCCGGTCAGCGCGACCTTGCCCGCGTTCACGATGACGACGAAGTCGCCCGTGTCGACGTGCGGCGCGAAAGTCGGCTTGTGCTTGCCGCGCAGCAGCGTGGCGGCGTGGGTGGCCAGGCGGCCCAGCACGACATCAGAGGCGTCGATGACGTGCCACTGACGCTCGATCTCACCCGGCTTCGGGCTGTACGTACGCACAGGTCTACCTTGTCTCGTCGTCGGTCTGGGGTCGCGCGCCGAGGTGACCGGAAGTTCCAGGCCGGACCAGCGCGCACGAACGACCAAGCGTACCTCAGGCGGCACGCCTCTGGATGTCGTACAACAGCAGGCAACGATACCCGCAGCCCTGTCGACAGGTCAAAACGGGGTCCCGCCGCGCCGGACCGGCCCCGCGACGTCACCGGCATCACACCCCGGGCAGCGCGCGGCGGCCGGGCCGCAGGTAGACCAGCCAGGTCAGAGCGAAGCAGACGGCGTACGCGGCGATGAAGGTGACGTACGCCGCGTCGGCGCTCCCCCGGGTCAGGAACGACTGCCGGAAGGCGATGTTGACCAGCACACCGCCGGACGCGCCGACCGCTCCCGCGATGCCGATCAGCGCTCCGGTCATCCGGACCGACCAGCGCCGCGCCGCCTCCGCCTCCGTTCGGCCGGCGTCCACCGCGGCCATCGCCCGGGCCCGGAAGATCGCCGGGATCATCTTGTACGTCGAGCCGTTGCCGATGCCGGAGAAGACGAAGAGCGACAGGAACCCGACCAGGTAGAGGGCGAAGGAGCGTTCACGCGCGGCGTAGAGGACCAGGCCGGCGCCGGCGGCCATGGCCACGAAGTTCCAGAAGGTGACCCGGGCCCCGCCGAGCCGGTCGGCGAGGTGACCGCCGACCGGGCGGATCAGCGAGCCGACCAGCGGGCCGAGGAAGGTCAGCCAGGCCGCGTCGACCGGGGTCGGGAAGCGGTCGGCGAACTGGAGCTGGAGGACCTGCCCGAAGGCGAAGCCGAAGCCGATGAACGAGCCGAAGGTGCCGATGTACAGCAGCGCCATGATCCAGGTGTGCGGGTCCCGGGCGGCCTCACGGAGCGCGCCGGGCTCGTTGCGCGCACCGGGGATGTTGTCCAGCCACCGCGACGCGGCCAGCGCGGCCAGCACGATCAGCGGTATGTACACGGCCGGGACCAGGCGGGGGTACGCGGCACCGGCGGTGGCCAGCACCGCCAGCCCGACCAGCTGCACCGCCGGCACACCCAGGTTGCCGCCGCCGGCGTTGAGACCGAGTGCGCGCCCCTTCAGCCGCTGGGGGTAGAAGAGGTTGATGTTCGCCATGGAGGAGGCGAAGTTGCCGCCGCCGACACCGGTGAGGCAGGCGAGCACCATGAGGGTGGTGTAGGAGACACCCGGTTCCAGCAGCACGGTCATCGGGATGGTCGGCACGAGCAGCATCAGCGCACTGACGATCGTCCAGTTCCGCCCACCGAAGCGGGCCACCGCGAGGGTGTACGGCAGTCGCAGCACCGCGCCCAGCGCGGCCGGCACGGCGGTGAGCAGGAACTTCCCGGCCGGGTCGATACCGTACGCGGGGCCGAGGAAGAGCACGGTCACCGACCAGAGGCTCCACACCGAGAACCCGACGTGCTCGGCGAAGATCGAGACCCAGAGGTTGCGTCGCGCGATCGGCGCGCCGGTCGTACGCCAGAAGTCGGGGTCCTCGGGACGCCAGTCCTCGATGCGGTGCCGGCGGCCGGTCGCGGCCGGCGCCTGGACGACGGCGGGGGCGATTGTGCTCACGGCGGTTCCTCCTCGTCGGTGTGACCTGGAGGAACGCTAGGAATCCGGGATTACCCGGCAGTGCCCGTCGCGCGTCGGTCCGGAAACGGAGATCGCACGTGCGGCCGGAACGACCGGTGAGATGTCAGAGCTGTTGCAGGATGCGCAGGGCGCGGGCGACGCGCTGCATGGTCTCCGTGTCGGCGACGTCCACACACTCCGTGAACCACTTCTTCATCGGCGAGGAGAGCCGGTCGGGCATCACCACGTACGCGCCCATCGGCACCGCGAGCGGTGAGTCCCGCAGCAGCGACTCCTGGACCACCTCGGCCACGATCACGATCGGCACGTCCGTGGAGTTGTAGACGTCGGAGCTGATGACGAGTCCCAGCCGCTCCCGGGCGCCGGAGATGCGCCAGACCTCACCCCTACGCAGCACGCGGGCGACCACCGGACAGCAGGTCGTCGACCATGCCCACCTCGCGGGCGTCGGCGAGGGCGGCGGCCTCCAGGGCGGCACCGGACCGGTTGACGACGGCGGCGTGTGCGGCGAAGACCTCGCGCAGCGCCTTCTCCCGGGCAGCCTGGTCCATCCAGGCGGAGAGGGAGAGGCCCTCGCGCTTGGCGAACCGCCGGGCCTCCTCGATCGTCTCGTCGGAGAACGACAGTGTCACCTTGGCAGTCATGCCGGTGAGACTACCCGCCGGTATGACCGTTAGTCATTCCCCCGGTGTGGCATCTTCGCGCCGGCCGCCGAACACGGCGAACCGCCACTGCTTGAAGAAGCAGTCGACGTCGACCAGGCCGGCCTCGCCGAGCCACCGGCACTGGTCGGCGACGGACGCCGGACGGTCGTACCGCATCCGCGCCCGCGAGGCGGCGATCTCGTCGGCGTCGGAGCCCAGCGCGGTGATCTGGTCGGTCCACACCTCGTCGTACCGCCGATTGAGGGCGAGCGTCGGGCCGGCGACCTGCTCGGCGTTGACGAACACCCCGCCGGGCACGAGCGCGTCGGCCGCCCGCCGGTAGAGGTCGCGCTTGCCGTCGTCGTCCAGATGGTGGATGGCCAGGGCGGAGACCACCGCGTCGTGGCGGCCGGCGGGCAACGGGTCGGACAGGTCGGCGTGGACGGTCCGGTGCGGCACACCCCGCGAATCCAGGTGGTCGGCGGCGACGGCGAGCATCGCCGGCGCCGCGTCCACGAGGGTCAGCCGCACCCCGGGGACGGTGGCGGCCAGCAGCAGGGAGAGCAGCCCGGTGCCCGCACCCAGGTCCAGCACCTCGGGCGTACGCCCCGACGCGAGAGCGGCCCGCAGCGGCGACGCCGCCACCTCGACGGCGGTGCCGTAGAAGGCGTCGAAGCAGGGCACCAGCCGGCGCCGCGCCCCGTCGTAGGTTCCCGCCACCGCGTTGAACGCCGCCGCCGCCACATGCATGACCCGCTCCCACCATGCGAGAATTTTGTCTCACATCATAGACCAATCCGAGTCTCCTCCTGCTCCCGTGCGGTGTGAGGCGCTCTTGACAGGACCGAAACAGACGGGACCCGGCCCGGAAACCGCCCGGCGGCACGCTTCACGGGCATGACAGACGGTGCACGGTTCGCAACTGCCCCGGGGGACGCGCCCCGGGAGGCGGCGACGCACTGCCCGTACTGCGCCCTCCAGTGTGGGATGACCCTGCGCGTGGAGAACGGTCGGACAACCGTCACCGCCCGGCAGTTCCCCACCAACCGGGGTGGCCTGTGCCAGAAGGGGTGGACCGCGGCGGACCTGCTCGACCACCCTGAGCGGCTGACCACCCCGCTGGTCCGCGACCGGCCCGGCGGCGAGCTCCGCCCGGCGAGCTGGGACGAGGCGTTAAACCGGATCGTCAGCGGCGTCCGCGCCGTCCAGACCGGACACGGCCGGGACGCGGTCGCCGTCTTCGGCGGCGGCGGCCTCACCAACGAGAAGGCGTACGCGCTGGGCAAGTTCGCCCGGGTGGCGCTGCGGACCCGGCACATCGACTACAACGGACGGTTCTGCATGTCCTCGGCCGCGGCGGCCGGGATGCGCGCCTTCGGCGTCGACCGTGGCCTGCCGTTCCCGCTGGCCGACCTCGGACGGGCCGACACCCTGCTGCTCGTCGGCGCGAACCCCGCCGAGACGATGCCACCGCTGATGCGCTGGGTGACCGAGCAGCGGCAGCGCGGCGGCAAGCTGATCGTGGTCGACCCCCGGGTCACCGCCACCGCCCGGCAGGCCGACCTGCACCTGCAACCCCTGCCCGGCACCGACCTGGCGGTGGCCAGCGCACTGCTGCACATCGCCGTCACCGAGGGCTGGGTCGACAGGGCGTACGTGGACGCCCGCACCACTGGCTTCGAGGCGGTACGCCGCAGCGTCGCCGGGTGGTGGCCGGCCCGCGCCGAGGCGCTCTCCGGGGTGCCGGTGGCCGATCTGGAGGCCACCGCCCGCGCCCTCGGTACCGCCGGTCGGGCGATCATCCTCACCGCGCGCGGCGCGGAGCAGCACGCCAAGGGCGTCGACACGGTCAGCGGCTTCGTCAACCTGGCCCTCGCCCTCGGCCTGCCCGGCCGCCCCGGCTCCGGCTACGGCTGCCTTACCGGGCAGGGCAACGGGCAGGGCGGCCGGGAGCACGGCCAGAAGGCCGACCAGCTCCCCGGCTACCGGCGCATCGACGATCCGGCCGCCCGCGCGCACGTCGCCCGGGTCTGGGGCGTACCGGCCGAGGACCTGCCCGGTCCCGGGGTGCCCGCGTACCGGCTGCTGGACTCGCTCGGCACCGACGAGGGGCCGAAGGCACTGCTGGTCTTCGGTTCCAACCCGGTCGTCTCCGCGCCCCGGGCGACCCGGATCGAGGGCCGCCTGCGCGACCTCGACCTGCTGGTGGTCGTCGACTTCCTGCTCTCCGAGACGGCCGCGCTGGCCGACGTGGTGCTGCCCACCGCCCAGTGGGCCGAGGAGGACGGCACGATGACCAACCTGGAGGGCCGGGTGCTGCGCCGCCGGGCGCTGCGGGAGCCCCCGGCCGGCGTCCGCACCGACCTGGCGATCCTCGCCGACCTCACCCACCGCCTGGCGGCGCAAGGAAGGGCCCCTTCTTATCGCCTGATGCATAGGAAGGGCCCCCTCCTAACACCGGAGGACCGGGGCGGCGCGGCGGACGGCGCCGATCCCCGCGCGGTCTTCGAGGAACTGCGGCGCGCGTCGGCCGGCGGGACCGCCGACTACGCCGGGGTGACCTGGGCACGGATCGACGAGTCCGACGGCGTGTTCTGGCCCTGCCCGGACACCGACGGGCCGGACACGCCCCGGCTCTTCGCCGACCGGTTCCCCACGCCGGACGGGCGTGCCCGCTTTCACGCCGTCGAGCACCGGCCGGCGGCCGAGGAGGTCTGCGCCGCGTACCCGCTGCACTTCACCACCGGCCGGGTGCTCGCGCAGTACCAGTCCGGCACCCAGACCCGGCGGGTCCCCGCGCTGCGCCGGGCCGCACCCGAGGCGTTCGTCGAGCTGCACCCCGACCTGGCCGACCGGCTCGGCGTCAGCGACGGCGAGCCGGTCCGGGTGGTGTCCCGCCGGGGCGAGATGGTGGCGCCGGCCCGGCTCAGCCCGGCCATCCGCCCGGACACCGTCTTCGCACCGTTCCACTGGGGCGGGGCGGCGCGGGCCAACTCGGTCACCAACGACGCCGTCGACCCCGTCTCCGGCATGCCCGAATTCAAGATCTGCGCCGTCCGCGTGGAGAGGGTGGGAGAGTCGTGAGCGAACAGGTCGTGATCGTGGGCAACGGGATGGCCGGTGCCCGGCTCGCCGGCGAGCTGCACGCCCGGGGCGGTGACCGGAAGGTCACGGTGCTCGGGACGGAGCCGCACCGGGCGTACAACCGGATCATGCTCTCCACCCTGCTGGCCGGCAAGATCGGCGAGCCGGACGTGGAGCTGGCCGAGGTCGCCGGGCAGGGCGTGGACCTGCGGTCCGGCGTCACCGCGACCGCGATCGACCGCGCCGCCCGCACGGTGGCGACCGACGACGGCGACCGCATCGCGTACGACCACCTGGTGCTCGCCACCGGCAGCCGCGCGGTGGTGCCGCCGCTGCCCGGCCTGGACGGGCCCGAGCTGCCGCCGCGGGTCGTACCGTTCCGCACCCTCGACGACTGCCGGCGGATCCTCGCCGTCGCCGAGGGCGCCCGTCGGGTCCTGGTGCTCGGCGGTGGGCTGCTCGGGCTGGAGGCCGCGCGGGGGCTCGCCGCCCGGGGACTCGAGGTCGCCGTCGTGCACCCGGTGCCGTACCTCATGGAGCGGCAGCTCGACCCGGCCGGCGCGGCCGTGCTCGCCGGCACGCTCGCCGGCCTGGGGGTGACCACCCACCTGGCCGTGGCGGCGACGGCGGTGGCCGCGGACGCCGACGGCGTCCGGCTCGACCTCGCCGACGGCCGGTCGCTGCACGCCGACCTCCTGGTCCTGTCCTGCGGGGTACGCCCCGACACGGCGCTCGCCGCCGCGGCCGGCCTGGCGGTGGAACGGGGCGTGCTGGTCGACGACCGGATGCGCACCAGCGACCGGCGCGTCTCGGCGATCGGCGACTGCGCCCAGCACGACGGCACGGTGACCGGGCTGGTCGCACCGGCCTGGGCGCAGGCCCGGGTGGTGGCGCAGGTGCTCACCGGCGAGGATCCGCTGGCCCGCTACCGGCCGCGTCCGCCGGTGACCCGGCTCAAGGCCACCGGCATCGACCTGGCCGCCATGGGCGATCCGGGCGGCACGGACGGCGCCGGTGAGGAGCTCACCTTCGCCGACCCGGCGCGGGGCACCTACGCGCGGCTGCGCATCACCGGCGACCGGCTGACCGGCGCGATCCTGCTCGGCGACAACCCGGCGGTCGGCACGGTCATCCAGCTCTTCGACCGGGGGCAGCCGGTGCCGTCCGACCGTCGGGCGCTGCTCCTCGGCCGGGCGCTCGGCGTCACGCCGGCCGAACCCGCCGCGACCCCGGCACTGATGCCGGACGCGGCGACGGTGTGCCAGTGCAACAACGTCAGCAAGGGAGCGCTGGTGACCTGCTGGCGCTCCGGGGCACGGACGGTCGACGCCGTGGTGGCGGGAACCCGGGCCGGCACCGGTTGCGGAAGCTGCCGGGACGCCGTCGCGGGAATCGTCGGTTGGCTGTCCGAGGTGGACTCGGTGGAGGTGACGCGATGAGCGAGCGAAGCGAGCGAACCGGCAGGCACAGCGCGACGGTGCCGCAGGACGGCACGCAGCGAAGCGGAGTGCCGTCCTGCGGCAACCTGGTCGTCGTCGGCAACGGCATGGTGGGGCAACGCTTCGTCGACGCGCTGCGGGCCCGCGACACGGACCGCCGCTGGCGGGTCACCGTGCTCGCGGAGGAGAGCCGGCCGGCGTACGACCGGGTGCGGCTCTCGGCCTGGTTCGACGGGGTGGACGCCGAGGAGCTGACCCTGCACACCCCCGACGACGGGGTGGACCTGCGCCTGGGCGAGGCCGCCACGGCCGTCGACCGGGTGCGGCGGGTCGTGACGACGGCGACCGGCGAGCACCCGTACGACGCGCTGGTGCTGGCCACCGGCTCGTACGCGTTCGTCCCACCGGTCGACGGCACGGGCCTGCCGGGGGTGTTCGTCTACCGGACGCTCGACGACCTGGCGGCGATCCGGGAGCACGCCCGGGGCCGGCGGACCGGGGCGGTGATCGGCGGCGGGCTGCTCGGCCTGGAGGCGGCGAACGCGCTGCGCCTGCTCGGCCTGTCCACCAGCGTGGTGGAGTTCGCGCCGCGGCTGATGCCGGCGCAGGTCGACACCGCCGGTGGCGCGCTGCTGCGCCGCTACGTCGAGGAGATGGGCGTGAGCTGCCACCTGGGGGTGGCCACCACCGCCCTGCGGTCCGGCCCGGACGGCACGGTCGCCGGGCTGGAGCTGGCCGACGGCACGGTGGTCGACGCCGACCTGGTGGTGGTGGCGGCCGGCATCCGCCCCCGCGACGAGCTGGCCCGGGCCGCCGCCCTGCCGCTCGGCCCACGCGGCGGGGTGCTGGTGGACAAATCCTGCCGGACGGCCGACGAGCTCGTCTGGGCGGTGGGCGAGTGCGCGGCGGTGGACGGGACCTGCCACGGCCTGGTCGCCCCCGGGTACGCGATGGCCGAGGTGGTCGCCGACCGGCTGGTCGGCGGCGCGGCCACCTTCCCCGGCGCGGACACCGCCACGAAACTCAAGCTGCTCGGGGTGGACGTGGCCTCGTTCGGTGACGCGCACGGCGCGACGCCGGGCTGCCTCGACGTGACGTACACCGACCCGGCCACCCGCGTGTACGCGAAGCTGGTCCTCTCCGACGACGCGTCCACCCTGCTCGGTGGCGTGCTGGTGGGCGACGCGAGCGCGTACCCGACCCTGCGGGCCAGCGTCGGCGGCCCGCTGCCCGGTCCCCCGCTGGCGCTGCTCGCGCCCGCCGGGTCGGAGGGCGCGGGCCCGGCGGCACTGCCCGGCACCGCCCAGGTCTGCTCCTGCAACGCGGTCACCCGGGACGACATCGACGCCGCCATCGCGCAGGGCGCCGCCGACGTGCCCGCGTTGAAGGCGTGCACCCGGGCCGGCACGAGCTGCGGGTCGTGCGTGCCGATGCTCAAGCAGCTCCTCGACGCGGCCGGGGTGCAGCAGTCGCGCGCGCTCTGCGAGCACTTCGACGTCAGCCGGCGGGAGCTGTTCGAGATCGTCCAGGTGCGCGGCATCCGGACCTTCTCCCAGCTCATCGCCGAGCACGGCCACGGTCGCGGCTGTGACATCTGCAAGCCGGTGGTCGCCTCGATCCTCGCCTCCCTCGGCGCCGGCCACGTGCTCGACGGTGAGCGGGCGTCGTTGCAGGACACCAACGACCACTTCCTGGCCAACCTGCAACGCGACGGCAGCTACTCGGTGGTGCCCCGGATCCCCGGCGGCGAGATCACCCCGGAGAGGCTCATCGTCATCGGGGAGGTCGCCCGGGACTTCCAGCTCTACACCAAGATCACCGGCGGGCAGCGCATCGACCTGTTCGGCGCCCGCGTGGAGCAGCTGCCGCAGATCTGGCGCCGTCTGGTGGACGCCGGCTTCGAGTCCGGGCACGCGTACGGCAAGGCGCTGCGCACCGTGAAGTCCTGCGTCGGGGAGACCTGGTGCCGGTACGGCGTCCAGGACTCGGTGGGGCTCGCCGTCGCCCTGGAGCTGCGCTACCGGGGCCTGCGCGCACCGCACAAGCTCAAGTCGGCGGTGTCCGGCTGCGCCCGCGAGTGCGCCGAGGCACGGAGCAAGGACTTCGGGATCATCGCCACCGAGACCGGCTGGAACCTCTACGTCGGCGGCAACGGCGGTTTCCGGCCCCGGCACGCCGACCTGTTCGCCACCGACCTGTCCACCGAGGCGCTGGTCCGGCTGATCGACCGGTTCCTCATGTACTACATCCGCACCGCCGACCGGCTGCAACGCACCGCCGCCTGGATCGAGGCGCTGGACGGCGGGCTCGACCACCTGCGGGCGGTGATCGTGGACGACTCGCTGGGGCTGTGCGCCGACCTCGACGAGGCGATGGCCCGGCACGTCGCCACGTACTCCGACGAGTGGCGGGACGTGCTGGAGGACCCGGACCGGCTGCGCCGGTTCACGTCCTTCGTCAACGCGCCGGACGTACCCGACCCGTCCATCACCTTCACCGAAGAACGCGGCCAGCCGGTGCCCGCCGTGGGGCGGACGGCGCCGGTCGCCCTGGGAATGCCGGAGGTACGGCGATGACCATCACGATGACCCCCACCACGCTGACCTGGACGGCGGTCTGCCCACTGGACCGGCTGGACACCGACCGGGGCGTCGCCGCCCTGGTCGACGGGGTGCAGGTCGCCCTCTTCCGTACGGTCGACGGGCTCTTCGCCGTCGACAACCGGGACCCGGCCACCGGGGCGTACGTCCTCTCCCGGGGGATCGTGGGCAGCCGGGGCGGGGTGCCGACGCTCGCCTCCCCGCTGCACAAGCAGGTGTACGACCTGCGCACCGGGCACTGTCTCGACGCGCCGGGGCTCTTCGTCGGCCGGCACGAGGTGCGGTGCCGGGACGGTCTGGTCGAGGTGCGGCTGCGACAGGAGACCTGATGCGCGACGAACTGTCCGGCTTCACCATCGGGGTCACCGCCGACCGGCGGCGGGACGAGCTGGCCGCGCTGCTCCAGCGGCGGGGCGCGCGGGTGGTGCTCGCCCCGGCCCTGCGGATCGTGCCACTGGCCGACGACACGGAGCTGCGCGAAGCGACCCGCGCCTGCCTGGACCAGCCGCCGGACATCCTGATGGCCAACACCGGCATCGGCATGCGCGGCTGGCTGGAGGCGGCCGAGGGCTGGGGGCTGGCCGAGCCGCTGCGTTCGGTGCTCGGCGAGGCGTACGTGGTGGCGCGCGGCCCCAAGGCCCGCGGGGCGATCCGGGCCGCCGGCCTGCACGACCAGTGGTCCCCGGCGTCGGAGAGCTGCGACGAGGTGGTCGCCCACCTGCGCCGGCGCGGGGTGGCCGGGCAGGTCATCGCCATGCAGCTGCACGGCGAGCGGCAGCCGGAGTGCACGATGGCGCTGGAGGACGCCGGCGCCACCGTCATCGAGGTCCCGGTCTACCGGTGGGCCCCGCCCACCGACCCGGCACCCCTGCACCGGTTGATCGACCTGGTCGCCGGACGGCTGGTCGACGCGGTCACCTTCACCTCCGCGCCGGCCGCCGAGGCGCTCCTGCGCAGTGCCGGCGACCGCATCGACGCGGTGCTCGACGCGTTCCACGGCGACGTGCTGGCCGCCTGCGTGGGCGCGGTCACCGCGGAGCCCCTGCTGCGTCGGGGCGTGCCGGTGAGCGCACCGCACCGGGCCCGGCTCGGTGCCCTGGTCCGCACGCTCGTCGACGAGCTGCCGCAACGCACCGTCACGCTCAAGGCGGCCGGTCACCTGCTCACCCTGCGCGGCCACGCCGCCGTGGTCGACGGGGAGCTACGACCGCTCGCGCCGGCCCCGATGGCGGTGCTCCGGGCGTTGGCCGACGCACCCGGGCGGGTCCTGTCGCGTACCGCCCTGCTGCGGACCCTGCCCCGCGGCGCGGACGAACACGCCGTGGAGATGGCGGTCGCCCGGCTACGCGCCGG
Organism: Micromonospora sp. BQ11; assembly: GCF_052068135.1. Lineage (NCBI taxonomy): Bacteria > Bacillati > Actinomycetota > Actinomycetes > Micromonosporales > Micromonosporaceae > Micromonospora > Micromonospora sp. BQ11. The sequence continues at coordinate 394,796 of NZ_JBQHDB010000006.1, read as the reverse complement.
GCTGCGCGCGCCCCGGGTGGTGCAGACCGTCGTCAAGCGCGGCTACCGCCTGCGCGTCGACTGAAAGGAAGGGCCCCTTCCTAACGTCTCCGGTAGAGGAAGGGTCCCCTCTTAACGCCTCCGCCCGCACCCGACGCCGCCGCCCGCACCCGGAGCAGAGCCGGGGGCGGGGCGGCGGCAGAGCCGGGGACGGGGCGGCGGCAGAGCGGCGGCGGGGATCAGCCGACCGGGGTCGGGAAGCCCCGGTCGTGCTCGGCCTGGAGGCGGAGCATGGCGTGCTCCACGACGGTGACTAGCACCTGCTTCACCGACTCCCGGTTCCGGGCGTCGGTCATCACCAGCGGCACGTCCGCCGGGATGGCCAGCGCCTCCCGGACCTCCTCCAGCTCGTACTCCGGCGCGCCGTCGAAGTGGTTCAGCGCCACCACGTACGGCAGGTTGCGGTTCTCGAAGTAGTCCAGCGGCGGGAACGCGTCGGTGATGCGGCGCGTGTCCACCAGGACCGCCGCGCCCACCGCGCCCCGGATGATCTCGTCCCACATGAACCAGAAGCGGGTCTGGCCCGGCGTGCCGAAGAGGTAGAGGATCAGGTCCTGCGCCATGGTGATACGGCCGAAGTCCATGGCGACCGTGGTGGTCTCCTTGCCCGGCACCTTGGACGGGTCGTCGATGCCGACGCCGGCCGCGGTCATCACCGCTTCGGTGGTCAGCGGGGTGATCTCCGAGATCGCGCCGACCAGGGTCGTCTTGCCCACGCCGAACCCGCCCGCGACCACGATCTTCGCGGAGACGATGCCCCGGCTCTGGCGGGCCCCGACGGGGTCATAGCCTGCGAAGTCCACTTAGCACCCTTCCAAGGATCTCCATCCGCTCCTCGAACCCCTCGGCGGGAGCGGCAGTGTGTAGCGTCAGCAGGCCCTCGGCCACCATGTCGGCGACCAGCACCCGGGCGACGCCCAGCGGCAGCCGGGTGTACGCGGCGATCTCGGCCAGTGACTGCGGACGGCCCTCGCAGACCGTGGCGATGCGGTGCTTGTCGTGCCCGGCGAACCGCGACTCGGCGACCGCCGTCGGGCTCGCCGACAGCACCGCCTCCAGGGCGATGTCCTGCCGGGGTTCGGTACGTCCGCGGGTGACCGCGTACGGCCGCACGAGCGCGCCGCGCGGGTCCTCACGGCGACGGTCCACCCGCGATCACCTCCCTCCCGGCCGGAGCCTGTCGGCACCGGATCTGCTGTCACTGGCCGACGCGGGGCCCGCGTCGCGCCCCGGTTACGACCGCACCGCGTCCCGAGGCAGCGGCACCAGCGCCGCGCCGACCCGCTCGACGAGCAGGGCCATCTCGTAGCCCACCTGGCCGACGTCGCAACTGCGCGCGGCGAGCACGGCCATCGACGATCCGTCACTGATCGACATGAGGAAGAGATATCCGCTGTCCATCTCGATGACGGTCTGGAGCACACCACCGGCGCTGAACATCCGCGCGGCACCTTCGGTCAGGCTCACCACACCCGAGGTGATCGCCGCGAGCTGGTCCGCCCGGTCCCCGGGCAGATCCCGGGAGGAGGCGAGCAGGAGCCCGTCGGCGGACACCGCCACCACGTGGGCGATACCCGCCACGCTGTCGGCGAAGTTGGTGAGCAGCCAACCCATGTCCTGCATGGCCGCTGGCCTGTTCATCGGCTCGTCTCCTTGGTGGTCGAGGTGCTGTTCTGGTCCGTGCCGACCGCCCGACCGCGCTGCACGCCGCGGTGGTAGGCCGACAGCAGGCCACGTACGTCGTCCGGCGTGCGCCGGCTGCGGTCCCGGCCACCGCGGGGTTCGATGCCGCCGGGCACGAGCTGCGCCTGCGGCACCCGCTTCGGCAGGCCGGACCGGGTGGTGCCGGCGGTGGAGGGCTCCGCCGCCTTGCTGGCGCGGGTCCAGCCCTCGTCGGCGGCGGTCCGCCAGGCCTCGTCGGGGTCGGTGGCGCTCGGCGTCTCGGCGACCGGCGCGGCCACGGGGGTGGCCGGGGTCGGGGCCGGGGCCGGCGGCGCGGGGGCCGGGGTCGCCGGAGCCGGCGCGGCCGGCGTCGGGGTCCGGTTCACCGGCGGGGCGTACGACGGCGGTGGCTGCATGGGTGCCGGGGTGGGCGTCGTCCCCGGGGTACGGGTGGGCAGCTTCGGCCGCGTCGACGGAGGCGACGTCGACGGGGCGGCCGTCGACGGCCCGGCGGTGGGTGCGGTGGGCGGAGGCTGGTCGAAGTCCGGCCGGGTGAAGATCGCGGTGGCGTCGTTGCCGTGGGACCGGAACCACACCGCCTCCATCTCCCGGAAGATCGGCGCCTCGGCCGGCAGGCCGGAACGGGTCGCGACCGGGGCGGGCGGTGCCAGCGGCGCGGTGGCGGCCAGGTTGGCGCCCAGACCGGCACCACCGGCCCTCGGCATGCCGGCGGCGTGGCTCCCGTTGACCCCCGGACCGGTGGCGGAGGCGGTGGCGCCGACCGGACCGGCGACCGGGCCGACGGGCAGGACGGGCGCGGCCGGCTCGGCAGCACGCCGCGGCAGGGGATCGATCGTGGGATAGGCGACGGTCGGCGTACCGACGGAGATGCCGCCGCTGCCCGCGAACGCCGGCTCGGCCGGTGCCGCCGGGACCCCGGCGGCGGCCGGGACGACGGGCTGCGCGCCGGTCAGGCCGCCGGCCTGCACGGGTGCCGCGGTGTCGCGCGCCTGCTCGGCCGCCGACCAGGGTGCCGGCGGGTCGACGCGCCAGGGGTCGCTGAGGGTCGCCGCGACGGTACGGGCGCCGGCCAGCGGCTCGGCGTGGGACACCGGCGACAGCGGGGTCTGCTCGACGGGCAGCGGCTGGCGCGGCCGGGGAATCGCCTGGTCGCGGCCCCGGTTGGCGGAGAGCACCACCGTGGCGGCCGGCAGGGTCACCTGGGCGACGGTGCCGCCCTCGACGTTGCGGCGCAGCTCGACGCGGATGCCGTACCGGTCGGCGAGCCGACTCACCACGGCCAGACCCATCAGCCGGAACGCGGCGACGTCCACGGTGGGTGACTCGGCCAGCCGCCGGTTGAGCGAGTCCATCTGCTCCTCGGTCAGGCCGAGACCCCGGTCCTCGATCTGGATGAGGACGTAGTCGCGGATCCGTCGCGCGTCGGCGACCACCGTGGTGTTCGGGGGCGAGAAGCGGGTGGCGTTGTCGAGCAGTTCCGCGACGAGGCGCACCACGTCGTTGACCGCGTTCGCGCTCACCGAGATGTCGGCGTCGACCGTGCCGAACTCGATCCGGTTGTAGAGCTCCACCTCGGACTGCGCCGCCCGCAGGACGTCGACCAGCAGGGCGTCGTCGCGACGGGGCACGGCGGAGTCCGCGCCGGCGAGGACGAGGAGGTTCTCGTCGTTGCGGCGCATCCGGGTGGCCAGGTGGTCCAGCTCGAACAGCCGGGCGAGCCGCTTCGGGTCCTCCTCGACGCGCTCGATCGCGTCCAGCTCGCCGATCATCCGGTCGACCAGGGTCTGACTGCGCCGGGCCAGGTTGAGGAACATCGCGGAGACGCTGGTCCGCAGCGCGGCCTGCTCGGCCGCGACCCGGACCGCCTCGCGGTGGACCACGTTGAACGCGCTGGCGACCTCGCCGACCTCGTCCCGGTTGTCGAGCTTGATCGGATCCCGGACCCGCTGGACGATGGCGTCCACGCCGCCGTCGCCGACGGTGTCGATGTTCTGCAGGCGGCGCACCGCGTCGGGCAGGTCGTGGTTGGCCACCGAGAGCGCGCCCTCGCGAAGCCGGTACAGCGACTCGTTGAGCGAGCGGGCCAGCACCACGGCGAGCGTGACCGCGATGAGCAGGGTGAGCAGCACCAGCAGCGACTCGACGACCGCCTGGCGGATGACGTCCGAGTAGGCCTGGTCGGCGTCGGCGAGCAGCTCGTCCTGGAGGCGGATCTCGGCCCACCGCATCAGGTCGTTGACGGCGCCGATCGCGGCGACGGCCTCGGCCGGGCGGACCGGGGCCCGCTGTCCGACGGAACGGGCGATGTCGCCGGCCACCCGGTCGGAGAGGGTGACCGCGTCACCGGAGACGGTGCTGTCGACCAGGGCCCGCTGGGCCGGGTCGGCGGCCAGGGAGAAGGCAGTCAGCGCCTCCTGCTGGCTGGTCAGGGTGGCCACGAACGCGGAGAACTGCTCCGCGTCGAGCTGACCGGCGCTCAGGGCGGTGAAGACGACCGCCTCCTCCTCCGCGACGGCCGCCTTGGCGCGGGCGAACGCGGCGACCGCTCGCCGGGCGTCCGCCAGGTCCTCCTCACCCGGCAGCTGGGCCAGCCCGTCGCCGTACGCGACGAGGTCGGTGAGGATCACGCCGTAGCGCAGCGCCGCCTCGGCGACGGCCATCTGTCGGCGGTCCAGCACCTGCTGCCGGGTGGCGTCGAGCGTCTCCAGGTGGCCGTCGATGGCCTCGAGGCGGTCCCGTACCACCGTCGGCGGCTCGCCGATCCGGTCCCGCTCCGCCCGGTACGCCCGTACCCGCTCGTCGGTGGCGCGCACCCGCAGGTTGTACGTGTCGGCCTGCTGCCGCGGCGCGGCCAGGAACTCGGCGGCGGCCATGCGCTCGGCGTGCAGGTCCTGGGTGAGCGCCGAGACGTCGATGGACAGTTCGGTCAGCGCCTGCGCGCGGGAGGCGTCGTACGCGCCCTCGCCGACGGACACCAGACGGATCGTGGCCAGCGCGATCACCGCGGCCACCGGGACGACCAGGATCAGTGCGAGCTTCGAGCGGATCCGGGCGTCGCGGAGCCGGGGCAGCCGGCGACGTCGGGGCGGGGCGGTCTGGTGGCCGACCGGCGGTTGAGCGGCCTGGCCGCCGGCGGGCAGGGTCGTCGGTCCGGTGCTCACGACATCGCCTCCGTCGTATCTTCCACGCCTGACCCGCCGACCGTGCCTGGTGCAGCGGAGCGCCACGCGCGGCACGGCGGCGATTTCATCAGACGGGATGCCTTTTGGGAAGCCGCAGTGAGGCAGGAAACGGTCGCGGAGCGAGGATCGGGGACGCCTGTCACCTGGCGCCCGCATTTCGCACTGGCCGTGAACAGGGCATGTCACTCCAGAGTGGTCGCGCGTGCCAGTTGCGTGATGATTTGCAAACTTTGCGTTACCCCACGATGTGGGATCGCTGTCCCGAAAAGCCCTCGCCACCCCCGCTTGACCGCAGCGCCCGCCATTGGCAAGGTTTTGCAGGCTTCGCGCACACCGTACGGCAGACCCACTCCGTCTCTCCACTGAGGACGGACGAACCGGCGGTGACCGGGCAGCGCCGGCGCCGCACCTGGAGGACTGAGTTGAGCCCCATCCGCTCCGCGACCGCCACGGCGATCGCATCGGCCGTGCTGGCCACCATGCTCACCGGATGCCAGTTCGGCGCGGAGGAACAGGACACGAGCCCCATCGTCATCGCCGCCGACCTCGAACTGTCCGGCGCCGCGGCACCGGTCGGCAGGGCGTACCAGAGGGCCCTCGACCTGAAGATCGACCAGCTGAACTCCTCCGGCGCGCTGAACGGCCGCCGGATCAAACTGACCGTGAAGGACAACCGCTCCGACGCCAGCGAGTCCCTGCGCAACATCAGCGACTTCAGCGACGATTCCCGGGTCAGCGCCATCATCATGGGCGGCTGCAACGAATGCGCGGTCGGCGCGGTCCGCACCATCAACGAGAAGCGGATCCCCACCATCGCGCTGGCCCCGGCCGGCGCCGTGACCACGCCCGTGGCCGACCGCCGCTACGTGTTCAAGCTCGCCCCGAACGCCGCCGACAACGCCGCGGCACTCACCGGGGAACTGCGGCGCAAGGGCGGGGTACGCAAGGTCGCCGTCCTGCACAGCGACGACGACTACGGCCGCGAGGGGCTGGCCGCGCTCCGCGACGAGCTGGCCAAGGCCGGCATCCGCTCGGTACGGGCGCAGTCGGTCCGCGCCACCGACACCGACGTCTCCCAGCAGGTCGCCTCGGTCATCGAGGGAGAGCCCGGCGCCCTGATCCTGTGGACCCCGCCGGAGCAGGCGACACTCGCCGCCGCCGCGGCCGCGCAGCGCGACTTCTCCGGCTCGCTCTTCTTCGACGCCTCCGCGGCCGGTGACCTCTTCCTCGGCGCCTCCGCCCGGGCCACCGAACGGGCGACCCTGGTCTTCACCCAGACCATGGTGATCGACGACGTCATCGCGACCACGCCGGCCAAGGCCGCCCGACGCCAGTGGTTCCAGGACTACACCGCCAGCTACGGCGGCTACCACGGTTCGTCGTCCTTCGCCGCGGACGCCGTCCAGCTCGTCGCCGACGCCGTGCTGCGTGCCGGTGGCGAGCCCGGCACCGTCAACCGCGACGGCATCCGGGACACGCTGGAGACGTCCCAGCTCGACGGCCTCTCCGGCCCGATCCGGATGACCCCGGACAACCACTCCGGCCTGATGCCGCAGGCGCTGACCGTTCTGGTGGCCCGTAACGGCCGCTGGCGCCTGGCCGGCTGACCCACGACGCGTACGGCCCGCCGGGTCCACCCCGGCGGGCCGTTCCGTGCGCTCAGCGACTGCTCGTGGTCTCCCGCTGCCAGGGCAGGGCCCGCCGTTCCACGACCAGCAGGGCCGCGTAGAGCAGGATGCTCACCAGCGCCACCAGCATGATCGCCGCCCACGCGGTGGCGGTGTCACCGATGCCCGCGTACTGCTGGATGACGTAGCCGAGGCCCCCCTCGCCGGCCTGGAACTCGCCGATCACCGCGCCGATCGCGGCCAGCGGCATGGCCACCTTGAGCCCGACGAAGATCTGCGGCAGCGCCGCCGGGAAGCGCACCTTGCGGAACGCCTGCCAGCGCGACGCGTTCAGCGAGCGCGCCAACTCGGCGAGATCGGCCGGTGTGGTGGTCAGACCGGTCGCCGTGGACAGCACGATCGGGAAGAAGCAGAGCAGGAACACCATGGTGAGGATGGGTTTCTGACCCCAGCCGAGCGCCACCACCAGCAGCGGCCCGAGGGTGATCTTCGGGACCGCGTTCACCGCCACCAGCAGCGGGGTGAACATCCGCTCCACCGTGCGGGAGGCCGCCAGGGCCAGGCCGAGCAGCACGCCGGCCACCGCCGAGAGCGCGAACCCGACCATGATCTCCCGGGTGGTCATCCAGGTGTGCTCCAGCATCCGGGCCGGCTGGTCGGCGAACGCGGTCACCACGTCGCCCGGCGGCGGCAGGGCGGCCGGGTGGACCAGTTCCAGGTGGGCCACCACCCACCACGTGCCGAGCGCGACCAGCAGGCCGGCGACGGGCAGCAGCACGGCGGCCGCGCCGCCACCCCACCGCCGGGCCCGGGCGCGACCGGCCGAAGAGCCGGCCTGCGGCGCGGACGGGGCGACCGTCACCGCCGGCTCCGGCGAGCGGACGTCGGTCATCGAGATCCTCCTGGCAACATGCGGCCGTCGGCCGGTACGGGACGGGGGCACGCCCCACCGGTCGGGACCGGTGGACCGCACCCCCGTGGACGATCGGACCCGCTCAGGCCTTCGGCGCGAGACCGAAGTCGATGATCTGGTCGGGGGTGATGTTCTGCTTGAGCTGGCCCGCCCCCTGCAGGATCGCGATGCTCTTGGCCACCCGGCCGCTGTCCAGGGTGCCGAGCTGGGTGCCGGAGTTGCTGGACCGGACGTACGCGGCCATCAGCTGAAGCTCGGCGGCGGCCGCGGCGGGGACCGTGGCGTCGACGTTCTTCTTCAGGAGGTCGGCAGCCTCCTTCGGGTTGGCCAGCGCGTACTCCAGGCCCTTCATCAGGGCGCCGGTGAACCGCTTGACCATCTCCGGGTTCTCCTTGGCGATCTTCGAGGACGTGATCAGCACGTTGCCGTAGAGGTCCTGCATCACGTCGCTGTACGGCAGCAGGACCGCCTTCTTCTTCGTGATCGCCTCGATGGTGGGCTGACCGACGACGAACTGGCCGATGCCGTCGACCGAGCCGGAGGCCAGCGTGCCCATCAGCGTCTGCGCCTCACCGTTGACCCAGGTCACCTTGGAGGCGTCGACGCCGGCCATCCGGGCGTACGTCGGGAAGAGGTTGCGCACGACGGAACTCGGGGTGTCGGCGAGCTTCTTGCCCTCCAGGTCCTTCGGAGAGGCGATGTTCTTGCCCTCGACCGTGGCGATGGCCGCCATGGTGCGCTGCTGGATCGCGGCGACCGCCACGAAGTCCTTCGCCTGGCCGTTGCCGAGCTGGAGCAGACCACCGGTGAGGTCGATCGGGCCGAACTGGGCCTGACCACCGACGATGGTCTGGATGACCGAGCCGGTGCCCTGGCCCGGCTTGATCTCGACGTCGAAGCCGGCCTCGGAGAAGAAGCCCTTCTCCTTGGCCACCCAGGCGTACGAGTCACGGCCGAAGTTGCCGAACGAGGTGAGGTAGGTCACCTTCTCCAACGCCTTGCCGTCGCCGCCCTTGGGGGCGTCGGCGGAGTCCGAGCCGCTGCTGCAGCCGGCGACCAGGGCGAGGGCGGTCGCCAGGGTGGCCGCGGCGACCGTGCGGGTCAGCCTTCTCATCAGTGCACCTTGTCCTTTCCGACCGGGGGCGGCGGGCCTCCCGGCGGGGTTGTTCGGTGGCGGCGGCTCAGGGGGAAAGCCGACACCACCGTCGTGAGGGGACTCTTCGCGGCCACAGCGTACGAGAAACCCACCTTTGCGACGCCAGGCGTCCGAGGTTTCGGAACGGAAACAACTCACCTCCACCCCGGACGGTGCGCAAACCACACAGGACGGATACCCTTTCCGGCAGCCGGCTGACCGACGACTCAGGGGAGGCACGTCGGAGATGATCCGTCTTTCCGGGGTGTCCCGTACCTTCGACGGCCGCAGCGGCCAGGTCGAGGCGCTGCGCGGCATCGACCTCGACGTCGCCGAGGGCGAGTTCGTCGCCGTCGTCGGCCGCTCGGGCTGCGGCAAGTCCACGCTGCTACGCCTGATCGCCGGGCTGCTCCCGACGACCGCCGGGGAGATCACCGTCGCCGGCACGCCGATCACGCGGCCCCGACCGGACATCGCGATGCTCTTCCAGCGGCCGGCCCTGCTCCCCTGGCGCACCGTCCTGGACAACGTCCTGCTCCCGGTCGAGATCTTCGGTTGGAAGCGGAAGGAGCACCGGGAGCGCGCCCGCGCCCTGCTCGACCTCGCCGGCCTCGCAGGCTTCGAGAAGCGCCTCCCGCACGAGCTGTCCGGCGGCATGCAGCAGCGGGTGTCGCTGTGCCGGTCGCTCATCGGCGAGCCCCGGGTGATGCTGATGGACGAGCCGTTCTCGGCACTCGACGCGCTCACCCGCGAGGAGCTGGCCGGCGAACTCCAGCGGGTGCACATGGAGACCTCCGCCACCGTCGTGTTCGTCACCCACTCCATCGACGAGGCGGTGCTGCTGGCCGACCGGGTGGTCGTGCTGAGCCCCCGCCCGGGACGGATCCGCAAGGTCGTCGACGTGGCCATCCCCCGACCCCGCACCCTGGGCCGCAACGCGCACCTCGCCGACGTCGCCCGGGTCAGCGCGGACCTGCACGAACTGCTGATGGAGCGGGACCTGCCGGTCGCCTCCGGCGCGGAGGGACGATGACCATGCGGGTGTCGGTGTTCGTCGAGCCGCACCGCGGCGCGAGCTACGACGACCAGTCACGCTTCGCCCGCGCGGCCGAGGCGGCCGGGTACGAGGGCTTCTTCCGCGCCGACCACTACCGGGCCATGGGCGACGAGCCCGCGTTGCCCGGTCCCACCGACGCCTGGCTGACCCTCGCCGCGCTCGCCCGGGAGACCAGCCGCATCCGGCTCGGCACCCTGGTGAGCTCGGCCACGTTCCGCATGCCCGGGCCGCTCGCGGTGATGGTGGCCCAGGTCGACCAGATGAGCGGCGGCCGGATCGAGCTGGGCATCGGGGCCGGCTGGTATGAGCGCGAGCACACCGCGTACGGCATCCCGTTCCCCGGTGTCGGCGAGCGCTTCGACCGGCTCGCCGAGCAGTTGGAGATCGTCACCGGGCTGTGGGCCACCCCGTCAGGCGGGACGTTCAGCTACACCGGCGACCACTACCGGCTGGTGGACGCTCCGGCGCTGCCGAAGCCCGTGCAGGTGCCCGGTCCCCCGGTGATCGTCGGCGGACGCGGTCCGAAGCGCACCCCCGAGCTGGCCGCCCGGTACGCCGACGAGTTCAACATGCCGTTCAAGTCGGTCGAGGAGACCGCCGTCGCGTACGAGCGGGTACGCGAGGCGTGCGACCGGACCGGGCGGGACGCGAGCGGGCGGGCACCGCTGGTGCTCTCCGCCGGGATCGTGGTGGCGATCGGCCGCACCGACGCCGAGGCGCGGGAGCGCGCCGCGCCGCTGCACGTCAAGAGCGCCCTGCCGCCGGAGGACCCGGTGGTCGGGTCGCCCGCGCAGCTCGTGGACCGGATCGGCGAGTTCGCCGCGATCGGCGCCTCCCGTGTCCACCTGCGCCTGATCGACCTCGCCGACCTCGACCACCTGGAACTCATCGCCGCCGAGGTGCTTCCCCGTCTGGACGGAGTCCGATGACCGACGCCCAGCTCGATCTCGGTCCGGTGGGCCAGGAGATCGTGTACGAGAACGACCGGGTCCGGGTGTGGCACATCCGCCTGGAGCCGGGCGAGCGCCAGCCCCTGCACCGGCACGACCACCCCTACCTGGTGGTGGCGGTCCAGGGCGCGAAGAACGTCGTGCAGACCGTCGACGGCACGCGGATCGACGCGGACGAGCCGACCGGCGGCGTCGTCTACCGGGACCCGGGCGCCGTGCACATGCTCACCAACGTCGGCGACACGACGTACCTGGCCCGGCTGGTCGAACTCAAGTAGACCCGCCGGAGGCAGGGCCGTGACGTCGCACGGCGCGCCGGTGGCGATCGGGCGCACCGGACCGTAACGTGCCGGACATGGCCTTTCGGACCTGGGGCAGACTGCTGCTCACCGCGCTCGGGGTGAGCCTGTTGGCCGGGGCCGGCCAGCTGGGCGTCGCGTTCGGCTTCGGCATCGTCCGGCTCGACGGCAGCTTCACCGGCGGCAGCGTCAACCAGTGGCCGGCTCAGCTCGTCTGGGCCGGCTGGTTCGCGGCGAACGCCGCCGTGGCCGGCGCCGTGCTCACCGAGCGCCTGGCCCGGCGCGACGGGCTGCTGACCGGTACGGTGCGACCGGTCGCGGTCGCCGCGGCCGCCGCGCTCGGCGCCACCGTCGTCGCCCCGCTGTGCATGCAACCCGCACGGGCCGCCGAGCTGATCTCGGTGGACCCGGTCTGGGCGGTCGCCGTCTGCGCGACCGCCGGCGCGGTGGTGGGTGCGTGCGCCGCGACGACCGTCCTGCTACGACCGCCGGTCGGCTGGAACATGGCCCTGGTGGCCGCGGTCGTGTGGCTGCTCGCGCTGGTGTCGGCCGCGCCGACGCTGATCGGCGCGGGCGAGCTGTCCACCGTACGACTCGGGGTCCTGGAGCCGTCCTGGCTCGACCCGGACGCGGCGCAGCGGCTGTCGATGGTCGTCCTGCCGCTGGTGGCTCTGCTGGCCGGCGCGGCCACCGGTGGTCTGGCCCGCTGGCGGGGGCACCCGCCCCTGGTCAGCGGCGCGACGGGGGTGGCCGGCCCGGTGCTCCTCGCGTTCGCGTACCTGACCGCGGGTCCCGGGGACGTCGTCGACCGTTACCAGGCCACGCCGTACTACGGCGCCCTCATCGCCGTCGTGGTGGGCGCGCTCGGCTCGGCCGCCGCTGCCCTGCTGCGCTGGCCGCTCGTGCCGGCCCGGTCCGCGAGCACGGCCATCGAGCCGACCGAGGTTCTCCGGGCGCTGCCCGCCGGCCCGGGCCTGCCCTCGACCGTTACGTCCGCCGACACCACGTCGGCCGACGTCCGGTCGACCGACGTCACGCTCACCGGCCGGCCGGGCGACGAGCCGGACCCGCGCGGGAGGACCGCCGTCGGGGTCCGCGACCACGACGGCGGTACGCCCCTCGGGGCACCCGTCCCGCCCGGCGGTTCCGGCCCGACGACCCCGGTCCACTGGGACTGGCCGGTAGCGACGACGAGGCCGATCGACCTCGTCCCGGATCGGGCACCCGACGCCTCGGCCCCGGCACCCGCCCAGAAGACCGACGACACGACCACGACCACGACCGACACGACCACGGCCGACACGACCACGGCCGGCACGACGACGGCCGGCGCGACGGCGGCTGGGGGGCCCGAAGGGCTCGCGGCACCCGCTCCGGTCGCCGCGTCGACGGCCCGCCCTCGCCGGCCCCGCCGGCCCCGCTCCGCCCCGGAGCCGTCGGACACCACCACGCCGGTTCCCGTCACCGAAGCCGTCGTCGGGCCGGTCGGCCCTCCCCGGGACCAGGCCACCCCGATCCCGGCCGGTCGGACCCCCGACCCGCGCGCGACGCCGCCCGCACCGGTCGTCGCTCCGATCCACGCCGCGGTGCCGACCAACGCGACACCGACCGGCGCCGCACCGACCGACGCCGCGGTGCCGACCAACGCGACACCGATTGACGCCGCACCGACCGACGCTGCGCCGACCGACGCCGTCGTACCGGCCGACCCGCCCGCCACACCGCCACCGGCGACCCGACCGACGCCCATCGGTCGGCCGGTCCGCCCCGAGCCGCCCGTGACCCGGCCGAACGGGCCCGCCGCGGCTCGGACGACCGGGGACGGGACTCCGGAGCCGGCTCTCCGACCACGGCACCGGGCTCCGCTGCCCGACCTCAGCCGCGCCGCGACCTGGGACGCCTTCGAGACGGCCCGCCGCGCCGGCCCGCAGACGACCGGTGCCCCGCTCCCGACCACCGGCCCGTCCTCGACCACCGGCCCGTCCTCGACCACCGGCCCGGCGCCGGCTGCGGCGACCACGAGGACCCCCGGCACGATCACCTCCACGCCCGGCGCGCCGGGCAGCCCGGCCGGCACCGCCGGCACGGACACCACGGGCACGAGCACCACCGGCACGAGCACCGCCGGCACGGGCACCATCGGCACGGGCGCCGCCGGCGTGATCGGCACGGGCGCCGCCGGTACCTCCCCGGCGGGCACCGTCGGCGGCGGGGACGCCGCCCTCGACGGAGCGCCGCCGAGCGCCGGAACCGACCAGTCGGCCGGACGGGGGCGCGGCCGGCGTGGGCTGTTCCGCCGCGGCAAGGCGCGGGCCGAACAGGACACCGCCGCCACGGTCGACCAGACCGAGCAGCTCCCCGCACAGGACGAGGAGTTCGTGGACTGGGTCGCCGGGCTCAGCAAGCCGCTGCCGGACAACGAGCCGGAGCAGGAGAGCGGCCGGCGGTCGCTGCGGTCGAGCGGCCGGCACCACCGCGACTGAGTGCCCACGAGGGAGCACGAATCTGAACTGGCGTTATGCCTGACAGGCATATTTATTCCTGACAGGCATACCGCCTCGCGCACTCGTACACCCTCAAGTGCGCCGTACCGGGGCGGACCGGCACGGGTCAGGCCAGCGGCAGGTACACGCGGCCCCCACCGGCCACGAACTCGTCCGACTTGTTCTTCATGCCACGGGCGGCGTACTCCTTCAGCTCCTGCGTGATCTTCATCGAGCAGAACTTCGGCCCGCACATCGAGCAGAAGTGGGCCGTCTTCGCCGGCTCGGCCGGCAGCGTCGCGTCGTGGTACGACCGTGCGGTCTCCGGGTCGAGCGACAGGTTGAACTGGTCCTCCCAGCGGAACTCGAACCGCGCCTTGGAGAGCGCGTCGTCCCACGCCTGCGCCCCCGGGTGGCCCTTGGCCAGGTCGGCCGCGTGCGCGGCGATCTTGTACGCGATCACGCCCGCCTTCACGTCGTCCCGGTCCGGCAGACCGAGGTGCTCCTTCGGGGTGACGTAGCAGAGCATCGCGGTGCCGAACATGCCGATCATCGCGGCACCGATCGCCGAGGTGATGTGGTCGTACGCCGGGGCGATGTCCGTGGTCAGCGGGCCGAGCGTGTAGAAGGGGGCCTCGTGGCACCACTCCTGCTGGAGGTCCACGTTCTCCTTGATCTTGTGCATCGGCACGTGCCCGGGGCCCTCGATCATGACCTGGACGTCGTACTCCCAGGCGACCTTCGTGAGCTCACCGAGGGTGCGAAGCTCGGCGAACTGCGCCTCGTCGTTGGCGTCGGCGATCGAGCCGGGCCGCAGCCCGTCGCCGAGGGAGAACGTCACGTCGTACCGGGCGAGCAGCGCACACAGCTCCCGGAAGTTCGTGTAGAGGAAGTTCTCCTCGTGATGTGCGAGGCCCCAGGCGGCCATGATGGAGCCGCCCCGGGAGACGATCCCGGTCACCCGGTCCACGGCCAGCGGCACGTACGGCAGCAGCACCCCGGCGTGCACGGTCATGTAGTCGACGCCCTGCTCGGCCTGCTCGATCACCGTCTCCCGGAACACCTCCCAGCTCAGCTTCACCGGGTCGCCGCCGACCTTCTCCAACGCCTGGTAGATCGGCACCGTGCCGATCGGCACCGGCGAGTTGCGCACGATCGCCTCGCGGGTCTCGTGGATCCGCCGGCCGGTGGACAGGTCCATCACCGTGTCCGCGCCCCAGCGGGTGGCCCACGTCAGCTTCTCCACCTCCTCGGCGACGGACGAGGTGACGGCCGACGTGCCGATGTTCGCGTTGACCTTCACGAGGAACGCCTTGCCGATGATCGCCGGCTCGCACTCCGGGTGGTTGACGTTCAGCGGCAGCACGGCCCGGCCGGCCGCGATCTCGTCCCGCACGAACTCGGGCGCGACGCCCTCCCGGATCGCCACGAACTCCATCTCCGGCGTGACGACCCCCGCCCGCGCGTACGCGAGCTGGGTCGGCCGCTTCCCCTCCGCACCCGCGAGCGGGGTACCCGCACCAGCGACGGGCGCCACGTCACCCCGCGCGGCGATCCACGCACCGCGCAGCGGCGGCAGCCCCACCTCCGGGTCGGAGCCCGGGCCGGAGGTGTCGTAGAGCCGGACCGGCGGGTTGTCCCCGGTCAGGTCCACCTCGGCGAACGGCACCCGGACGTCCGGCCGCGACCCCTCGACGTAGACCTTGCGACGTGCCTGCATGACAGCCTCCCTGTCGCTCAAGCGGACCAGCCGAAGTGGTCCAGAGGGCCGCGTCCCGCGCCCAACTCCCAGTCCCGGGCGCCGGTCAGCGCCCGGGTGACGTACTCCTTGGCGGTGGTGACGGCGACCGGAACCGGATCGCCCAGCGCCAGCCGGACGGCGATCGCCGCCGAGAACGAGCACCCGGTCCCGTGGTTGTGCCGCGTCGGCACCCGGGACGCGCGGAGCACCGTCGTCGTGCCGCCGCCGCGCAGGACGTCGACCGCCTCACCGTCGGCGTCCACGTCGCCGCCGGTGACCACCACGAACGCCGGTCCGCCCGCGGCGAGGGCCTCCGCGGCGGCCACCATCTCCTCGACCGTGGTCACCGGGCGTCCGGTGAGGGCCGCGGCCTCCGCGCAGTTCGGCGTCGCCACCTCGGCGTACGGCAGGAGCCGCTCCACCGCCTCCACCACGCCGAGCGTGTGGCCGCTGGTGGCGACGAGCACCGGGTCGACGACGAGATGGGGCAGCCGCCTGTCCTTCGCGGCCTCGGCCACCGCGTCCGCAACGGCGGGGCTGCCCAGCATGCCGGTCTTGACCGCCCGGACGGTGAAGTCGACGAGCACGCTGTCCAGTTGGTCGGTGACCGTACGCGGAGGCAACGGCAGGACGGCGTCCACGCCCCGGGTGTTCTGCGCGGTCACGGCGGTGAGCACGCTGGTCCCGTACGCCCCGAGCGCGGCGAAGACCTTGAGGTCGGCCTGGATGCCGGCGCCCCCGCCGGAGTCCGAGCCGGCGATGGTGAGCACGGTCGTCGGTGTCACCGGTCCCCCTCGGTGGTCGCGGCGGCGGCCTGCAACGTGGCGGCGGCCTCGGCGGGGTCGTCGGCCCGCATGACCGCGCCGAGGATCGCCACGCCGACCGCCCCTGCCGCGACGCACTGCCGCACCTGGTCCGGGGACTCGACGCCACCCAGGGCCAGGACCGGGACCGGGCTGACCCGGATCAGATTGGCGAGCCCCGTCGGGCGCAGTGGTGGGCCGTAGCCGGGTTTGGTCGTCGTCGGGTAGACCGGCGAGAGGGTCGCGTAGTCCTCGGTGGTGAGCCGGGCGAGTTCCGCCTCGTCGTGGCAGGAGCGGCCGACCAGACCGAGGCGCGGCGGTGGGTACGGGCCGGCGGCGGGCAGGTGCACGGCGTCGGAGCCCAGCGGGTCCGGACCGGCGACGACCAGCGTGCCGCCCGCCTCGGCCAGGATCGCCCGCAGGTCGGCGGCGAGGGCGGCCCGCTCGACCCGGGGCAGGTCCTTCTCGCGCAGCACCACCCACCGCACTCCCCCGGCGACGGCCGCCGCCACCACCTCGGCGAGCGGCCGGCGCGCCAGCCGCCGATCGGTCAGCACGACGACGCCCGAGGGACGGCGGGAGGAGACGGAGCCGGGACGCGGGTCGAGGCGCGACGACGCCGTCACAGCTCCGGCCTTCCCTCGTCCGGCGTGGACGCGAGGGCGTGGAAGCGGCGCTCGATCCGCCCGGCACCGTACGCGAGGCGGCCGGCCTCGACCGCGTACCGCATTGCGGTGGCCATCGCCACCGGGTCGGCGGCCCGGGTCACCGCGCTGGCGAGCAGCACCGCGTCGCAGCCGAGCTCCATGGCGAGCGCCGCGTCGGAGGCGGTGCCGATGCCCGCGTCCAGGATCACCGGCACGTCGACGCTCTGCCGGATCAGCCGGATGTGGTGCGGATTGCTCACCCCCAGCCCGGAGCCGATCGGCGCGCCGGCCGGCATGACGGCGGCGCAGCCGACGTCGGCCAGCCGGCGGGCCAGGATCGGGTCGTCGGACGTGTACGGCAGCACGGTGAAGCCGTCCGCGACGAGTTCCTCGGCGGCACGCAGCAGCTCCACCCCGTCGGGCAGCAGCGTCCGCTCGTCGCCGATCACCTCCAGCTTCACCCAGTCGGTGTCGAACGCCTCCCGGGCCAGGTGGGCGACCTTGACGGCCTCGCCCGCCGTGTAGCAGCCGGCCGTGTTCGGCAGCAGGCGTACGCCGCAGCGGTCGAGCAGGTCGAGCAACCCGCCGGCGGTGCCGGGGGCGGTGTCGACGCGACGCAGGGCGAGGGTGACCAGCTCGGTGCCGGAGGCCCGGATCGCCTGCTCCAGGACGTGCAGGTTGGCGGCGCCGCCGGTGCCGAGGATGAGGCGCGACGTGAACGGGACGCCGCCGAGGTCCAGGGTCAGGGTCACCACGCTCACCCGCCCTGCGCGGCGCTGAGCACCTCGACGCGGTCGCCGTCGCGCAGCGCGGTCACCGGCCAGCCGGTCCGGGGCACCACTTCGCCGTTGACGGCGACCGCGAGGCCGCGCTGCTGGTCGGTGACGGCACGGACCAGGTCCGCCACGGTGGAGCCGCCGGGCAGGGTCCGGCCGGCACCGTTCACGGTCAGTTCCACGGGTGTCCCTCCTCGGTGGTGAACCGGTCCGGGGTGAACGGGGCCAGCAGCGGGTCGGCCACCCCGGTGGTGATCAGGTCGGCGATCAGGTCGGCGGTGACGGGGGTGAGCACGATGCCGTGGCGGTGGTGTCCGGTCGCCGCCAGCACGGCGGGCCGCCCGGGCAGCGGGCCGAGGATCGGGGCGTTGTCCGGTGTGCCGGGGCGCAGCCCGGCGACCGCCTCGACCAGGTCGTACTCGGCCAGCTCCGGTAGGAGGTCCACGGCGGCACGCAACAGGCGCAGCACCGCCCCGGCGGTGACCGTGGTGTCGGTGCGCTCCTCGACGGTCGCCCCGACCACCACCTCCCCGTCGGCGCGCGGGACGAGGTAGACGTGCTCGCCGTCGGCGTACCCCCGGATGACGTGCCGGAAGCCCGGCGCGGCGCCCCCGGGCGCGCGGAGCCGGAGCACCTGACCCTTCACCGGTCGGACCGGCAGCCCGGTCAGCGACGCGGCGCCGCAGCCGGCGGCGACCACTGTGACGCGAGCGTCCACCTCGGACAGGCGCGCGACGGCCGTGGCGGTGAGCGTCGCTCCGGCCCGCTCGGCGGCGGTACGCAGCGCCGGCACCAGGCGGCGCGGGTCGACCTGGTGGTCGGTGCCAGCGAGCGCGCCGCCACGCACTCGGGGGGCGAGGGCCGGCTCGCGGTCCCGCAGCTCCGAGGGGCGCAGCGGCGTCACCGGCAGTCCGAGCCCCTGCTGGAACGCCCACAGCCGCCGCGCCTCGGCCAGGTCGTCGGCGGTGAGCCCGACCAGCAGGGTGCCCTCGGTGCGGTAGCCGAGGTCGGCGCCGGTCGCCTCGGTCAGCTCGGCGGCGAACGCCGGCCAGCGGGCGGCGGAGGCGGTGAGCAGGCCGGTCAGCTCGTGCTCACCGAAGTACGCCTCGGCCACCGGCGCGAGCATCCCGGCGGCCACGTACGACGCCCCGGAACCGGGCGCCGGATCGTGCACGACGACGCGCAGCCCTCGCGAGGCACACCGCCAGGCGATCGCCAGCCCGACCGGCCCCGCCCCCACCACCGCCACATCCGGTGCAAGGAAGGGCCCCTTCTTAACGCCTGATGTATAGAAAGGGCCCCCGCTTAACACGTCAACGCCCCGAGCAGCTCCGCCGTGGCACGGGCGGGGTCGGCGGCTCCGGAGAGCGCGCCCACCACCGCCACCCCGTACGCGCCGGCGGCCCGCAGCTCGCGCACGTCCGCCGCCGTCACACCACCGATGGCGATCACCGGCACGGTGACCGCCTCGGCGACGGCGCGCACGCCGGCCACACCGATCGCCGGCGGCAGTCCGTCCTTGGTCCGGGTGGGTCGGAAGGGCCCCACGCCCAGGTAGCTCGCCCCGGCGGCGACCGCCTCGGTGGCGGCACCCGGCTCGCGGGCCGTCGCGCCGAGCACGGCGGCCGACCCGAGCACCCGCCGCGCCGCGCCGACCGGCAGGTCGTGCGCGCCGACGTGCCCACCGGCGGCGCCGACCGCGAGGGCCACGTGCAGGCGGTCGTTGACCAGGCAGGTCACGTCGTGGCGGGCGCAGAGCGCCACGACCCGGCGGGACAGGTCGTACGCCTCCCGGTCGGTGGCGTCGTCGCCGACCCGGACCTGGACGACCAGCTCGCCGCGGGCCACCGGCAGGGCGGCCCGCAGCACGGCGAGCGGGTCCCGTCCGGGTCGGGTGTCGGTGATCAGGTGCAGGCGTCCCAGGGACGGCACGGCAACACTCCTCCCTGCGCCGGCATTACCCGGATCAGGTTCGACGGTCGGGGGCTGTCAGCCCCCCTCTCAGCCCGGTACACCGGGCTCCCGTGGGTCACTTGCGGCTGTCACCGTACGACGGATCCTCGGATCCGCCAAGGGCGGGGGTACGGATTTCCCACCGACCGTCCGAAGGCGACGAGGGGGCGGCGGGTGAGCGTCCCGTCACGCCATGCTGTCCGGATGCCCTCCGCCGCCCGGGTTCCGCGCCGCCTCGCGTTCCTGCCGTTCCGGGCCGGCGCGGCCGTCGCCGAGGGTGTGGTGACCTGGTCGATGCTGCGCGCACCGGTGTGGCGCAGGCTCCTGCCGGACGTGTACGTGCACGTCGACGGCTATCGGGAGACCGACCATCGCATGTGGTGCGACGCGGTGGGCCTGGTGCTTCCGCCGGGCGGGGTGATCGCCGGACTCGGCGCCCTGTACCTCTGGGGCACCGACCTGCTGGGCCGGGCCGCCGGCAACACGCGGCACCGCCCGCCGGCAACGCGCGCACCAGGCCTCGCAACGCGTGCACCGCGCCGACCGCAAAGCGGCCGGGAACCGCGAGGTCTACCGGTCGAGTACGGCGCGCAGGGCCGCCAGGTCGTCGTCGCTGGGCTGCCAGGAACCGGCCGCCGCGTTGGCGCGTACCTGCTCGGGCGTGGTGGCGCCGGCGATCACCGACGTCACGGCCGGCTGGGCGGCGAGGCCACCGATCGCCACCTGGAGCATGGACAGGTCCCGGTCCGCCGCGTACGCCTCGATGGCCTCGATGGTGTCCCAGTCGGCGGCGGCGAGGCGGGCCGCGTACCGGCCGCCACCGGCGAGTCGGCTGCCGGCGGGCGGTGCCTGGTCCCGGCGGTACTTGCCGGTGAGCAGGCCGTTGGCCAGCGGGAAGAACGGCAGCATGCCGAGGCCGAAGCGCTCGCAGGCGGGGATCACCTCGGCCTCCACGCTCCGCTCCAGCAGCGAGTAGTGGTTCTGTGCGGAGACGAACCGGGTCCGGCCCTGGGACGACGCCGTCCAGTCGGCGTCGGCGATCTGCCAGCCGGCGAAGTTGGAGTTGCCCAGGTAGCGGACCTTGCCGGCGCGGACCAGGTCGTCCAGAGCCGCCAGCGTCTCGTCGATCGGGGTGTCCGGGTCGGGCTCGTGCATCTGGTACAGGTCGATGTGGTCGGTGCCGAGCCGGCGCAGCGACGCCTCCACCGCCCGCGCGATGTAGCGCCGGGCGCCCCGGGCGCCGAAGTCGGGCCCGTTGAGGCCGTGCATGTCCATGCCGAACTTCGTGGCCACCACCACGTCGTCGCGGCGGCCCTTGAGCGCCTGACCCAGCAGCTCCTCGGAGCCGCCCTGCGGTTCGCCGTAGATGTCGGCGGTGTCGAAGAAGGTGATGCCGGCGTCGAGGGCGGCGTCGACCACCGCCCGGGTGCCGTCGAGGTCGAGCTTGCGGCCGAAGTTGTTGCAGCCGATGCCGACCACGGACACCACGAGCCCGGAGTCGCCCAGCCGGCGGTACGTCATCTCAGTCACGAGATCCACCCTATGCCCGCCGGGGGGAGCGGAACGGTTCAGCCGAGTACCTCGGCCGCGAGCGCCCGCCGACGCCGGCGGGGATCACCGGACGTCCCAGACCGGCTCGGTGGTCTCCACCACCTCGCCGTCACCGCGGAACAGCACGAAACGGTCGAAGGAGCGGGTGAACCAGCGGTCGTGGGTCACCGCGACAACCGTTCCGGCGAAGGCCGCGAGGCCCGTCTCCAGGGCCTCCGCGCTGGCCAGGTCGAGGTTGTCGGTGGGTTCGTCGAGCAACAGCAGCGTCGTCCCCGACAGCTCCAGCAGGAGTACGAGGAACCGCGCCTGCTGCCCGCCGGAGAGGGTGCCGAAGCGCTGGTCGCCCTGCCCGGCCAACTCGTACCGGGACAGCGCCGCCATCGCCGCGTGCCGGTCCATGCCGGCGCGGTGCTCGTCGCCCCGCCACAGGATCTCGACCAGCGTCCGTTCCATCAACTCCGGCCGGTCGTGGGTCTGCGAGAAGTGACCGGGGCGGACACGGGCGCCGAGCCGGGCCATCCCGCCGTGCGCGACCGGGGCGAGCTTCTCGGCACCGTCGACCGGCCCGTTGGCGGGGTCGGGGTCGGTGCCGCCCCGGGCCAGCAGGCGCAGGAAGTGGGACTTCCCCGTCCCGTTGGCGCCGAGCACCGCGACCCGGTCGCCGTACCAGATCTCCAGGTCGAAGGGGTAGGTGAGGTTGTCGAGTTCGAGCTGCTCGCACATCACCGCGCGCTTGCCGGTCCGGCCGCCCGCGAGCCGCATCCGGATGTCCTGGTCCTTCGGTGGCACGGGCGGCGGCCCGGCCTCCTCGAACTTGCGCAGCTTGGTCTGCGCCGACTGGTAGCGGGAGGCCATGTCGGAGTTGTACGCGGCCTTCTGCTTGTACATCAACATCTGCTCGCGCAGCTTCTGGTGCTCCTCGTCCCACCGCTTGCGCAGCTCGTCGAGGCGCGCGTGGCGAGCGACCCGGGCGGCGTGCCAGCTGGCGAACCCGCCGGGGTGCACCCAGGCGCTGCCGCCCTCCACGGCGACCACCCGGTCGGCGGTGTGCGACAGCAGTTCCCGGTCGTGCGAGACGTAGAGCACCGACTTGCCGGACTCCCGCAGCCGCGCCTCCAACCAGCGCTTGCCGGGGACGTCGAGGAAGTTGTCCGGCTCGTCGAGGAGCAGCACCTCGTCGGGGCCGCGCAGCAGCAGCTCCAGGGCGAAGCGCTTCTGCTGGCCGCCGGAGAGGGTCCGGACGGGACGTTCCCGCGAGGCGTCCCAGGGCAGGTCGAGCACGATGGTGGAGACGGTGTCGAAGAGCACCTCCGCGTCGTACCCGCCGGCCTCGCCCCAGGCGGCCAGCGCGTCCGCGTACGCCAGCTGGGCCTTGCCGGCGGCGGTGCTGTACTTGCCGCGCACCTCGGCCGTCCGCATGGCCGCCTCGGTCTCGGCGAGCCGGCGCCCGGCGGCGCGCAGCGCCGGTGGGGCGAGCGAGAGCGCGAGGTCGGCGAGGGTCGACTCGTCGCCGATCATGCCGATGAACTGGCGCATGACGCCGAGCCCGCCGGTACGCGCGATCGTGCCGGTCCGCACCGTCAGGTCACCGGCGACCATGCGCAGGAGCGTCGTCTTGCCGGCGCCGTTCGGTCCGACCAGCGCGACCTTGGCCCCCTCGCCGACGCGGAACGACACGTCGGTGAAGAGTTCCCGGCCGTCGGGCAGGATGTGCCCGACCCCTGCCACGTCCACGTATCCCACGCCGGCATCCTGCCCGAGCCGCCGCCGGACGGCCCAGTCATTTACCGGGTGACGCGCAGCACCCGGAAGCCCTTCTGGCTGGAGTGGCGCTCGACCTGCCAGTCGGTGTCGACCAGCCAGCGGTGCAGGGAGTCGCCGCCGAGGTGCCGGGCGACGACCAGCCAGGCGACCCCGTCCGGGGCGAGTCGGGGCAGCCAGCGCGACAGCAGCTGGTGCAGCTCCTCCTTGCCGATCCGGATCGGCGGGTTGGACCAGATCTGGGCGAAGGTGACGTCGGCCGGTACGTCGTCCGGGGCGGCGACGCGCACCCGCTCGGCCGCGTCGACGCGGGCCGCGTTGGCGGCGGTCAGCTGCCGGGCCCGTTCGTTGACGTCGACCGCCCAGACCGTCGCCGACGGTGCACACGTCGCGAGGACGCAGGTGATGGGCCCGAAGCCGCAGCCGATGTCGAGCAGGTCGCCGGTGGTGCCGGCGGACGGCAGCTCGGCCTTGCGGAGCAGGACGGCGGTGCCGGGGTCGAGCCGGGTGGCGGAGAACACCCCGCCGGACGAGGCGAGTGTGTAGTCGCGGCCGGCGACGGTGAACTCGACCTCGCGCGGGTGGGCGGTGGTCGTGGGTTCAGCGGTGAAGTAGTGGTCGCCGGTCATCCGGCGATTCTCGCAGGCAGCCCGGGTACGGCCGGCACGGGTGCTGGGCTGTGGGTACGAACCCTCACCATCTTCACCACCGTCATCACAATTTCCCATTTTTACCACCTAAAGGGACATTGACTCCTACTCTGGGCGGCATGGTGTATCGGTACGAGTCCGATGAGGACGCATTCCTGGAGTACCCGGACGAGGCGTCCGGGCCGTCGGCGCTCGGCGCCGGTCCCCAGCCTCCGGCCGGCCCGTCGCCGTCCCGCTTCCCCACGCCGTCGCTCCCCCGGACCACGCGGATGGCGCTGCCGTCCGCCGAGCCGGTGCCGCCGCCGGAGCCGCCACCGGCGCAGCCGCCCCGCGCCGCCGTGTACGCCTCGGCCGTACCGATCGAGCCTTCCGCGCGCGGTGGCGGCTCCGGCGGCGGCCGGATGTGGCAGGTGGTCGTCGGCGGCTCGGCGGTGCTGGTCCTGCTCGCCCTCTGCGGCCTCGGTGCCGCCGCCCTGGTCAACGAGCGGGACAGCGACCCCCGGCCCACGCCGACCGAGCAGCCCGCCGCAGCGGGCTCCACCGCACCCGACCGGCAGGACCTCGACTCCCGGGACATCGACCAGGCGCCGTTGACCGCCAAGGAGGTCTTCCCCGGCCGGCAGCTCGTGCCCGGCGACGGGGAGGCCGCGTACCGCGTGCTCAAGACAAACTCCAGCGGCAGCTGCGCGGTGGCCGCCACCGGCGAGGTCGCCGAACTGCTCGTCCGGCTGGGCTGCAACCAGGTGGTCCGGGCCACCCTGCGCTCCCCGGACGGCGAGCACCTCGTCACCACCGGCCTGTTCAACCTGACGGACCGGGCCAGCGCCGAGCGCGCCCGTGACCGGATCCGCCAGATCCTCGACGATCGGCAGGGCCGCTTCCGCGGCATGGTGGCCGACGACGAGACGGAGGCGATCGGCACTGCACCGACCCGCGTCGGCTGGCAGGTACGCGGCCACTACCTCGCGTACGCCCTGGTGGCCCGGGTCGACGGCGAGACCATCCGGTCCGGCGACACCGCGGTCCGCGAGGTCCTCTTCGACATGATCGAGCTGCACCTCAACCAGAGTGTGCTGGAGCGGCGGGCGACGGGCGGCACGGCCGTCCAGCCGACCGAGGAGGCCACCGGTTCCCAGGAGGGCGGGTCCACCGGCGACTGAGGAGGACACATCGGGGGTGCGGGTGTGGGCCGGACAGGCCCGCACCCGCCGTGTCGTCTCAGCCCTCGACGGGCACGCGCAGCCGGCGGGTCAGTTCGGCGCGACGGGCGTAGGCGGCCGGATCGTCGGGATAGCCGACGGCCACCAGCGTCAGCCCGTGCGCCGGCGCGACGGTCACCTCGCTGGACCGCTCCCGACGGGTGAGCAGGCTGCCCGGCCAGTCGACCGGACGCCGGCCGTCACCGGCCACCAGCATCGCGCCGACGAGGCTGCGCACCATCGCCTGGCAGAACGCGTCGGCCTGCACGGTGGCGACGAGGATGCCGTCCGGGTCGCGCCGCCAGTCCAGCCGGGTCACCTCGCGCAGCGTCGTGGCGTTCTCCTTGCGCCGGCAGTACGCGGCGAAGTCGTGCTCCCCCACGAGGCCCGCCGCGGCGGCGTTGAGAGCGTCCAGGTCGAGCGCCTTCGCCCAGGCGAGGGTGTCCCGCCGACGCAGCGGCTCGGCGCCCCAGGGGGCGTCGGTCACCCGGTACTCGTAGCGGCGGAAGGTGGCCGAGAACCGGGCGTCGAAGTCGCCGGGCACCTCGGCCATCGCCCGGATCCGCACGTCGGTCGGGAGCAGCCGGGCCAGCCGGCGCAGCAGCCGCCCCTCGTGCTCCCGCCACACCTCGGCGGGCAGGTCCACGTGGCACACCTGCCCGCTGGCGTGCACCCCCGCGTCGGTACGCCCGGCCACGGTCAGGCCGGTCGCGGTTCCCGCCCCGAGCACCAGGTCGAGCGTCTGGACGATCACCCCCGCGACCGTACGACGGGTGGGCTGGGCGGCCCAACCGGAGAAGTCCGTGCCGTCGTAGGAGACGTCCAGCCGGAGCCGGGTGCGCTCGTCCACTCGTACCTCCTGACGGGTCGGGCCCGGCACCCCCTCAGGGGTGCCGGGCCCGATCGTGGCCTGGCTCAGGCCTTGTCGTTCTCGCCGGCCTCGTCGCTGTCCTCGCGGGCGGCGGCGGTGTCGCCGGAGGCCGAGACGGGCGCCTCGGCGTCCTGGTCGTCAGCCGGCTTCGACTGCGGGGCCTCGTCCTCGGGGGCGAGCGCCTCGACCTTGTCCTGCTGCGCGGCCTTGCGGGCAGCGGTCTTCTTGTTCGCCTTCGGTGCCGCGACCTGCAGCTCCTCGACCAGCTCGATGATCGCCATCGGAGCGGCGTCACCCTTGCGCGGACCGGTCTTCACGATCCGGGTGTAGCCGCCGTTGCGGTTGGCGTACCGCGGGGCGATCTGGTCGAACAGGGCGTAGACCACGTCCTTGTCCTTGACGACGCCCAGCACCCGCCGACGAGCGGCAAGGTCGCCGCGCTTGGCCTTGGTGATGAGCTGCTCCGCGAGCGGACGCAGCCGCCGGGCCTTGGTCTCGGTAGTCTGGATCTTGCCGTGCTGGAACAGCGCGGTGGCAAGGTTGGCCAGCATCAGCCGCTCGTGCGACGGGCTGCCGCCGAGGCGGGGACCCTTGGTGGGCGTGGGCATTCTCGGTGCTCCTCGTTAATCCTCAGCCGCGCTTACAGCTGCTCGGTCTCGCGGTAGTCGTCGCTGTCGTAGTCGGCCTCACCGAAGGCGTCCACGACGTGCGCCGGGTCGAAGTTCGGAGCCGAGTCCTTCAGCCCCAGACCCATCCCGGCGAGCTTCATCTTGACCTCGTCGATCGACTTCTGACCGAAGTTGCGGATGTCGAGGAGGTCGGCCTCGGTGCGCCCGATGAGCTCACCAACGGAGTTGATGCCCTCGCGCTTGAGGCAGTTGTAGGAGCGGACGGTCAGGTCCAGCTCCTCGATCGGCAGCGCCAGGTCGGCGGCCAGCTGGGCGTCCTGCGGGGACGGCCCGATGTCGATGCCCTCGGCGGTCTCGTCCAGCTCCCGGGCCAGCCCGAACAGCTCCACCAGCGTCGAACCGGCCGAGGCCAGCGCCGTACGCGGGCCCATCGACGCCTTGGTCTCGACGTCGATGATCAGCCGGTCGAAGTCGGTCCGCTGCTCGACACGGGTCGCCTCGACGCGGTAGGTCACCTTGAGCACCGGCGAGTAGATCGAGTCGACCGGGATCCGGCCGATCTCGGCGCCGGCCTGCTTGTTCTGCGCCGCCGTCACGTAGCCGCGACCCCGCTCGACGGTCAGCTCCATGTCGAGCCGGCCCTTGCCGTTGAGGGTGGCGAGCTTGAGGTCCGGGTTGTGCACCGAGACGCCGGCCGGCGGCTGGATGTCGCCCGCCGTCACGTCGCCCGGGCCCTGCTTGCGCAGGTACATGCTGACCGGCTCGTCGTGCTCGGAGCTGACGCAGAGCTCCTTGATGTTCATGACGAGCTCGACCACGTCCTCCTTGACACCGGGGATCGTGGTGAACTCGTGCAGGACACCGTCGATCTTGATCGAGGTGACCGCCGCACCCGGGATCGACGACAGCAGCGTACGCCGCAGCGAGTTGCCCAGGGTGTAGCCGAAGCCCGGCTCCAGCGGCTCGATGGTGAACCGGGAGCGGGTCTCGTTGATCGACTCTTCGGAGAGAGACGGTCGCTGGCTGATGAGCATTTCTTCTCTTCTCTTCCGGGGCGCCCGCTATTTGACGCCCACGACACAAACTGTTCCGGTGGCCCGCCCCGCGAGGGGGCGAGCCACCGCAACGAGCCCTTACTTGGAGTAGAGCTCGACGATCAGCTGCTCCTGGACCTGGGTGTCGATCACCTGGCGGGCCGGGAGCGAGTGCACGAGGATCTTCATCTGGCTGGGGATCGCCTCGAGCCAGGCCGGCACCGAACGCGAACCGGCCTGAGCCTGCGCCACCACGAACGGGGTGAGCTCCTTGCTCTTGCCCCGAACCTCGATGATGTCGTGCTCCTTGACGCGGTACGACGGGATGTCGACCTTCTTGCCGTTCACGGTGAAGTGACCGTGCTTGACAAGCTGGCGAGCCTGGTCACGCGAGCTGGCGTAGCCGGCCCGGTAGACCACGTTGTCCAGCCGCGACTCGAGGATCTGCAGGAGAACCTCACCGGTCTTGGCCTTCTTGCCCACGGCCTCTTCGTAGTAGCCGCGGAACTGCTTCTCCAGCACGCCGTAGACACGACGGGCCTTCTGCTTCTCACGGAGCTGGAGCAGGTACTCCGTCTCCTTCGTGCGGCCGCGGCCGTGCTGCCCGGGCGGGAACGGCCGGGACTCGAACGGGCACTTCGGACCATCGCACTTGCTGCCCTTGAGGAACAGCTTCATCTTCTCCCGCCGGCAACGGCGGCAGTCAGCACCGGTGTAACGAGCCATCTCTCTCTAACCTCTCAGACCCGGCGACGCTTCGGCGGACGACACCCGTTGTGCGGCTGCGGGGTGACGTCGGAGATCTGCCCGACCTCGAGGCCCGCGGCCTGCAGCGAACGGATGGCGGTTTCCCGGCCGGAGCCGGGGCCCTTGACGAACACGTCGACCTTGCGCATGCCGTGCTCCATGGCCCGACGCGCGGCGGCCTCGGCAGCCAGCTGCGCGGCGAACGGGGTCGACTTGCGGGAGCCCTTGAAGCCAACCTGGCCGGAGGAGGCCCAGGAGATGACCGCACCGGTCGGGTCGGTGATCGACACGATGGTGTTGTTGAAGGTGCTCTTGATGTGCGCCTGCCCGTGGGCGACGTTCTTGCGTTCCTTGCGCCGGACCTTCTTGACGGCGGCTCCGGCACGAGCCTTCGGTGGCATAAGTCTGTGCGCTCCTAGTTACTTCTTGCCGGGCTTCTTCTTGCCGGCGACGGTCCGCTTCGGGCCCTTGCGGGTCCGGGCGTTGGTCTTGGTCCGCTGGCCACGCACGGGCAGGCCCCGGCGGTGCCGGATGCCGGCGTAGCAGCCGATCTCGACCTTGCGGCGGATGTCAGCGGCGACCTCGCGGCGCAGGTCGCCTTCAACCTTGTAGTTGCCCTCGATGTGGCTGCGGAGCTGGACCAGCTCCTCATCCGTGAGGTCCCGAACGCGCTTGTCCGGCGAGATGCCGGTGGCGGTGAGCGTCTCCAGGGCGCGGGTCCGACCCACGCCGAAGATGTAGGTGAGCGCGATCTCCATCCGCTTTTCGCGGGGGAGGTCGACGCCAGCTAGACGTGCCATGTGCGGGCGTACTCCTCGTGATGTTGTGGCGGAGGTGTGGACCCGTCCCACCCCGCTACCGACCGTCCCTGTCCTTCCGACGCCGTTGGCGCCGGCGACCGGGAGTGGTCGTGCCCGAGCGGGCCCCGGCCTCCGACCGGGGGTCAACCACGATGAGATACGCGCTGCGTACCGCTCGTGGCTGGAACGAGCATGTGCTGTGTTGTGGATCTGCGGCCCGGACCGGTCCGACCGACCGTTCGCACGGTCGGTCGCGACGGTTCAGCCCTGGCGCTGCTTGTGGCGCGGGTCGGTGCAGATGACCATGACCCGGCCGTGCCGGCGAATGACCCGGCACTTGTTGCAGATCCGCTTGACGCTCGGCTTGACCTTCACGGTTGCCTTACTTCCCATCTGGCCCGGTGACGCGACGAGCACGACGACCGGACGACGAAGACGGACACGGGACTCACCCGGCCGCCGTCAGGCTTACTTGTAGCGGTAGACGATGCGCCCTCGGGTCAGGTCGTACGGCGAAAGTTCGACGACGACCCGGTCCTCCGGCAGGATGCGGATGTAGTGCTGCCGCATCTTGCCGCTGATGTGAGCCAGCACCTTGTGACCGTTCGCGAGCTCCACCCGGAACATGGCGTTCGGCAGGGGCTCGATGACCCGGCCCTCGATCTCGATGGCTCCGTCTTTTTTCGGCATGTCCTCCGCTGTCCTGACGTCGGTTACTCCGGACGGCTCACAACGTCTTACACGGATCGGCCTGATCAAGATCAGGAGATCCGCGCCAGCCGCGGCTCCGACTCCCACCGAAGCGCGGGGTGGGCATGCCGGAGTGGACGCTGTGCGCCGATCTGAAAGTGTACGCCCGCCCGCGCGCCGTCGCCAAACCGACCGCCGATCCGGTTGCCGCGGGTCGAAAATCGGGCCCTCCGGGCCGGCTCCCCCGGCGCCGGACCGCCTCAGACCTGGTCCGAAGCCCGCTTCGTGGCCTTCCGCGCGCGTTTGCGCGCCCGCTTGGCCCCCCGCCGCTGCCGACGTCGCTCCTCGTCCACGGCCCACCGCCGCGGCTCCCCGACGTGATACCGGACACGGTACGGACCAGGAGCACCGCGCCCCACGGCTGGCCACCCAGGCCGGCCAGAACCAGAGCGCCTGGCCCGCCGGCACCGACGTCACCGCCCACACCGCCAGAGACGACCCCACGGCCTTCAGGTAGGGGCTCCCACACGTTCCCGAGCCACCACGCGGTGGCCGCCCGCTGGAGCCGTCCGGCCCGGCGTGACCCCGCTCGGAACGGCATGCGTCGAACAGTCCGCAAGGTCGACTCGATGTCAGGACCATTGGGCCTTCGCCGCGCCAGGACAACCCGATGTACCCGACACCGAGTCGACCTTGGCCTTCTCCGGTCCGCGACCGCCTGCCGATCCACGTCGGCGGGCCCGTGTTCCCGCCCGTCCATGGCATCCAGGCTGTCACCGCCACACCAGGCACCCCACACGCGGACATCCGCCCCTCCCGGCTCGTCCGCCGGGAAGGGAGGTGGCAGCGGGGGGATCAGTGAGCCGGAGAGTCGGCGGGTTGGCGGGCGGTGACCAGGTCGCCGAGGCGGGCCCGGCCGCCGTCGGGGGCGGTGAGCACCCACACCCCGTCCGGCAGCAGCGCCATCGTGTGCTCCACGTGCACCGCCATCGAACCGTCCCGGGTCACCACCGTCCAACCGTCGGCCAGCTCCGCGGTCCGGGGTGAGCCCATCGTGATCATCGGCTCGATGGCGAGCGCCATGCCCGGCACCAGCCGGGGGCCCTTGCCCGGACGACCGTGGTTGAGCACGTGCGGGTCCTGGTGCATCTCGGTGCCGATGCCGTGGCCGCCGTAGCCGTCGACGATGCCGTACCGCCCGCCCGCACGGATCGCCTTCTCGACCGCGTGCGAGATGTCGGTGAGGCGGCCCTTGCCGCTGGCCGCGCCCCGGGCGGCGGCGGCGATGCCGGCCCACATGCCGTCCTCGGCGACCTCGGTCATCCTCAGCAGCGCCGGGTCCACGTCACCGACGCCGACGGTGATCGCGGCGTCCCCGTGCCAACCGTCGAGGATCGCGCCGCAGTCGATGGAGATGATGTCGCCGTCGCGCAACACCTGGTCGGGCGACGGGATGGCGTGCACGATCTGCTCGTTGACCGAGGAGCAGATCGACGCGGGGAAGCCGTGGTACCCCTTGAACGACGGAACGGCCCCCGCCTCGCGGATCGTCGACTCGGCGATCGCGTCCAGGTCGGCGGTGCTGACCCCGGGTGCGACCGCCTCCCGCATCCGACGCAGCGCATCGGCGACCACGAGGCCGGCGGCCCGCATCTTCTCGATCTGATCAGGGGTCTTCAGCTGGATGTCCAGCTGGGGACGACGCATCGAGGGGTTACCTTTCGTTCCCGAAACCGAAGAGCGGGGCACGTCGCGCGTACCCCGCTCTTCGCACTCTATCCGCCGCCGCCCGGCGAGGCGTCAGCCGCCGTACGACCGCAGGGCGTCGATGGCGCGGACCGTGACGTCCTCCACCGGACCCGTCGCGTCGATACCGACCAGCTTGCCCTGGGCGCCGTAGTAGTCCACCAGCGGCGCGGTCTTGTCCGCGTACTCGCGCAGGCGGGTGGCGATCGTCTCCGGCTTGTCGTCGTCGCGCTGGAAGAGCTCGGCCCCACAGCGGTCGCAGACACCCTCGCGGGTGGTCGCGTCGAACTCGACGTGCCAGATCTTGCCGCAGCCCCGGCAGGTACGCCGGCCGGACAGCCGCCGGATCACCTCGTCGTCGTCGACGACCAGCTCCAGCACCAGGTCCAGCGCGGTGCCCAGGTCGGCGAGGAGCTTGTCCAGAGCAGCGGCCTGCGGCGTGGTGCGCGGGAACCCGTCGAGGAGGAAGCCGTCTCCGGCGTCCGGCTCGGCGAGCCGGTCCCGGACCATGTTGATGGTGACCTCGTCGGGAACCAGCTCACCGGCGTCCATGTAGCGCTTGGCCTCGACGCCCAGCGGGGTGCCCTGCGAGACGTTCGACCGGAAGATGTCGCCGGTCGAGATCTTCGGCACCGCCAGGTGTGCGGCGATGAACTCCGCCTGTGTGCCCTTACCCGCGCCCGGCGGGCCAACCAGAACGAGTCTCATCTACCGCAGGAACCCTTCGTAGTTCCGCTGCATGAGTTGGCTCTCGATCTGCTTGGTGGTCTCCAGGCCGACGCCAACCATGATCAGCACAGCGGTGCCGCCGAACGGGAAGTTGAGGTACTGCTGCCTGTCCAGCCAGATGAAGAAGAAGTTCGGCAGGATCGAGATGAGGCCCAGGTAGAGAGCGCCCGGCAGGGTGATCCGACTGAGGATGAAGTCGAGGTAGTCGGCGGTCGGCTTGCCGGGGCGGATGCCCGGCACGAAGCCGCCGTACTTCTTCATGTTGTCCGCGACCTCGGTCGGGTTGAACGTGATCGAGACGTAGAAGTACGTGAAGAAGATGATCAGCAGGAAGTAGACCACGATGTAGATCGGGCTGGTCGGGTCGACCAGGTTGTTCTGGATCCACGCCTGGGTCTTGCCGGGGTTGTTCTGGTCGAAGAACTGGAGCGCCAACTGCGGCAGGTAGAGCAGCGACGAACCGAAGATGACCGGGATGACACCCGCCTGGTTGACCTTCAGCGGGATGTACGTCGAGGTGCCGCCGTACATCCGCCGGCCGATCATCCGCTTGGCGTACTGCACCGGGATCCGGCGCTGCGCCTGCTCGATGAAGGTGACCGCGGTGATGACGACCAGGACCAGCGCGATGACGAGGAGGAACTTGCCCCAGCCGCCGGTCTGCTTGATCTGCCAGCCCTCGGCGGGGAGGCGGGCGGCGATCGAGGCGAAGATCAGGACGGACATGCCGTTGCCCACGCCGCGGTCGGTGATGAGCTCGCCGAGCCACATGACCACGCCGGTGCCGGCGGTCATCGTCATGACCAGGATCGTCAGGGTCAGCCAGTCCGGGATGCCGGTCCCCGTGGGGATGATCGGGAACTGGTCGCACTGGTTCTGGAAGAGCTGCCCGGAGCGGGCCAGCGCCACGAACGCCGAAGCCTGGAGGACGCCGAGACCGAGGGTCAGGTAGCGGGTGTACTGCGTGATCTTCGCCTGACCGGCCTGACCCTCCTTGCGGAGCTGCTCCAACCGGGGAATGACCACGGTGAGCAGCTGCAGGATGATCGACGCGGTGATGTAGGGCATGATGCCCAGCGCGAAGACCGAGAGCTGCAGCAGGGCGCCGCCGGAGAACAGGTTCAGCAGGTTGAGGACGCCCGTGGAACCGTTCTCCAGGGTGTCCAGACACTTCTGCACGTTGCCGTAGGAGACACCCGGGCTGGGCAGCGTGGCGCCGAGCCGGTAGACCGCGATGATGCCTACCGTAAACAGCAGTTTCTTGCGCAGGTCAGGCGTACGGAACGCACTGATGAAGGCGGACAACAACTGGATCCTCCTGCGCGGAAGGCCCACCCGGCTCTGCTACCAGGAACCGAGGGGCGCCATCAGACTGGCGACAGGACCAAGCCGCCGAGGTGACACCTTAACAGTCTCGTCGGCTGGCACGCCACGGGTTGCCCGCACCCCCGCCTGCCAGCGTGATCGGGGTGCGGCACGTCGACGTCCACGATAGCCGCCGCCCACCGGCACGACCCTGCCGCACACCCCCCGCGAAGGGACGATGTGCCAGGTGAACGCGGTGCGCGACCGGAGCGTCGCGTCCCGTGGACCAACGGCCGTCCGGGTCGTTACCACTCCCCCGCCCGCCGCGCACGAAGGTGATCGTGCCCAGTGGGCGATGTCACAACAGGGCGGCGGTCCGGTCACCCGCCGCGTCCGGAACGCCCCGCGTCCACTTCGGGTGGTACGAGTCGTGGCGGCCGGCACCGTACGCGCCCCGGCGCCACCACGTGTCGCCGCACCTGTACGACCGTGGTGGGGGTCGCCGGGAACGCCGACGCCCGCCCGGTGGAACCGGGCGGGCGTCGAGCGGTCGTACGGCCTTACAGCTCGGTGACCGAGCCACCGGCGGCGGTGATCTTCTCCTTGGCCGACGCACTGAAGCCGTGCGCCGACACCTGGAGCGCCACCCCGCCGAGGTCGCCGGTGCCGAGCACCTTGATCGGCTGGCCCTTGCGGACCGCGCCGGCCTCGACCATCTCCAGCGGGCCGACCTGGCCGCCGTTCGGGAAGAGCTCGGCGAGCCGGTCCAGGTTGACCACCTGGAAGACGACCTTGAACTTGTTCTTGAAGCCCTTCAGCTTCGGCAGGCGCATGTGGATGGGCATCTGCCCACCCTCGAACGCCGCCGAGATGTTCTTACGGGCCTTCGAGCCCTTGGTACCGCGACCGGCGGTCTTGCCCTTGGAGCCCTCACCACGACCCACGCGGGTCTTGGCGGTCTTGGCCCCCGGCGCCGGGCGCAGGTGGTGGACCTTGATCGTCATTACTCGACCTCCTCGACCTTCACGAGGTGGTTGACCGTGAAGATCATGCCGCGGATCTCCGGACGATCCTCCTTGACCACCACGTCGTTGATCCGCTTGAGACCGAGCGAACGCAGCGAGTCACGCTGGTTCTTCTTGGTCCCGATCTCGGACCGGAGCTGGGTGACCTTCAGGCGAGCCATCAGGAAGCCACCCCCGCCCGCGACGCCAGCATGGCGGCCGGCGCGACGTCCTCCACCGGCAGGCCACGACGGGCGGCGACGGCCTCGGGGGACTCGAGTCCCTTCAGCGCCGCCACGGTGGCGTGCACGATGTTGATCGGGTTCGACGACCCGAGGCTCTTGGAGAGCACGTCGTGGATACCCGCGCACTCCAGCACGGCACGCACCGGACCACCGGCGATGACACCCGTACCGGCCGAGGCCGGCTTGAGCAGCACCACACCCGCCGCGTCCTCACCCGTCACCGGGTGCGGGATCGACTGGCCGATCCGCGGAACCTTGAAGAAGTGCTTCTTGGCCTCCTCGACACCCTTGGCGATCGCCGCGGGCACCTCCTTGGCCTTTCCGTAGCCCACGCCGACGGTGCCGTCGCCGTCGCCCACGATCACCAGGGCGGTGAAGCTGAAGCGACGACCACCCTTCACGACCTTGGCGACGCGGTTGATCGCGACGACCCGCTCGAGGTGCGGGGTCTTCTCGACGGGCGCGTTTCCGCGGCCGCCCTCACGGCGGTTGTCGCGGCGACCACCCTCGTTGCCACCGGACCCGCCGCCACGGCGCTGTTGACCTGGCATCAGCAGCCTTCCTTATCTCTCGTGACGGGGTTTCTAGAACTCGAGCCCGGCTTCGCGGGCGGCGTCGGCCAGCGCGGCGACTCGCCCCGCGTACCGGTTGCCACCGCGGTCGAAGACGACCTTGGAGACGCCGGCGGCCTTGGCCCGCTCGGCGAGCAGCGCACCGACCTTGCCGGCCAGGGCGCTCTTGTCGCCCTCGGTGCCCCGCAGCGACCCGTCCAGGGTCGACGCCGACGCCAGGGTGTGACCCTTGGTGTCGTCGACGATCTGGGCGACGATGTGCCGCAGGGAGCGGGTGACGACCAGGCGGGGACGGTCGGCGGTGCCGCTGATGTTCTTGCGGACCCGGAAGTGCCGACGCGCACGCCCGACGGCGCGCTTGGCGGCAACGCCGCGGCGGCGCTTGAGCAGCGTGGCGCTCACTTCTTACCTGCCTTTCCAGCCTTGCGGCGGATGACCTCGCCCTGGTACTTCACACCCTTGCCCTTGTAGGGCTCCGGCGGACGGATCTTCCGGATGTTGGCGGCTACCTCACCGACGAGCTGCTTGTCGATGCCGGCCACGTGGAACAGGGTCGGCTTCTCCACCGTGAAGGTGATGCCCTCCGGCGCCGGAACGAGCACCGGGTGCGAGAACCCGAGCGCGAACTCCAGGTCCTTGCCCTTGGCGGTGACCCGGTAACCGGTGCCGGCGATCTCCAGGCTCTTGCGGTAGCCCTCGGTGACGCCGACGATCATGTTGGCGACCAGGGTACGGCTCAGGCCGTGCAGTTCCTTGGCCTTGCGCTCGTCGTTCGGGCGGTTGACGTTCAGCTGCCCGTCCTCGGCCCGCTCGACCTTGATCGGCTCGGCGAGGGTGTGCGACAGCTCGCCCTTGGGACCCTTGACCTTGACGGTCTGGCCCTCGATCGTGATGTCGACGCCGGCTGGCACCGGGATCGACTTACGTCCAATACGCGACATTTCTACCTGTCTCCCGTTACCAGACGAAGGCGAGGACTTCCCCGCCAACGCTCCGCTTGCGGGCCTGCCGGTCGGTGAGCAGCCCCTGGGACGTCGAAATGATCGCCACGCCCAGCCCACCGAGCACCCGCGGGAGCCCGTCCGACTTGGCGTACACCCGGAGACCGGGCTTGGACACGCGCTTGATGCCGGCCAGGCTCCGCTCGCGGTTCTGGCCGTACTTCAGCTCGACGACCAGTCGCTTGCCGACGGCGCCCTCCTCGGGCTCCTCGACCGACCAGGTGGCGATGTAACCCTCGGCCTTGAGGACCTCGGCGATGTTCGCCTTGATCTTCGAGTAGGGCATCGTCACCCGGTCGTGGTACGCCTGGTTGGCGTTACGCAGACGCGTGAGCATGTCTGCGATCGGGTCGGTCATCGTCATGAAACTCGTCAGCCTTTCTCGCCGGGGTTCCCGGGGTCTGTCGCCACGGGCCTACGGCGAAGAGCAATACGTGATCGGTGCAAGGGGTCCCGGCCGTGCGGCCGGGACTCGGTCGCCCTTACCAGGAAGCCTTGGACACGCCCGGCAGCTCACCGCGGTGGGCCATCTCCCGGATGCACACCCGGCAGAGACCGAACTTGCGGTAGACCGCCTTGGGACGCCCGCACCGCTGGCAGCGGGTGTACGCGCGAACCGAGAACTTCGGCTTCGCGGCCGCCTTGATGATCAGCGCCTTCTTGGCCATCTCAGTTCTCCTTGAACGGGAAGCCCAGGAGCTTGAGCAGCGCCCGGCCCTCGTCGTCGGTCGTGGCGGTCGTGACCACCGTGATGTCCATGCCCCGCTGGCGATCGATCCGGTCCTGGTCGATCTCGTGGAACACCGACTGCTCGGTCAGACCGAACGTGTAGTTGCCGTGCCCGTCGAGCTTGCGCCCGTCCAGACCGCGGAAGTCGCGGATACGCGGCAGGGCGATGGACAGCAGCCGGTCCAGGAACTCCCACATCCGGTCGCCGCGAAGGGTGACCTTCGCGCCGATCGGCATGCCCTCGCGGAGCTTGAACTGCGCGATGGACTTGGTCGCCCGTCGCACCTGCGGCTTCTGGCCGGTGATGGTGGCAAGGTCCCGGACGGCGCCGTCGATCAGCTTGGCGTCCCGGGCGGCCTCGCCGACACCCATGTTGACGACGATCTTGACCAGCCGCGGCACCTGCATGGCGTTGCCGTACTGGTACTGCTCGCGCAGCTGGTTCACGATCTCGTTGCGGTACCGCTCCTTGAGGCGCGGCATGGTCTTTTCGGTAGCCGTGGTCATCACAGGTCCTTACCGGTGCTACGCGCGATGCGGACCTTCTGGCCGTTCTCGTCGATCCGGTAACCGACGCGGGTCGGCTTCCCGTCGGAGTCCAGGACCGCCACGTTCGAGACGTGGATCGGGGCCTCCTGGGTGACGATGCCACCGGTCTTGGCGCCACGCTGGGTGGTGCTGATGCGGGTGTGCTTCTTGACCCGGTTCACGCCCTCGACCAGGACCTTGTCCTGCCGCGGGTAGGCCGCGATGACCTTGCCCTTGGCACCCTTGTCCTTGCCGGCGATGACGACGACCGTGTCGCCCTTCTTGACCTTCACGGTCACAACACCTCCGGCGCGAGGGAAATGATCTTCATGAACCGCTTGTCCCGCAGCTCCCGACCCACCGGGCCGAAGATACGGGTACCACGCGGGTCCCCGCCGTCCTTGATGATGACGGCGGCGTTCTCGTCGAAGCGGATGTACGACCCGTCCGGGCGCCGCTTCTCCTTGGCGGTGCGAACGACGACAGCCTTGACGACGTCGCCCTTCTTCACACCGGCACCCGGGATCGCGTCCTTGACGGTGGCCACGATGACGTCGCCGATGCTCGCGTAGCGCCGACCGGAGCCACCGAGAACCCGGATGCACAGGATCTCCCGGGCACCCGTGTTGTCGGCGACGCGCAGTCGCGACTCCTGCTGAATCACGTCTATCTCCTATGTCTGCCGGTTCTCCGGCCGCACGAGGCGGCCGGAGCCTGGCGGAACCTGCGCCCGACCGTCGCCGGGCGAGCTCGAGCCTTCGCTACTTGGCCTTTTCCAGGATCTCCACGATCCGCCAACGCTTGGTGGCGGACAGCGGCCGGGTCTCCATGATCAGGACCCGGTCGCCGGTGCCGGCGGCGTTCTGCTCGTCGTGCACCTTCAGCTTGCGCGTACGGCGCATGATCTTGCCGTACAGAGCGTGCTTGACCCGGTCCTCGACCTCGACCACGACGGTCTTTTCCATCTTGTCGCTGACCACGAGGCCCTCACGCACCT
Source organism: Micromonospora sp. BQ11 (assembly GCF_052068135.1). Lineage (NCBI taxonomy): Bacteria > Bacillati > Actinomycetota > Actinomycetes > Micromonosporales > Micromonosporaceae > Micromonospora > Micromonospora sp. BQ11. The sequence goes on along the minus strand of NZ_JBQHDB010000006.1, from coordinate 356,719 downwards.
TGCGGCGGGCCCGCGCGGTGGCGGTGGTGTTCTCGCTCATGATGCAGTCACCTCAGTCGGCGCGACCGAGAGACCAAGCTCGCGCTCACGCATGATCGTGTAGATCCGGGCGATCTCCCGGCGGATGACCTGCAGCCGCCGGTTGTTGTCGAGCTGCCCGGTTGCGGCCTGCACGCGGAGGTTGAACAGCTCCGCCTTGGCCTCGCGCAGCTTCGTGACCAACTCCTCCTCGGAGAGCTCACGCAGCTCGGAAGGCTTGACGCCAGCTGCCATCAGGATTCACCCACTTCGCGCGTAACAATGCGGCACTTCATCGGGAGCTTGTGGATCGCGCGACGCATCGCCTCTCGCGCGATCTGCTCGTTGGGGAAGGACATCTCGAAGAGAACCCGCCCCGGCTTCACGTTGGCGACCCACCACTCGGGCGAACCCTTACCGGAACCCATCCGGGTCTCGGCCGGCTTCTTGGTCAGCGCCTGGTCCGGGAAGATCGTGATCCAGACCTTGCCGCCACGCTTGATGTGACGGGTCATCGCGATACGCGCCGACTCGATCTGGCGGTTGGTCACGTACGCCGGCTCGAGAGCCTGGATCCCGAACTCGCCGAACACCACCCGGTTACCACCCTTGGACGCGCCACTGCGGTCCGGGTGGTGCGGCTTGCGGAAGCCCTTCGGGGGCTTGCGCGGCATCAGCATCTGTCAGCCCTCCTGCTGCGTTTCTGCCGGCTGGTTGGCGGCCGGAGCAGACGCCGTGGCGGCGACAGCGCCAGCGTCCACGGGCTCGCCGCTCGGCGTCTCGGCCTGCTGCGCGATCGTGGTCGCGGCAGCCCGGCCAGCCTCGGTGCCGCCAGCCGTCGTGCCGGACGAACCCGACCGACCACGGCGCGGACGCTCCGGACGGTCGCCACGCTCACCACGACGCGGACGCGACGGAGCCTCGGTCGGGGTCTCCCGACCCGGCACCGCGTCGCCCTTGTAGATCCAGACCTTCACGCCGATCCGGCCGAAGGTGGTACGGGCCTCGAAGAAGCCGTACTCGATGTTGGCCCGCAGCGTGTGCAGCGGAACCCGACCCTCGCGGTAGAACTCGGTCCGGCTCATCTCGGCGCCGCCGAGACGACCCGAGACCTGGACCCGGATGCCCTTGCAGACCGGGTTCTTCATCGCGGACTGCATCGCCTTGCGCATGGCCCGACGGAAGCTGACCCGGGAGGACAGCTGCTCGGCCACGCCCTGCGCGACGAGCTGGGCGTCCGACTCGGGGTTCTTGACCTCGATGATGTTGAGCTGGACCTGCTTGCCGGTGAGCTTCTCGAGCTCGCCCCGGATCCGGTCGGCCTCCGCACCCTTCCGGCCGATGACGATGCCCGGCCGGGCGGTGTGGATGTCGACGCGGACCCGGTCGCGGGTGCGCTCGATGTCGACCTTGGAGATCCCGGCGCGCTCGAGGCCCTTGGACATCATCCGGCGGATCTTGACGTCCTCGCCGATGTAGTCCTTGTAGAGCTTGTCCGCGAACCAGCGGGACTTCCAGTCGGTCGAGATGCCGAGCCGGAACCCGTGCGGGTGAACCTTCTGACCCATTACTCGGCACCCTCCGTCTTGCTCTGCGTCTCAGCCGGCTCGGCCTGCTTCGCCGGAGCCGCCTTCTTCGCCGCCGCCTTCTTCGGCGCGGCCGGAGCCACCGCCTCGACCGCGATGGTGATGTGGCACGTGCGCTTGCGGATCCGGAAGGCCCGGCCCTGCGCCCGCGGCTGGAACCGCTTCATGGTCGGGCCCTCGTCCACGAACGCCTCGCTGACGAGCAGCGCGTCAGGGTCCAGCCGCTCGTTGTTCTCCGCGTTGGCGATCGCGCTCGCGAGCACCTTGTACACCTGCTCGCTCGCAGCCTGCGGCGCGAACTGCAGCACCGTGAGCGCCTCCTTCGCGGGCAGGCCGCGGACGAGGTTGACCACCCGGCGCGCCTTCATCGGCGAGATGCGCACGTGCCGCGCAACCGCCCGCGCGCCCGGAAGCACCGGAGCGTCGCCCTTTCCTGGCATCGCTGTAACCCCTTGTTCCTCTATCCGTATGCCCGCGGCGTCAGCGCCGACGGCTCTTCCGGTCGTCCTTCTCGTGACCCTTGAACGTGCGGGTCAGCGCGAACTCGCCGAGCTTGTGCCCGACCATCGCCTCGGTCACGAACACCGGGACGTGCTTGCGTCCGTCGTGCACGGCGATCGTGTGACCCAGCATCTCCGGGATGATCGTCGAGCGCCGCGACCAGGTCTTGATGACGTTCTTCGAGCCCTTGTCGTTCTGCGTCTCCACCTTCTTGAGCAGGTGGTCGTCGACGAACGGGCCCTTCTTCAGGCTGCGAGGCATGTCTTATCTCCCTCAGCCGCGCTTACGCGTGGCGTAGCGGCGGCGGACGATCAGCCGGTCACTCGGCTGGCCCTTACGACGGGTGCGGCCCTCGGGCTTACCCTGCGGGTTGACCGGGTGGCGACCGCCGGAGGTCTTACCCTCACCACCACCGTGCGGGTGGTCGACCGGGTTCATGGCGACACCACGGACCGTCGGGCGCTTGCCCTTCCAGCGCATGCGGCCGGCCTTGCCCCAGTTGATGTTCGACTGGTCGGCATTGCCGATCTCGCCGATGCTCGCGCGGCAGCGGACGTCGACCCGCCGGATCTCACCGGACGGCATACGGAGGGTCGCGTACGCGCCCTCACGACCGAGCAGCTGGATGCCGACGCCGGCCGAGCGGGCCAACTTGGCGCCGCCGCCCGGACGCAGCTCCACGTTGTGGATGGTGGTACCGACCGGGATGTTGCGCAGCGGCAGGTTGTTGCCCGGCTTGATGTCGGCACCCGGACCCGACTCGACCGCGTCGCCCTGCTTCAGGTCCTTCGGCGCGATGATGTACCGCTTCTCGCCGTCGGCGTAGTGCAGCAGCGCGATACGCGCGGTGCGGTTCGGGTCGTACTCGATGTGGGCGACCTTCGCCGGCACGCCGTCCTTGTCGACCCGCTTGAAGTCGATCAGACGGTACTGGCGCTTGTGGCCGCCACCGTGGTGCCGCGTGGTGATCCGGCCGTGGGCGTTACGCCCGCCCTTCTTCGGCAGCGGAGCCAGCAGCGACTTCTCCGGCGTGGACCGGGTGATCTCGGCGAAGTCGGCGACGCTGGAGCCACGCCGGCCCGGCGTCGTCGGCTTGTACTTACGGATAGCCATTGTCTACACCCCTCAGCTGACCGGGCCGCCGAAGGCCTCGATACGGTCACCGTCAGCCAGCTTCACCATCGCCCGCTTGGTGTCCTTGCGCTTCCCGAACCCGGTACGGGTCCGCTTGCGCTTGCCCTCGCGGTTGAGCGTGTTGACCGTCAGGACGCGGACGTTGAAGATCTGCTGGATAGCGATCTTGATCTCGGTCTTGTTCGCGTCCGGGTGCACCAGGAAGGTGTACCAGTTGCGGTTCAGCTCGCTGTAGCTCTTCTCCGAGACGACCGGCGCGACGATGATGTCGCGCGGATCGGCGATCGTGCTCACTTGCCACCCTCCTCGGTGGTCTCGGCGGGAACGCCCAGGAACTCGTCCAGGGCCTCCTTGGTGAAGACCACGTCGTCGGCCACCAGCACGTCGTACGTGTTGAGCTGGCCGGCCTCGATGAGGTGCACCCGCGGCTCGTTGCGCAGCGACACCCAGTTCAGCTCGTCGGTGCTGCTCAGCACGACCAGGACCCGACGGGCCCCGGTCAGCTTGGCGAGCGTGGCCAGAGCGGCCTTGGTCGACGGCTTCTCACCCGAGACGAACGCCTCGACGACGTGCACCTGCCCGGCGCGGGCCCGATCCGACAGGGCGCCACGGAGCGCGGCGGCCTTCATCTTCTTGGGGGTGCGCTGGCTGTAGTCGCGCGGGACCGGGCCGTGCACCACACCGCCGCCGGCGAACTGCGGCGCGCGGATCGAGCCCTGGCGGGCACGACCGGTGCCCTTCTGCTTGTACGGCTTCTTGCCGCCACCGGCGACCTCGCCGCGGGTCTTGACCTTGTGCGTGCCCTGCCGGGCCGCCGCGAGCTGGGCCACCACGACCTGGTGCATCAGCGCGACGTTGGCCTGGACGTCGAAGATGTCGCCGGGCAGCTCGACCGAGCCGCTCTTGGCGCCTTCGACGTTGAGGACGTCAACGGTGGTCACTTGGCCACACCGCCCTTCTTCACCTTGGACTTGGCCGCGGTGCGGACCAGGACCAGCGCGCCCTTCGGGCCAGGGATGGCACCGCGGACGAGCAGGAGGTTGTTCTCGGTGTCGACCGCCTGGACGGTCAGGTTCTGGACGGTGTAGCGCTTGCCACCCATCCGGCCGGCCATCCGGGTGCCCTTGAAGACACGACCCGGGGTGGCGCAGGCGCCGATGGAGCCCGGCGAGCGGTGCTTGCGCTCGACACCGTGACCGGCGCCCAGGCCGTGGAAGCCGTGCCGCTTCATGACGCCGGCGTAGCCCTTGCCCTTGGTCTTGCCCGTCACGTCGATCGAGACGCCGGCCGGGAACTCCTCGACCGTGACCTCCTGGCCGAGCGAGTACTCGGCGGCGTCGGCGGTGCGCAGCTCGACGATGTGCCGGCGCGGCGCGACGTCCGCCTTCGCGTAGTGCCCGCTGATCGGCTTCTTCACCTTGCGCGGGTCGATCGTGCCGTACGCCAGCTGGACTGCGGAGTAACCGTCCTTCTCGGCGCTACGAACCTGGCTGATGACGCAGGGGCCGGCCTGAACCACGGTCACGGGAACAATCTTGTTGTTGTCCCAGACCTGGGTCATGCCGAGCTTCGCGCCCAGGATCCCCTTGACTTGCCTGTCCATTTGTCCGGTCCCTACAGCTTGATCTCGATGTCGACGCCAGCCGGCAGGTCGAGGCGCATGAGCGAGTCGACCGTCTTCGGGGTCGGGTCGATGATGTCGATCAGCCGCTTGTGCGTGCGCATCTCGAAGTGCTCGCGCGAGTCCTTGTACTTGTGCGGCGAGCGGATGACGCAGAAACGGTTGATCTCCGTGGGCAGCGGCACCGGGCCAGCGACCTGCGCCCCGGTACGCGTCACCGTCTCGACGATCTTCCGAGCCGAGGAGTCGACGACCTCGTGGTCATAGGCCTTGAGCCGGATGCGGATCTTCTGTCCCGCCATGGTGGCTTCTGTTCCTTCTCTCGATGCCGCTGTGTCGCGGGTGCCTGTACCGGCTGGCACAGGCCCTCTTCGCCGACCCCCGCGGTCGGGCGTGTCGCGCCCTGGGACCAGGCTCCGCCCCGGGACTCCGGAGCGGGTCTGACCGCGCGGTGGGTCAAGGCGCCGATCGCATTACCGCGACCTGAACGCCGTGCGAGGGTGGTTGGCGGACGGGCCGCCAACCACCCCACGCCCGACTGCTCTACCGCCCCGGAGGTTCAGCCTAAGCCGAACACGGCGCAGCGAACTGTCGTTACGCAACCTGACTAGTATGCCGCACGACCGGCGGCGGGTCTAATCGGGGTTACCTAGCTCACTTGATGATCTTGGTGACGAACCCGGCGCCGACGGTGCGGCCACCCTCGCGGATCGCGAACTTGAGGTTCTCCTCCATGGCGATGGGCTGGATCAGCTTCACCGTCATGGTGGTGTTGTCACCCGGCATGACCATCTCGGTGCCCTCGGGGAGCGTGACGACACCGGTGACGTCCGTGGTCCGGAAGTAGAACTGCGGACGGTAGTTCTGGAAGAACGGGGTGTGCCGGCCGCCCTCCTCCTTGGAGAGGATGTAGACCGTCGCCTCGAACTCCGTGTGCGGGGTCGTGGTGCCCGGCTTGACGACCACCATGCCGCGCTCGACGTCCTCGCGCTTGATGCCGCGCAGCAGCAGACCGACGTTCTCGCCCGCGCGGGCCTCGTCGAGCAGCTTGCGGAACATCTCGATACCGGTGCAGACCGTCTTCTGCGACTTCTCGCGGATACCGACGAGCTCCACCTCCTCGTTCGGCTTGAGGATGCCGCGCTCCGCGCGACCGGTGACGACGGTGCCACGACCGGTGATCGTGAACACGTCCTCGATCGGCATGAGGAACGGCTTCTCGGTCTCGCGCTCCGGCTGCGGGATCGCGGTGTCGACCGCGGTCATCAGGTCCAGGAGCTTGCCGGTCCACTCGGGGTCACCCTCGAGGGCCTTCAGGGCCGAGACCCGGACGACCGGCAGGTCGTCACCCGGGTACTCCTGCGCCGAGAGCAGCTCACGGACCTCGAGCTCGACGAGCTCCAGGAGCTCCTCGTCGTCGACCATGTCGCTCTTGTTGAGCGCCACGACGATGTACGGCACACCGACCTGACGGGCCAGCAGCACGTGCTCGCGGGTCTGCGGCATCGGGCCGTCGGTCGCCGCCACCACCAGGATCGCGCCGTCCATCTGCGCGGCACCGGTGATCATGTTCTTGATGTAGTCGGCGTGACCGGGGCAGTCGACGTGCGCGTAGTGCCGCGCCTCGGTCTGGTACTCGACGTGCGCGATCGAGATCGTGATGCCGCGGGCCTTCTCCTCCGGCGCCTTGTCGATCTCGTCGAACGGCGTGTACGGGTTCAGGTCCGGGAACTGGTCGTGCAGGACTTTGGTGATGGCCGCCGTCAGCGTCGTCTTACCGTGGTCGATGTGACCAATGGTGCCGATGTTGACGTGCGGCTTAGTCCGCTCGAACTTCGCCTTCGCCACTGGTGTCCTCCTGTGGACTTCTTGGTTCTTCTCGCCCCGGCGCGCCGATTGGCGCTTAGGACTCTGTCGACAGCCTTTCCGGCCTGACGGCCGGAGAGCTTTGGTGGGTTCTGCGGCGATGAAGCCTACAGGCCCGGTCTCACGCAACCCGACCCTGGTGGTCGCGGGAGGGAGTTCCCTCCCGCGACCACCGACGGATCATCGGATCAGTTCAGGTGACCGTCACTCACCGGTCGCCTTGGCGATGATCTCCTTCGCCACGCTCTGCGGAACCTCGGCGTAGGAGTCGAACTGCATGCTGTAGCTAGCCCGGCCCTGGGTCTTCGACCGCAGGTCGCCGACGTAGCCGAACATCTCCGACAACGGCACCAGAGCCCTCACGATGCGGGCGCCACTGCGCTCCTCCATCGCCTGGATGATCCCGCGGCGGGAGTTGAGGTCGCCGATGACGTCACCCATGTTCTCCTCGGGAGTGGTGACCTCAACGGCCATCATCGGCTCGAGCAGCGCGGGGTCGGCCTTGCGGGCCGCCTCCTTCATCACCATCGAGCCGGCGATCTTGAATGCCATTTCGGACGAGTCGACCTCGTGGTACTGGCCGTCCAGCAGGGTCAGCTTGACACCCACCAGCGGGAAGCCGGCGAGAATGCCGTACTGCATGGCGTCCTGCGCACCCGCGTCCACCGACGGGATGAACTCCCGGGGGATGCGGCCACCGGTGACGGCGTTCGCGAACTCGTACGTCGGCGAGTCGTTGTCCAGCGGCAGCGGCTCGACGCTCACGATGACGCGGGCGTACTGGCCGGAACCACCGGTCTGCTTCTTGTGGGTGTACTCGATCTTCTCCACCTTGCGGCGGATCGTCTCGCGGTACGCCACCTGCGGCTTGCCGATGTTCGCCTCGACGTTGAACTCGCGGCGCATCCGGTCGACCAGGATGTCCAGGTGCAGCTCGCCCATGCCGGAGATGACCGTCTGACCGGTCTCCTCGTCCAGCTTGACGCGGAAGGTCGGGTCCTCCTCGGCCAGCCGCTGGATGGCGGTGCTGAGCTTCTCCTGGTCGGCCTTGGTCTTCGGCTCGATGGCGACCTCGATGACCGGCTCCGGGAAGGTCATCGACTCCAGGATGACCGGGTTCGCCGGGTCGCACAGCGTGTCACCGGTGGTGGTCTGCTTGAGACCCTGCACCGCGATGATGTCGCCAGCCTGGGCCGAGCCGCGCTCTTCCCGCTTGTTGGCGTGCATCTGGTAGATCTTGCCGATGCGCTCCTTGCGGTCCTTGGTGGAGTTGACCACCTGGGTGCCGGTCTCGACCACGCCGGAGTAGACCCGGACGTAGGTGAGCTTGCCGAGGTGCTTGTCGGTCTGGATCTTGAAGGCCAGGCCGGAGAACGGCTCCGACTTCGACGGCTTCCGCTGCAACGGCGTCTCGCCGTCGGTCGCCGTGCCCTCGATCGCCGGAACGTCCAGCGGCGACGGCAGGAAGTCGACCACGGCGTCGAGCATGGGCTGCACGCCCTTGTTCTTGAACGCCGAGCCGCAGAGCACCGGGTTGGCCTTGCTGGCGATGGTGGCCCGACGGATGGCGGCCTTGATCTCCTCGACGGAGATCTCCTCGCCCTCCAGGTACTTCTCCATCACCGCGTCGTCGACGTCGGCGAGGGTCTCCATCAGCTTCTCGCGCCACTCCGCCGCGGAGTCGGCCAGGTCGGCCGGGATCTCCTCGATGGCGTAGTCCTCACCCTTCTGGGTCTCCCCACGCCAGGTGAGCGCGCGCATGCCGATCAGGTCGACGATACCGATGTGGTCGCCCTCGAGCCCGATCGGGATCTGGAGGACCAGCGGCGTGGCGTTGAGCCGGTCGATCATCATCTGCACGCAGCGGAAGAAGTCCGCGCCGGTGCGGTCGAGCTTGTTGACGAAGCACATGCGCGGGACGTGGTACTTGTCGGCCTGCCGCCAGACGTTCTCCGTCTGCGGCTCCACGCCGGCGACACCGTCGTAGACCGCGACCGCACCATCCAGCACCCGCAGCGACCGCTCGACCTCGACCGTGAAGTCGACGTGGCCGGGCGTGTCGATGATCTGGATCGTGTGGCCCTTCCACTCACACTTGGTGGCAGCGGAGGTGATGGTGATACCACGCTCCTGCTCCTGCTCCATCCAGTCCATGACGGCAGCGCCCTCGTGGACCTCACCGATCTTGTAGGTGATACCGGTGTAGAACAGGATCCGCTCGGTGGTTGTGGTCTTACCGGCATCGATGTGCGCCATGATGCCGATGTTGCGTACGTTGGCGAGCGCGTCTGCGGCGGCCACTTCAATCCCTACTTATCGTCGTCTCGACACAACTGGTGGCGGTTCCGGCGCCCGTGGGCGCCGGAACCAGGGTGTTACCAGCGGTAGTGCGCGAAGGCCTTGTTGGACTCGGCCATCTTGTGCGTGTCCTCGCGCCGCTTGACGGCGGCACCCAGACCGTTGCTCGCGTCCAGCAGCTCGTTCATCAGGCGCTCGACCATGGTCTTCTCACGGCGCGCCTTGGAGTACGTCACCAGCCAGCGCAGACCGAGGGTGGTCGCCCGGGACGGACGGACCTCGACCGGCACCTGGTAGGTCGCGCCACCGACACGGCGGCTGCGGACCTCGAGGGTCGGCTTGACGTTGTCCATCGCCCGCTTCAGGGTGACGACCGGGTCGGTGCCGGACTTCTCACGGCAGCCCTCGAGAGCGGCGTACACGATGCGCTCGGCGAGCTGACGCTTGCCGCGCAGCAGGATCTTGTTCACCAGCTGGGTGACCAGCGGCGAGTTGTACACCGGGTCAGCGACCAGCGGCCGCCGCGGAGCGGGTCCCTTACGCGGCATGTCAGCTCTTCTCCTTCTTCGCGCCGTAACGGCTGCGCGCCTGCTTGCGGTTACGGACACCCTGGGTGTCCAGCGAACCGCGAACGATCTTGTAACGCACGCCGGGGAGGTCCTTCACCCGGCCGCCGCGGACGAGCACGATCGAGTGCTCCTGCAGGTTGTGACCGACGCCCGGGATGTAGGCGGTCACCTCGATCTGGCTGCTGAGCTTGACACGGGCGACCTTGCGGAGCGCCGAGTTCGGCTTCTTGGGGGTGGTGGTGTACACGCGGGTGCACACGCCGCGCCGCTGAGGGGAACCCTTCAGCGCCGGGGTCTTGGTCTTGGTCGTCTTGGCCTGTCGGCCCTTTCGGACCAGCTGCTGGATCGTGGGCACCGGGTTTCTCCGCTCCCTTCGGCCGCATCGCGGCCGCGCCGTCTGACGTAACCGGCCTGCTGACCGGTTCTCCTACATTCCGACCAGGGCCGCCTCTCGGAGGCCCCGGCACCCGCGGTCGGGCGTGTCGCCCAGCTCACGGTCCCGTTGTCGGCGCTCGCACGCGACCCCGGGGTCTGTCACCGGCACACGGCGGGCCGCGAACCGGTTCTTGTGGCTGTGTCGTGCCGCAGCCGGACCGTCGGATTCATCGGATCCAGCGCACGCACGAGTTGCCCGGGCACGCCCGGGCACAAGGGGAAAGAGTACCTACCACAACCGCGCTGGTCAAAACGGAGTGGCCGGTGGGATGTCCCACCGTCAGTCCATCGGCTCCGTCGCGCCAACCCGCCCGTGATGGGCACCTACGAACACAAGTGTACCGGCTGTTCCGGAGCGCGGCCCGTCGGCCCCGGTGCCCGGGGCACCGGAGCGCGCCGGCCGGCCACACCGGCCACCCGCGTCACGCGAACGACACCAGCAACGACAGTCCCAACCCGACCAGGCTCAGCAGCACCCCGGCCGCCCCGCAGCTCACCCCGGCCAGGGCCAGGCCCCGACCGGTGAAGCGCACCGCCGGCGGTGCCACCGGGCGGCGGATCTGCCGGAGCGCGAGCAGGCCGGCGACGGTCGCGCCCGTCCCGGTCAGCGCGCCCAGCAGGGTGATCGCGCCGGCGGCCCAGACTCCGCCCTGGCCGCCGGCGACCAGGCCGACGCAGATCACCAGCAGCGACACCAGGATCGAGGCGACACCGCCCACCAGCGCGCCGACCGCCAGCCCGGACGTGACCGGCGGCACGTCGAGGTGCACGACCCCGAACGGCGTACCGGCCACCGCGTCGACCCGCCGTGGGCGGGGCGTCTGCCCGGGCGGCGGGGGCGTCACGGCCGGCCCGGAGACCGGCGGGTGTCCCCACCCCGGGCTCGCGGCGGGGGGTGTGCCGGGAGCACCCGGGCCCCACCCAGGACCGGCACCCGACGACGGAGGCGGACCGCCGTACGGCGTACCCCATCCCGGTCCGGACGGCGGCGGTCCCCACCCGGGCCCCGACGGCGGCGGCGTCCACGGACGGACGGGCGGAGCCGACGCGGTCGGCGGCGGGTACCCCACCACACCGGCGTCCGGCGGCGCGCTCGGCCGTGCCCACCCACCGTTGTCGGGTGTGGTGGGGTGCGGACCGTCGGTGTGCGGCGCCGTCGGGTCGGTGCCCGGGGGGCGCGCCGGTTCCGTCACGGATCCTCCTGTCGGCAGCGGGCGTCCACCGCCGTGCGACGGACACCGGCCAGGCTACCGCCGGCAGCCGGACCGCCGACGCCCGGCGGGGACCCATCCCCCGCGGGCGGTCAGTCCACGTTCGGTGCGAAGTCCTGCCCGAAGGGCGCCTCGGCCAGCCGCACGACGGCGATCACCACCATCGCCACGACGCTCACCGCGGCGAGCGTCAGGCCCGTCCACGCCAGCCGCTCCCCCCGCCGCAGCCAGGCCGCGCCGGTGAGGAAACCCCCCGAGACGTACGCCTCCCGGCGCGCCTGCCGGGCCAGCTGCAGCGCCACCGTCGCCGGCACCACTCCGCCGACGAACAGACCGGTCAGCGCCGCGATGAGGCCCAACGCGAAGACCGCGCGTGCCTTGGTGGAGCGGGTCGGGTCCGGATCCAGCGGGTGGCGCGGCGGACCCGGCGGGGCGAGGGGCACCGGCCCGGGCAGGGTCGTCATGCCCTCCATCATGCCGCGTCCACCGGCCGACGGAGCCGGCACGCCGGTCCCCGGACCCCGAACACGACGAGGCCCCCGGCGGGTGCCGGGGGCCTCGTCGTCGCAACTGCTTAGCGGTACGACCCGAAGTCGAAGTCGTCCAGCGGCACTGCCTGCCCGCTGGCCGGCCCGAACCCGTAGTCGGTCTCCGGGTAGCCGGTCATCGAGTAGACCTTGGCCTTGGCCTCCTCGGTCGGCTCCACCCGGACGTTGCGGTACTTGCTGATGCCGGTACCGGCCGGGATGAGCTTACCGATGATCACGTTCTCCTTGAGGCCGACCAGCGAGTCGCTGCGCGAGTTGATCGCCGCGTCGGTCAGCACCCGGGTGGTCTCCTGGAAGGAGGCCGCCGAGAGCCAGGAGTCGGTGGCCAGCGAGGCCTTGGTGATACCCATCAGCACCGGGCGACCGGCGGCGGGCTCGCCGCCCTCGCCCACGAGCCGGCGGTTCTCCGACTCGAACAGCGCCCGGTCGACCAGCACGCCCGGCAGGAACTCGGTCGAGCCGGAGTCGATGACCGTCACCCGCTTGAGCATCTGGCGGATGATGATCTCGATGTGCTTGTCGTGGATGAGCACACCCTGCGAGCGGTAGACCTCCTGGACCTCCTGGGTCAGGTGGACCTGGACCGCACGCGGGCCGAGGATGCGGAGCAGCTCGTGCGGGTCGACCGTACCGACCGTGAGCTTCTCGCCGACCTCGACGTGGTCGCCGTCGTTGGCCAGCAGACGGACGCGCTTGGAGATCTTGTCGTAGACGATCTCGTCGCTGCCGTCGTCCGGCACCACGATGATCTTCCGCGACCGCTCGCCGTCCTCGATCCGGATCCGGCCGGGGGTGTCGGCGATCGGCGCCTTGCCCTTCGGGACCCGGGCCTCGAAGATCTCCTGCACACGCGGCAGACCCTGGGTGATGTCCTCACCCGCGACACCACCGGTGTGGAAGGTACGCATCGTGAGCTGCGTACCCGGCTCACCGATCGACTGGGCGGCGATGATGCCGACCGCCTCGCCGACGTCCACCGTCTTGCCGGTCGGCAGCGAGCGGCCGTAGCACGCACCGCAGACGCCCAGCTTCGACTCGCAGGTCAGCACGCTGCGCACCCGGATGGTCTCCACCCCGGCGGCGACGATCCGGTCGACCAGGATCGAGTTGACGTCCTGGCCCCGCTCGGCGACGACGGTGCCGTCCGGCCCCTTGATGTCGTCGGCCAGCGTACGGGCGTGCACGCTGGTCTCGGCGTGCTCGTGCACGACCAGCCCGCCGTCGCGCCGCTGCCCGATCTGCATCGGGATGGCCCGGTCGGTGCCGCAGTCCTCCTCGCGGATGATGACGTCCTGCGAGACGTCCACCAGACGACGGGTCAGGTAACCCGAGTCGGCGGTACGCAGGGCGGTGTCCGCGAGACCCTTACGGGCACCGTGCGTGGAGATGAAGTACTCCAGCACGGACAGACCCTCCCGGTAGCTGGCCTTGATCGGCCGGGGGATGATCTCGCCCTTCGGGTTGGCCACCAGACCACGGATCGCGGCGATCTGCCGGAGCTGGAGCAGGTTACCGCGGGCACCCGAGTTGATCATCTTCCACAGCGGGTTCTCCTGCGGCAGCGCGGTGTCCATCTCCTTGGCGACCTCGTTCGTCGCCTTGGTCCAGATCTCGATGAGCTCGCCGCGACGCTCCTCGGCGGTCATCAGACCACGCTGGTACTGCTTGTCGATCCGGTCGGCCTCGGCCTCGTACCGCTCCAGGATCTCCCGCTTGCGCGGCGGAGCGATGACGTCCTCCATGCCGATCGTCACGCCGGACCAGGTGGCCCAGTGGAAGCCGGCCTCCTTGAGCCCGTCCAGGGTGGCCGCGAGGGCCACCTTCGGGAAGCGCTCGGCGAGGTCGTTGACGATCGCGGAGAGCTGGCCCTTGCGGATCTCGTAGTTCACGAACCGGTAGCCCTGCGGCAGGGTCTCGTTGAACAGGACCCGGCCCAGCGTGGTCTCCACCGTCAGCGGGTCACCCTCGACCCAGCCCTCCGGCGCGGTCCACGGCTCGGCGCCCGCCCCGTTGTCGACGCCGACGACGCCGCGCAACCGGATCCGGACCGGAGCCTGCAGGTGCAGTTCGCCGTTGTCGAACGCCATCCGCGCCTCGGCGTCGGAGCTGAACGCCCGACCCTCGCCCCGCTCACCCGCGGTGAGGTGGGTGAGGTGGTAGAGACCGATGATCATGTCCTGGGTGGGCATGGTCACCGGCTTGCCGTCGGCCGGCTTGAGGATGTTGTTCGACGAGAGCATCAGGATCCGCGCCTCGGCCTGGGCCTCGGCGGACAGCGGCACGTGCACCGCCATCTGGTCACCGTCGAAGTCGGCGTTGAACGCGGTGCAGACCAGCGGGTGGATCTGGATCGCCTTGCCCTCGACCAGCTGCGGCTCGAAGGCCTGGATGCCCAGACGGTGCAGGGTCGGTGCCCGGTTGAGCAGCACCGGGTGCTCGCCGATGACCTCTTCCAGCACATCCCAGACGACCGGCCGCTGCCGCTCGACCATCCGCTTGGCGGACTTGATGTTCTGTGCGTGGTTGAGGTCGACCAGCCGCTTCATGACGAAGGGCTTGAACAGCTCCAGCGCCATCTGCTTCGGCAGGCCGCACTGGTGCAGCTTCAGCTTCGGGCCGACGACGATGACCGAACGACCGGAGTAGTCCACGCGCTTGCCCAGCAGGTTCTGCCGGAACCGGCCCTGCTTGCCCTTGAGCATGTCGGACAGCGACTTGAGCGGGCGGTTGCCCGGCCCGGTGACCGGCCGGCCACGACGGCCGTTGTCGAACAGCGCGTCGACGGCCTCCTGGAGCATCCGCTTCTCGTTGTTGACGATGATCTCGGGCGCGCCGAGGTCGATCAGCCGCTTGAGGCGGTTGTTCCGGTTGATCACGCGGCGGTACAGGTCGTTCAGGTCGGAGGTCGCGAAGCGGCCACCGTCCAGCTGCACCATCGGACGCAGGTCCGGCGGGATGACCGGCACGCAGTCGAGCACCATGCCGAGCGGCGAGTTCCGGGTGTTCAGGAACGCCGCGACGACCTTGAGCCGCTTGAGCGCCCGGATCTTCCGCTGACCCTTACCGGTGCGGATGGTCTCCCGCAGGCTCTCGGCCTCGGCGTCGAGGTCCATGTTCTGGACCAGCGCCTTGATGGCCTCGGCGCCCATGCCACCGGTGAAGTACTCGCCGAACCGGTCCCGCAGCTCGCGGTAGAGCAGCTCGTCGGTGACCAGCTGCTTCGAATCCAGCTTGCGGAAGGTGTCCAGCACCTCGTCCAGGCGGTCGATTTCGCGCTGGGCCCGGTCGCGGATCTGGCGCATCTCGCGCTCTCCGCCCTCCTTGACCTTGCGCCGGACGTCCGCCTTCGCGCCCTCGGCCTCCAGCTCGGCCAGGTCGGCCTCGAGCTTGGCGGCCCGCTTCTCGATCTCCGAGTCGCGGCTGTTCTCCGACTGCCGCTTCTCGGCCAGGATCTCGTTCTCGATGGTCGAGAGGTCACGGTGACGCGACTCGGCGTCCACGCTCGTCACGACGTACGAGGCGAAGTAGATGATCTTTTCGAGGTCCTTGGGGGCGAGGTCCAGCAGGTAGCCCAGCCGGCTCGGCACGCCCTTGAAGTACCAGATGTGGGTCACCGGAGCGGCGAGCTCGATGTGCCCCATCCGCTCACGACGGACCTTCGACCGGGTCACCTCGACGCCGCAGCGCTCGCAGATGATGCCCTTGAAGCGGACCCGCTTGTACTTACCGCAGTAGCACTCCCAGTCCCGCTGCGGACCGAAGATCTTCTCGCAGAAGAGTCCGTCCTTTTCCGGCTTGAGCGTGCGGTAGTTGATCGTCTCGGGCTTCTTGACCTCACCGTGCGACCACTGACGGATGTCGTCGGCGGTGGCGAGGCCGATGCGCAGCTCGTCGAAGAAGTTGACGTCGAGCACTATGTCCCCTATGTCGTCGTCTGTACTGCTAGCTAGTGGGTGGGGTCGGGAGCCGGCGAGCCGGCTCCCGACCGCTCACCTCAGACCTCTTCGACCGAGCTCGGCTCGCGCCGGGACAGGTCGATGCCCAGCTCCTCCGCCGCCCGGAAGACCTCGTCGTCGGTCTCGCGCATCTCCAGGGCCACACCGTCGCTGGACAGCACCTCGACGTTGAGGCACAGCGACTGCAGCTCCTTGAGCAGCACCTTGAACGACTCCGGGATGCCCGGCTCGGGGATGTTCTCGCCCTTGACGATGGCCTCGTAGACCTTGACCCGGCCGAGGACGTCGTCCGACTTGATGGTCAGCAGTTCCTGCAGGGCGTAGGCGGCGCCGTACGCCTGCATCGCCCAGCACTCCATCTCACCGAAGCGCTGGCCACCGAACTGCGCCTTACCACCCAGCGGCTGCTGCGTGATCATCGAGTACGGGCCGGTCGACCGGGCGTGGATCTTGTCGTCGACCAGGTGGTTGAGCTTGAGGATGTAGATGTAGCCGACGGCGATCGGGTCCGGCAGCGGCTCGCCGGAGCGACCGTCGAACAGCTGCGCCTTGCCGGAGGAGCCGATCAGCTGCTTGCCGTCCCGGTTGGGCAGGGTCGACGAGAGCAGACCGGAGATCTCCTCCTCCCGGGCACCGTCGAAGACCGGGGTGGCCACGTTGGTGTCCCCCTCGGACTCGTGGGCGTCGATCGAGCGCAGCGCCTTCTTCCAGTCGGCGTCGTCGCCCTGGACGCTCCAGCCGGTCTTGGCCACCCACCCGAGGTGGGTCTCCAGGACCTGGCCGATGTTCATCCGGGACGGCACACCCAGCGGGTTCAGCACGATGTCGACCGGGGTGCCGTCCTCCAGGAACGGCATGTCCTCGACCGGCAGGATCTTGGAGATGACGCCCTTGTTGCCGTGCCGGCCCGCGAGCTTGTCACCGTCCTGGATCTTGCGCTTCTGGGCGACGTAGACCCGGACCAGCTCGTTGACGCCCGGGGGCAGCTCGTCGCCGTCCTCGCGGGAGAAGGTACGCACGCCGATGACCGTGCCGGTCTCGCCGTGCGGCACCTTCAGCGAGGTGTCCCGGACCTCACGCGCCTTCTCACCGAAGATCGCGCGGAGCAGCCGCTCCTCCGGGGTCAGCTCGGTCTCGCCCTTCGGCGTGACCTTGCCGACCAGGATGTCGCCGGGGACGACCTCGGCGCCGATCCGGATGATGCCGCGCTCGTCGAGGTCGGCGAGCATTTCCTCGCTGACGTTCGGGATGTCGCGGGTGATCTCCTCCGGGCCGAGCTTGGTGTCCCGCGCGTCGACCTCGTGCTCCTCGATGTGGATCGAGGTGAGCACGTCCTGCTGCACGAGGCGCTGCGACAGGATGATCGCGTCCTCGTAGTTGTGGCCCTCCCAGCACATGAACGCCACGAGCAGGTTGCGCCCGAGCGCCATCTCGCCCTCGTCGGTGCACGGACCGTCGGCGATGACCTGACCGGCCTCGACGCGGTCGCCCTCGAAGACGACCGGCTTCTGGTTGACGCAGGAGCCGGCGTTGGAGCGGCGGAACTTGTGCAGCAGGTACGTCCGGCGGTGGCCGTCGTCCTGGTGGATGGTGATGTAGTCGGCGCAGAGGTCCTCGATGACGCCACCGACCTCGGCGACCACCACGTCACCGGCGTCGACGGCCGCGCGGTACTCCATGCCCGTACCGACCAGCGGAGCCTCGGCCTTGACCAGCGGCACCGCCTGGCGCTGCATGTTCGCGCCCATCAGCGCCCGGTTGGCGTCGTCGTGCTCGAGGAACGGGATCATCGCGGTCGCAACCGAGGTCATCTGCCGCGGCGAGACGTCCATGTAGTCGACGGCGCTGGGAACCACGTCCTCGGTCTCGCCGCCCTTACGGCGGCACAGGACCCGGTCCTCGGCGAAGGTGCCGTCCGCCTTCAGCGGAGCGTTGGCCTGCGCCTTGACGAACCGGTCCTCCTCGTCCGCGGTCAGGTAGTCGATCTGGTCGGTGACCCGACCCTCGATGACCTTCCGGTACGGCGTCTCGATGAAGCCGAACGGGTTGACCCGGGCGAAGGTGGACAGGGCGCCGATCAGGCCGATGTTCGGGCCTTCCGGCGTCTCGATCGGGCACATCCGGCCGTAGTGGGACGGGTGCACGTCGCGAACCTCGAAGCCGGCCCGCTCCCGGGACAGACCACCCGGGCCGAGCGCGCTCAGCCGGCGCCGGTGGGTCAGACCCGCCAGCGGGTTGGTCTGGTCCATGAACTGGGACAGCTGCGACGTACCGAAGAACTCCTTGATCGCCGCCACCACGGGACGGATGTTGATCAGGGTCTGCGGCGTGATCGCCTCGACGTCCTGAGTCGTCATCCGCTCACGGACGACGCGCTCCATCCGGGACAGACCGACCCGGACCTGGTTCTGGATCAGCTCGCCCACGGTACGCAGACGACGGTTGCCGAAGTGGTCGATGTCGTCGGCCTCGTAGCCGTCCTCACCGGCGTGCAGCCGGCACAGGTACTCCACGGTCGCGACGACGTCGTCCTCGGTGAGCGTGCCGGTGGTGATCGGCACGTTCACTTCGAGCTTCTTGTTGAACTTGTATCGACCGACCTTGGCGACGTCGTACCGCTTCGGGTTGAAGAAGAGGTTGTCGAGCAGGGTCTGGGCGTTCTCGCGGGTCGGCGGCTCGCCAGGGCGGAGCTTCCGGTAGATGTCGAGCAGCGCCTCGTCCTGGCCGGCGATGTGGTCCTTCTCGAGCGTGGTCATCATCAGCTCGGACCAGCCGAACTTCTCGCGGATCTGCTCGGCCGACCATCCGATGGCCTTGAGCAGGACCGTGACGGCCTGCCGACGCTTGCGGTCGATGCGAACGCCGACCGTGTCGCGCTTGTCGATGTCGAACTCCAGCCAGGCACCCCGGCTCGGGATGACCTTGACACTGGAGAGGTCGCGGTCGGAGGTCTTGTCCGGCTGCTTGTCGAAGTAGACGCCCGGGGACCGGACGAGCTGGCTGACCACGACGCGCTCGGTGCCGTTGATGATGAAGGTGCCCTTCGGCGTCATCATCGGGAAGTCACCCATGAACACCGTCTGGCTCTTGATCTCGCCGGTGGTGTTGTTGGTGAACTCCGCGGTCACGAACAGCGGGGCGCAGTAGGTCAGGTCCTTCTCCTTGCACTCCTCGATCGAGGCCTTGACCTCGTCGAAGCGCGGAGCCGAGAAGGAGAGCGACATGGTGCCGGAGAAGTCCTCAATGGGACTGATCTCTTCGAGGATCTCCGCGAGACCCGAGCGTGCGTGCGGGTCGTCCGCCGACCGGCCCTGCCAAGCCTCGTTGCCGACGAGCCAGTCGAAGGACTCGTTCTGAATGGCGAGGAGGTTGGGGACCTCGAGGTGTTCGGTGATCCTGCCGAAAGAAACTCGGCGGGGAGCGAAAGCGCTCGACGTACGACTGGTCTTCGCAGGGCGGGAAGCTGCCAAGATGCGTCCTTCCGAGGACCGGTGCTGCAGAACGGCTGGTACGCGTGCACTCCAATGACCCCACCAGAAATATCCGCAAACGGACATTTCCGAGCAGGGGTCAAGTCGGAAGGCAGCGCAAACTAGCAGTGTAGCCGAGAGGCTAACCGCTGTCCAGCCCACCCCGCAGTTCGTCGCGGAACGTGCCTCGGGACCCCTCGAACGGGGTCTCACCGGGCCGCTCAGAACGCCACGTTCCTGCGGACCGCCCGGGTGCGGCGGCGAGGGTCTCGCTGCTTTACCCAAGTGGTGGCCGTTGCAAGCGCGGAAGGTCTTGCTGGTGTCAGCGTGCCTGCCGGGCCGGGGCCGCGTCAAGGGCCGGCCCCGGGTCGCCGGGTCTTTCCCACCGACGGGCTACCGCCGGCCGCGCCGGCACCGCGCCGAGCCGCGCGCCGACCGCCCTGCTCACGTGCACTGCCGCCGGACCCACCAACGCCGGTGGGCGGCGATCCGTTCCCGGATCGCCGCCCACCGTGACGCGGTGTGTGCCCCGGCTCACGTGGAGCGGGACGCGCGCCTGGATGGAGCTCAGGTCACTTGAGGGTGACCTTGGCGCCCTCACCCTCGAGCTTGGCCTTGGCCTTCTCGGCGGTCTCCTTGTTGACCTTCTCCAGGATCGCCTTCGGCGCGGACTCGACCGCGTCCTTGGCCTCCTTGAGGCCCAGGCCGGTCAGCTCACGCACGACCTTGATGACCTGGATCTTCTTGCCACCGTCGGCCTCGAGGACGACGTCGAACTCGTCCTTCTCCGCCTCCGGCTCGGCAGCGGCGCCGCCGCCGGCCGGGCCGGCCATCATCATCGCGGCCGGGGCCGCGGCGGTGACCTCGAAGGTCTCCTCGAACTGCTTCACGAACTCGGAGAGCTCGATCAGCGTCATCTCCTTGAACGCGTCGAGCAGCTCGTCGGTGCTGAGCTTCGCCATGTCTGGCGTCCTTTCCTACGGGGATCACTAAGACTGAACTGGGTGCGCCGGGAGGCCTCAGGCCGCCTCGGCGCCCTCCTTCTCGCGCTTGTCCTGCAGTGCGGCCGCCAGACGGGCGGTCTTGGAGAGCGGAGCCTGGAACAGGGCCGCGGCCTTGCTCAGGTTGCCCTTCATCGCGCCGGCCAGCTTGGCCAGCAGCACCTCACGGGACTCCAGGTCGGCGAGCTTCGTGACCTCGGCCGCGGTAATGGCCTTGCCCTCGAAGACGCCGCCCTTGATGACGAGCTTCGGGTTGGCCTTCGCGAAGTCGCGAAGGCCCTTCGCCGCCTCGACGACGTCGCCCGAAACGAAAGTCAGCGCGGTAGGACCGGTGAACAGCTCGTCGAGGCCGGAGATGCCCGCATCGGTCGCAGCACGCTTTGCCAACGTGTTCTTCGCGACCGTGTAGGTGGTCTCCTTGCCGAGCGAGCGCCGCAGCTGGGTGAGCTGGGAAACCGTCAGACCACGGTATTCGGTCAGCACCGCAGCGCCCGCGTTGCGGAAGCTCTCGGTCAGCTCAGCGACGGCCGTGGCCTTGTCGGCCCGGATCGGCTTGTCCGCCATGTCCCTCCTCTCGTTGCTCGGAAGCTGGTCACCATCGTCAGCCGGGAGGCTGACGACGGGGACGGAGGCCATCGCGTCAACGAGAAAAGCCCCGGCGCAGGGCGCACGGGGCGAGGGCCGGCACGCGCACACGGTCGGCGGACCATGTTCACAGCCGAGTTTCGCTTGCCGCCCTGCGCGGGTCGCCCGTCGTTGCGGAACCTTCGACCGTGCCGGAGCACGGTGACCAGCGGTCTCTGGGTGGAACTTCGCGGCCAAGGTTACGCGACACCTACGGTGACCACCAAATCGCCCCCCGCGTGCCCCGCGTCACCTGCCTGCTGGGACCGTCTCAGGGCCGGAAGCGGCGGTGCCACAGGTAGGCGGCACCCGCCACCGCGCACCACGCGACCGTCCAGGCGGTCAGCAGCACCACCGCCCGACCGGAGAGGTCGCCGGCAGCCGCCCGGGCGGTCGCCATCACCGGTGGCACGAGCCACGGCGCCACCGAGTCACGCATCCCCAGGACGACCGCCCCGACACCGCCGACGGTGAGTACCGCGACGCCGTACCCGGCGCTCCCGGTCGAGACCCGGCTCGCCAGGGCGCCCAGCGCGACCGCCGCGGGCAGTGCCAGCAGGTGCGCCCAGACCCCGATCGCGATCCCGGCCGGCACCGACCGGTCCCCCGGGTCGACCGGCCCGGTCACCCCGCCGACCAGCCACGGGAAGACCATCGCCACCGCGACCGTCACCAGCGCGGCCAGGGCGGCCGCGAGCAGGCCCGCCGCGTACTCGCGGGCGGGCCCGACCAGGACCCGGGCCAGGCGTCGCTGCCCGTCCGGCTCCACGTCCAGCAGGATCTTGGTCTGCCACGCCAGCACCGGGAAGAGCACCACCGCGGAGACGCCGTACGCCTCCGCCGGCTGGGCCCGGCCGCCGCCGTAGAGGATGCCCAGGGCCACCAGGCCGGCGAGCACCGGCGCCAGCGCCCTGCCGGTACGCAGGAAGGCCGCCAGCCGCAGCCGTACCAGCGCGGTCAACGAACCTCCTCCCGAGGCGGGCCGGCGGTGCCGGGCGTACCGGAGACCGGATCGGTGGTGGCGGGCGCGGCGTCGGGGCGTACCCGCAGGACGTGGTGGCCGTCGGCGCGCAACCGGGCCACGGTGCCGGCCACGCGCGCGGCCGGCACCGCCAGCTCGACCACCGCGAGGGCCTCGCCCCCGGCCGGCTCCTCCTCGACGACCGCGCCGTCGGCGACCGCCCACCGGCGGGCGCCGGGCAGCCGGGCCGTCTCGCCGCGATGGTCGCTGACCAGGACCGACCCGCCGGTGGTGAGCACCTCGTCGACCAGCTCCGGAACCAGGTCCCGCGCCGCGGCGTCCAGCCCCTCCCACGGCTCGTCCAGCACCAGCAGGCCCGGGTCACCGAGCATGGCCTGGGCCAGACCCACCTTCTGCGCCGTTCCCTTGGACAACTCGGGCAGCCGGACCGCGCGGAAGGGGGTGAGCCCGAGCCGGGCCGTCCACCGTCGCACCGCCCCGTCCGTCTCGGCACGGGACAGCCCGGCGATCCGGCCCATCCCGGTCAGGTAACGCTCCACGGTGAAGGGCTGGTCGGCCGGGAAGCGCTCCGGCACCCACCCCACCGACCGGGACCGGTCGACCACCCGGCCCCGGACCGGCCGCAGCACCCCGGCCGCGAGCTGGAGCAGGGTCGACTTGCCGACTCCGTTCCCGCCGGCCACGACGACCACCGCACCCGGCTCGACCCGTACCCGCACGCCCCGCAGCACCCAGGGACCTCGCCGCCGGTACCGGAACCAGACGTCCTCCAGCCGCATGCCCGGAGCCTGCCACAGCGGACAGACGGACGGGGCCCCGCCACGGTCGTGGCGGGGCCCCGTCGCGGGGAGTTGCGGCTCAGGCCTCGGCCGAGCCCTCCTGCAGGTTCTTCACCACGTTCGGGTCGACCGGGACACCCGGGCCCATGGTGGTGGTGAGGACGACCTTCTTCAGGTACTTGCCCTTGGCGGCGGACGGCTTGGCCCGCAGGACCTCGTCGAGGACCGCCGCGTAGTTGTCCACCAGCTGGGTCTCCGAGAACGAGGCCTTGCCGATGATCAGGTGCAGGTTGGAGTGCTTGTCCACCCGGAAGGTGATCTTGCCGCCCTTGATGTCCGAGACGGCCTTGGTGACGTCCATGGTCACCGTGCCGGTCTTCGGGTTCGGCATGAGACCGCGCGGGCCCAGGATCCGCGCGATCCGGCCGATCTTGGCCATCTGGTCGGGCGTGGCGATCGCCGCGTCGAAGTCCAGCCAACCGCCCTGGATCCGGGCGACCAGCTCGTCGGTGCCCACCTCGTCCGCACCGGCGGCGACGGCCTCCTCGGCCTTCGCGCCGGCGGCGAAGACGATCACGCGGGCGGTCTTACCGGTGCCGTGCGGCAGGTTGACCGTGCCGCGGACCATCTGGTCCGCCTTGCGGGGGTCGACGCCGAGGCGCATCGCGACCTCGACCGTGGCGTCGAACTTGACGTTGGTGGTCTCCTTGGCCAGCTTCACGGCCTCGGCGGGGGTGTAGAGCTTGGACCGGTCGATGACGTCGGCGGCCTTGCGGTAGCTCTTGCTGCGCTGCATTTCTGCTTACTCCTGTGGTCTCTGGCGGGCCGCGGCGACCGCGCGCCCTCCCACGAACTGATCGGGTGAGTGCTGACCGACGTCAGTCGTTGACGACGATGCCCATCGACCGGGCGGTGCCGGCGATGATCTTCGCAGCCTGGTCGATGTCGTTGGCGTTGAGGTCGACCATCTTCTTCTCGGCGATCTCACGCACCTGAGCCTGCGACACGGAGCCGACCTTGTCCTTCTGCGGGACGCCCGAGCCCTTGTCCACACCGGCGGCCTTGAGCAGCAGCCGGGCGGCGGGCGGGGTCTTCAGCACGAAGGTGAAGGACCGGTCCTCGTACACGCTGATCTCGGCGGGGACGATGTCGCCCCGCTGGGACTCGGTCTGCGCGTTGTACGTCTTGCAGAACTCCATGATGTTCACGCCGTGCTGACCGAGCGCGGGGCCGACCGGCGGCGCCGGCGTGGCCTGGCCCGCCTTCAGCTGAAGCGTGAACGTCTTGACGAGCTTCTTCTTCGGAGGCATGTCACTTCCTGGGGCTTGGAACTGGGATAGGTGCCGGCCGCGGGCGCGCACGGTCAGCGCGGTACGAGCGGCGACGTTCTAGGGTAGCGCAGTCGCGCGCCACCCCGTTCGTCGAGGTCCGTCGAGATCCGACGGCGACGGAACGGAGACGCCGGCGGCGGGCCACGGCCCACCGCCGGCGTGCCGGAGGATCAGATCTTCGCGACCTGGTTGAAGTTCAGCTCGACCGGCGTCTCCCGGCCGAAGATGGACACCAGGACCTTGAGCTTCTGCTGGTCGGCGTTGATCTCACTGATCGTCGCCGGCAGCGACGCGAAGGCACCGTCGGTCACGGTGACCGAGTCGCCGACCTCGAAGTCGAGGACCCGGACCTCGGGCTTGGCCTTCTTCTGCTCGGTCTCGACGGCCGGCGCCAGCCACTTCAGCACCTCGTCGAGGCTCAGCGGCGCCGGGCGGTCCGCCCGGTCCGTCGCGCCGACGAAGCCGGTCACGCCCGGCGTGTTGCGCACGCACGAGTAGGACTCGGCGGTCAGCTCCATCCGGACCAGGATGTAGCCCGGGAAGACCTTCGCCTGGACCTGCGACCGCTTGCCGTTCTTGACCTCGACCTCTTCCCGGGTCGGCACCTCGACCTGGTAGATGTAGTCCTCCATGTCGAGGGACGTGATCCGGGTCTCGAGGTTGGTCTTGACCTTGTTCTCGTAGCCGGCGTACGAGTGCACCACGTACCAGTCGCCCGGGGCGTAGCGCAGCTTCTGCCGCAGCTCGGCGACCGGGTCGTAGTCCTCCTCGGGCGCCGGCTCGGTGGTCGGGAATTCCGGCTCGCTGGCGGCCTCGACCGACTCGTCACCAGCCGCCGTCGCGACCGTGGACTGCTCGTCCGCGGTTCCGGCGGTCTCGTCGTACTCAGGCACGCTCGCTCACTTCCGTCACTATCGGCACAGTTGGCCGGTCAGCTGGGGTCGCCGAAGACCCACAGAACGCCCTTCGCGAACACGTAGTCGAATCCGACGACGAGGGCGGTAACCACCGTAACGAATGCGACCACCACGGCGGTGTAGGTCAGCAGCTCCTTGCGGGTCGGCCAGATGACCTTACGCAGTTCGGCGACGACCTCGCGGATGAATCGGGCGATGCGCGCGAACACCCCCACCCGGCCCGTTTCCGCTCGGGTCTTCGGTCGGTCGGCGGACTCGGCCCGGGCGCGCGACCTGGTCGCGGTGCCGCCCCGGGAGACCGGCTCGTCCGCGTCGGCGGCGTCGTCGCCGGAGGCGTCGTCGACGACCTCGTCGTCGAAACGCTCGTCGTCGGCGTCCTCGCCGCGCCGCTTGTTGTCGGCCACTTCGCCCTCCGTCGCGGGATGTCGTGTCGCACGCGGTGGGCGTGCGCGGCGCTTGGTCACGCCGGCCGGACCAACCGTCCCGGGACGGGCCGCGGCCGGCGGACCAGCCGGAGGGCCCCGATCGCCTCGGAACCACCCTGCTGATGCCACCACCACGGGCCGGACGCCGCCGGACGGCGGCGCGACCCACGGGAACGGTCAGGCCTGAGGCGCAGGGGTGACAGGACTTGAACCTGCAGCCTGCGGTTTTGGAGACCGCTGCTCTGCCAATTGAGCTACACCCCTGTGCGGCAACGCGCACCCCACACCGCCGCGAACGGCAGCGCAGGGGTCACTTGCCCCACGGCGGACCAGTGTACGGGTAGTGCCACGACTTTCCCAACCGGTCTACCCCTGGCGGGTCGAGAACCCCGTCAGCTGCGGGTACGCACCGTCGCCCGGGCCTGCGACAGCACCTTCTCCCCCAGGCAGGTCGCGGTGATGTCCAGCCTGGTCAGACCGTCCTCGGTGACCTCCCGGACCACCGCGGCGACCTCGATCTCGGTGCCCTCGTCGTCGTCCGGGACGACCACCGGCCGACTGAACCGCACCGAGTAGTCGACGACCGCGTCGGGCGACCCGGCCCACTCGGTCACCGCCCGGCCGACCAGCGCCATGGTGAACATGCCGTGGGCGATCACCCCGGGCAGACCCACCTTCGTGGCGGTGCGGTCGCTCCAGTGGATCGGGTTGAAGTCCCCCGAGGCTCCCGCGTACCGGACCAGGTCCGCACGCGTCACCCGGTACGTCCTCTTCGGCAGCTCCATCTCAGCCCTCCCCGCGTACGACGAGCTTGGACCAGACGGTGACCACCGGCTCGCCGGCGGTCGTGGTGATCTCGGTCCGGGTGGTCAGGAAGCCGTGCCCACCGCGGGTGGTGACGTCCTCGATGGCGTTGACGCACACCAGCTCGTCACCGGCGACGACCGGCCGGGTGTACGCGAAACGCTGGTCGCCGTGGACGACGCGGCTGTAGTCCACGCCCAGGTCCGGATCCTCGACGATCTGGCGGGTGGCGGCCATGGTGACCACGAACGGGAAGGTCGGCGGGGCGACCACGTCGGGGTGGCCCAGGGCGCGGGCGGCCTCCGGGTCGTGGTGGGCCGGCTCGGTGGCGCCGATCGCCGTCGCGAACTCGCGGATCTTTTCACGGCCCACCTGGTAGGGGGCGGTCGGCGGATAGGTCCGGCCGACGTAGGACGGGTCCAGGGACATGCCGCCGAACCTACACGGAAAACACGACCGCCGATCTGCCCGACCAGCGGCGGCTCAGGGCCGCGCCGGTGGAGACAGATCGGCGGTCGACGGTGTCGCGGGGCGGGCCGGCGATGCCGGCCGCAGGTCAGCGGGTCTCGCGGTGGACCGTGTGCTTACCGTCCCGGGGGCAGAACTTCTTCAGCTCGATGCGGTCCGGGTCGTTACGACGGTTCTTACGCGTGATGTAGTTGCGCTCCTTGCACTCCACACACGCCAGAGTGATCTTCGGCCGGACATCGGTCGCCTTCGCCACGGCGGAGTGCCTTCCTCGCTACGGGTAAGAACTACGGCGCACCAGCGTACGCGCTGGTTACGCGAACATGCAAAGTGGGCGCCTGTGGCGCCCATCCCACCGACCACCGGGACATGGCCCGGAGGACGAGAGTAGCGGTGGCCGGACTTGAACCGGCGACACAGCGATTATGAGCCGCTTGCTCTACCATCTGAGCTACACCGCCGTGGTGGGCCCAGCCGGACCCTCTGAGCCCCCTTACGGAATCGAACCGTAGACCTTCTCCTTACCATGGAGACGCTCTGCCGACTGAGCTAAGGGGGCCTGCGCGATCACTCCGTGTTCGCGCAGAGGTAAGAGTACACGGCCTCCTGCCGGAGGTGAAATCGGATCCCCCTCGGTGGCGTTTTCCCAGGCCAGGCGGTGGATCAGAGCACGGCACGCAGCCGCGGGAGCTCGGTGTCGGAGATCGTCTCCGGATCCACCTGCGCACCAAACCAGGCTTCCAG
Organism: Micromonospora sp. BQ11; assembly: GCF_052068135.1. NCBI lineage: Bacteria > Bacillati > Actinomycetota > Actinomycetes > Micromonosporales > Micromonosporaceae > Micromonospora > Micromonospora sp. BQ11. Next base: position 329,431 of record NZ_JBQHDB010000006.1, on the reverse strand, counting down.
GCGCTCGTACGGCAGCGGCCGGCTGAACAGGAATCCTTGCCCGATCTCGCACCCGATGTCCTGGAGCAGTTCCAGGGTGAGCTCGCTCTCCACGCCCTCGGCGACCACCGCCAGCCCGAACTGCTGGGAGAGGGTGACCACCGCGTTCACGATCGCCAGATCCCCCGGGTCCGTCGCCATGCCCTGCACGAAGGACCGGTCGACCTTCACCTCGTGCACGGGCAGTCGGCGCAGGTGCGCCAGCGACGAGTCGCCGGTGCCAAAGTCGTCCACGGAGAGCCGTACGCCGAGGTCGCGCAACCGGCGCAGGGTCGGGATCGGCCGGTCGGTGCCGTCCAGCACCCCGGCCTCCTTGATCTCCAGCGTCAGCCACTGCGGCGGTACCCCGTACTCGTCCAGCAGCTCCTGGACCCGGGCCGGGAAGTGCTGGTCGGTGAGCGTACGCGCGGAGAGGTTGACCGCGACGGCGAGCGGCTGGCCGCCGTGCGTCCAGTCCCGGCTGCGCCGCAGCCCCTCCCGCAGCACGAACTCGGTGAGCCGGCCGAGCTGGCCGGTGTGCTCCGCCACCGCGACGAAGTCCTCGGGCGCGACCGTGCCGTGCGTCGGGTCCTCCCACCGGGCCAGGCACTCCACGCCGACCAGCCGGCGGTCCCGGAGGGTCATCTTCGGCTGGAAGTAGACCTCCAGGCTGCCGTCGTCGAGCGCGCGCCGCAGGTCACCGGCCAGACCGAGTCGGCGCATCGACCGGGACTCCAGTGCCGCGTTGAACAACTGGACGCTGCCCGGCACCGACTTGGCGGCCGTGGCCGCCAGGTCCACCCGTTGCAGCAGGAGGGCGGCGTCACTGCCGTGATCCGGGTACACGGCCACGCCCACCGCCGTGTCGACGTCCAGGGTGAGCGCGTCGAAGACCATCTCGTCGCGGATCTGCTCCCGCAGCTCGGCGGCCAGTTCCAGGGCCGCGTCGGCACTCTCCAACCGCAGCGTCACCAGGAACTCGTCACCGCCGGCCCGCCCGACCAGTGCCGACGACGGCGAGTGCGAGCGCAGCCGCTCCGCGACCTCCACGAGGACCTTGTCACCCGCCGAGTGCCCGAGGGACTCGTTGACCTCGCGGAGCCGGTCGACGTCGAACAGCAGCAGCGCCACGACCTCACCGGGCGCCCGGATCTTCACCGCCTCGTCCAGCGCCGCGGTGATCCGCCGACGGTTGGGCAGCTTGGTCAGCGCGTCGTGGTAGGCGTCGTGCCGCAGCCGGTCGACCAGCCGGGAGTTCTCCAGCGCCACCGCCGCGTGCGCGGCGACGGTCTCGAAGATCGGCACGTCCTCGGGCGTGAAGTGATTGGTGTCGCCGAGGCGGTTGACCACCTCCAGCGTGCCGATCACCGCCTGGCCTGAGCGCAGCGGGAGGACGATGACGTCCTTGACCGGCTGGTCCCGCAGAGCCGTACGGGTCTCGTCGTCCACAGTGAATCGCGCGCCCGCGGTCACCGCCCGCGACTCACGGCGCACGCACTCCCGCAGGGCCGCCGGTGTCATCGCCACGTCGAGTAGGCCGCGACCGTCGTCGCTAGCGGTGAGGAGCACCTCCGGGTAACGCCCCTGAGCCGGCATCCAGAGCGTCGCGTACTCCGCCTGCATGAGAGCCCGCACCCGGCCGAGCAGGGCGTCCACCAGCGTCCCGTCCTGGCCGCTCTCGGTCATCGCGCGGGTCAGCCCGTACATGTCGTTGAGGGTGCGGTGCTGCCGGAGGAACTGGGTGTACGAGCGGTACACCCAGACGAGCCCGGCGCCAAAGACCACGAAGAGCAGGACACCCCACGTGGTCGCCTCGACGGTGATGAGGATCAGGAGACCGACCGCCACGTTCACTGTCGCGGTGAGCAGGGCCGGCGGTGAGGTCCGGGCCACCTCCCAGCCCGCCTGCCAGCCCTGAACCATGGAGATCACGGCGATGACGGCGGCGAGCGTCACCAGGGTGTGCACACTGGTGGCCAGGAAAAGTGCGGCCCAGACGTCCGGCCCGATTCCCTCCAGGTCCGGAATAGCCATGAGCACCAGGCTGGCGAGGGACGTGGCCGCCGCCGCACGGAACACGTTGAACCAGAACTTGACCGGGGCAAGGCTCCGGCGCATCTGCGCGACCAGCGCGGCCAGCGTGTACGCCAGCACCACGGACAGGGGTGGCAGCAGGTAGAACGCCACGACCAACGGGATCTCGGTCAGGGTCAGGCCGAGCGCCTGCCGGCGTACCACGACGTTGATCGCCGGAAGCGCGGCAGCCACCATCACCGGCACCATGACCAGGGTGAGCGGCCACTCGTCGAGCGCGGGACGGGCGACGACGGCCAACACCGTCGTGCACACGACCGCGAGCATGGCCAGCAGGCCTGTGACCAGCCAAGCGTTCTCGGTCCGGCGGCTCAACCGGGACCGGCGTTCCGACACCCCGCCTCCTCCGATCAGCGGGCGACCGGCCGGTCACCCTTCCCAGGGGGCAGAGCGCCTACCGCACGCTCAACTGGGTGACGGCCGGCATGTGCCACTCGAAATCCTGCTGCTGGCTGTCAGCGGGAAGGCCGATGAAGGGAAGCGCGGCCAGGGTGGCAACAACGAGCAGCGAGCCGATCCGTCGGCCCAACCTTCGAGCAGACATGTGCGCTCCTGTCCGGGGGCGGGGCGGTGCACGAGGGGGGTGGAGATCCCACGATCGTGCCACAAGGCAGGTACGCAGGAAAGCCGTGCGGACACGGTCGCACCGGCCGTCGGCCATGTCCCGCCGTTCGGACCATCACCGTCGCCACAGCCGGGCCTGATCACGGGCGTACCGCTCCGCCGCCCACACCGCACGGCGCGCAATACGACCTTCTCCACAATCCACTCCGCGACGTGTAGCCGTCTCCGCCCGCGACCCACCTGAGGTCGCCCACGTCCGGTCGCACTCTGGAACATCGACCACGATACCTAAAACATGTCGATGCGCCAGCAGGCACGTGGGGCGGAGGTGCCCCGTCGGCTTCGTCGGGGCGCTTCCGGTCCGGCTACGACGAGACCCCCGGGCTGGCGTTTCCGCGGTTCGGGGCCCTGTCACCGCCGGGTGTCGCGCTTCTGTACGTTCCACGACAGAACGGCGCGCTCCACCGTTCGCACCTTCACGGTGATCCGCTGGGCCTCCTGACGGTGCCACAGGTCAGCGGAGCGGCAACCGTCGATCTAACCTCGCCGCATGAAGAAGCGCCAGTGGGTCACGCTGAGCCTCGCCGTGGCCGGCGTACTCGCCGTACCGGTCGCCGTGGTCGGGGTTCATGTCACCCATCCTCGGGACGAGGCCGGCTACCTGGCGTACCTCAAGCAGTACGGCGATCCGCAGAGCAGCCAGCCGCTACAGGTGCTGCCGCCGGCCGCGGATCTGATCGCCGAGGGTGACGCGGCATGCGACTGGATGCGTGAACAGCCGTACGCCCTGTGGCGACACGACCGGGAGTACCGCCACTCGGCGGTCTTCGACCGCCACCTCCGGCACGTCGGCGACCGCTCGCCGAGCTGGGGCGACGCCCTACCTAACTTGTTCTCGGTGACAGCGGCGGCCTGGACCTACCTCTGTCCGGCGGAGTGGGAGCTGCGGGAGCCGCGCAACCACCCCTTCGCCCCCGAGTCGGACTGAGACGACACGCCGCCCTGCCGTGCCTTCACGTGACCGATGGGCCGACAGTAGGGGCGACCGGAGGCGACGGGAGCCCGGAGACGGCGAAGGCCCTGACTCGCTCTGGCTCAACGACGAGTCTCGGCCCTGCGCCTGTCCGCATCCGCGATGGCGTGACGCACGGCCAGCCGGATCACCAGATAGAGGATCGCAAGTCCGATCGCCCAACTGACGAGCACTGCCACCAACTGCTCTGGCGAGGTATCGAGCATCATGGCTTGCAGCCTAGGCATCGCCCGCCCGCCCCGGGGTACCCTGTCGATCTCCGTGACACGCGTGTGAAACAGCCAGCCAGATCGAGCGGGCTGGAGCGGGACTCCCGAAAGAGGCCCCTGATGGCGGGATAGAGGATTCGAACCTCTGTAGCTTTCGCGACGGATTTCCAGGGCGTCCGCGCTCCCGACGATCGGGTGCGGATTGAGCTGCGGTTTCGTCTCTGCCGTCGACCCGCTGGCGCTCGACCGCCCACCCCGATTACCCACGCCTCCACAGCATCGGGTCAGTAAAAGAGCCCGCGGATCCCTAGGGTGACCACGATCCCCAGCAGGATGGCGATCCCCCAGCCGACGTTCCGGCCGGTGGCACCGAAGATCAGGTAGGCGACCTGCGCTACCAGGAAGATCGAACTCAAGACCAGGTCCACGAGGAGCAGCGCCAGCGTCAGCACCAGACGGATGTGCCGGCGAGCACCAACGTACGGGTCGCGCCGCAGGGAAGCCCTCAGAGGCAAGATCGACCTGCCCACCATCTGCCCACAACCAGTCGTGATCGGCTGGACTCAGCCGGACTCGGTTAGTTGGACGACAACGGCCCCTGATCAGCATCTCTGCTCATCAGGGGCCGCGTCTGCACCTGGTGGCGGGTAGAGGATTCGAACCTCTGTAGCTTTCGCGACGGATTTACAGAACGCCACGGTCAAGCCTTTGAGCAGCACAAGTGCTGATCAACAAGGGTGCGGCGACACAAATACGACGCAGTGGCCAGACGGAGGGGTCAGTTGGAGTGGCACCACCACGACTGAGAACCCACACACCCTCTCGCTAGATTGCTACCCCCAAGCCAGGTGAGGAAAACCGTAGCTGTGGTGAATGACCGGTCCGGCCCGTAAGCAGAGCGGACGTGATCACTCTCGCTGGCTGCCTTCCTCCGCTGGCGTGCCGCGGGGCACCTCGATGGTGTCGACGGCGGACCCTTCGCGCGTTAGTAGACCGGTCGAGGGTCCAAGTACCAGTCGCCATCCCGGCGGCCAGGCATCTTCTCGGTCATCCCGCGGGGTGACCCCCGTGTGCTCTAGGAGGGGCGGGCGCTCAAAGGTCGCCTCGTCGAACCCCGCGTCGCCGTTGAAGGTCGCCCCGTCGAACCTCGCGTCGCCGCCGAAGGTCGCCCCGTCGAACCCCGCGACGCCGCCGAAGGTCGCCCCGCAGAACCCCGCGTCGCCGCCGAAGGTCGCCCTGTAGAACCCCGCGAGGCCGCCGAAGGTCGCCCCGTCGAACCCCACGTCGCCGCCGAAGGTCGCCCCATAGAACCCTGCGAGGCCGCCGAAGGTCGCCCTGTCGAACCCTGCGAGGCCGCCGAAGGTCGCCCTGTAGAACCCCGCGAGGCCGCCGAAGGTCGCCCCGTCGAACCCCACGTCGCCGCCGAAGGTCGCCTCGCAGAACCCCGCGTCGCCGCCGAAGGTCGCCCTGTCGAACCCTGCGAGGCCGCCGATGGTCGCCCCGTCGAACCTCGCAAGGCCGCCGAAGGTCGCCCCGTCGAACCCCGCGAGGCCGCCGAAGGTCGCCCTGTAGAACCCCGCGTCGCCGCCGAAGGTCGCCCTGTCGAACCTCGCGAGGCCGAAGGTCGCCCCGTTGAACCCCGCGTCGCCGTTGAAGGTAACGCCAGCGAAGCTTACGTTGCGTATATGGCCGCGTCGTAGGCTCCAGTTGACGAGGGTAGCGCCGGTGAGATCGAGATCGATGTCAGGCCAGAAGCGCTCGTGCGGGTTAGGGGTGATCGAGGCTGCCTGCTGAGGGTCGGCCTTAGCCGGAAGGGTTAGATGGGCTGTGAGAATGCGTTGCGCGGTCAGCCTGACCTGAAGCTCTTGGTGCGGGTTCCGTTCATCAGTGGAGAGCAGCTGGCCGGAAGGTAGCGGTAAGGCAGTCAACGGCGTCGAGAGGGAGGCTGCCTCGACCTTGGGGTCCGCCGGTGGGGTGTAGGGCATCCTTAGGTAGGCGCATAGGACGTTGACGATGGTCTGCCGCTGTTTGGGATTGTTCTGTGCAACGCGTTCGAGGGCGTACAGGCCTGCGAGGCGTACTGCGGCTTCGGCATGGCCAAGCTGTTCGGCAGCCTTGGTGTAGAGATCCGTTACGCGCCGCTCGGCGGCGTCGTCCACCGTATGTTCGTGGACTTGCTCAGCGTGCCGTTGCCGCCGGACAGCGAGCAATAGGGCAGCGGCGGCGCCACCGGCGGCTATGGAGCCCAGCCCGTACTTGATAGCTTCGATCTGCAGTTTGGCGCGCTCAGCGGCGGAGCTAACGTCGGCTGCGACACCCAGCATCACCACCAGGGCGAGGATGCCGATCCCGGCCAGCACACCGGCAACGCTCAACAGGCCCCGGTCGGTCAGCAGCCACGGCCATCGCCTCCCACTGGCAGCCGATTCACCGGTGGAAACGGGCCGGTGACGGGACCGCATCACGGACCACACGAGCAACACCACGGTCGGTGGCCCGACTACCACTAGGGCCAGGTGGTCCCCAAGCGCTTGCGCGACTGACTGCGCCCACGCCCATCGCCACGCCTCTAGCTCCCACAGGGTCGCTACGGCGACCAGCCCGACGCCCGCAACTGCAGTTGTCCTGGTGCTCCGTTGGCCTGCCACATCCGCATGGTGCCTCACTCTGGCCACCACACCCTCGACCGTCGGACTGGAGTTGCAACTCAAATCTGGGCTGCGCTCTCCTAGTCGCGGTCGGACCATCGCACAGCCCTGCAGGTGCGGCATCAGCTGGACGTGTCCGTCACTAGCCCTACCGGTTTTCAAGACCATCACACGGGCGCGCCCAACCAGCGCAAACACCCGACCAGCGCGGCCGGATGCCGCTGATTTGCCGCATGCCGCTTGCTTGGAGCGCCGCCGGGTGTTCGTTGCCTCTGAGGCCGAGCCCGCGGGCCGGGCCTTGTCCGTGCCCTGCCTGGTGCCCCTGGCAGCATCGAACCTGCGCTCCCGCCTCCGGAGGGAGGTACCTCATCCGGCGGCATCTTGCCCCGGAGCTGGGCGAACCTCGGACGCGGCGGGAGAGCGAGGTCAACTTCGGCCCCTATTCGGCACCGAGCCTTTCGTCCGTCGCAGTAGCTGCCGCTTGACCGGGCTAGAGACGATGGCCGCATGTCGTCCGGAACGCCCGTGTGGGCGGTGCTCGCCGTCGCGGCGCTTGGCGTCCTCGGAACGCTGGCGGCTGCGGTCATCACACAGCTCCTAAGCGGACGGCGTGAAGCCCGGCAGTGGGAGTGGCAGCGCGACCACGAGCGGCAGCGTTGGGATCGAGAGCGCGACGAGCGGCGTGAACAGTGGGAGCGAGAAGACCACGCCAGGTGGCATCAGGAGCGGCTTCCTCTGTACACCGAACTCCTCGCGCGCATCGAGGAGTGGGACGAGGTTGTGTATCAGGTGCTGCCCCGGTCGGACCCCGGCCCAGCCACCGTCTCGGAAGAAGACCAGCACCGCCTCGGCGCGGCCCTGGCCGCAGTCGCCGTTGCCGATAAAGGGCTCAGTCTTTTCGCTTCCAAGGAAACGGACCAAGCGGCCAGTCGCTTTTTCATGGACGCGATGTTTTGCCACATGCGGATAGGCGCTGGTGGGCTACACGACCCAGAAAAGCTCAAGCAGGTGCGCTTTGAGGTGCGAGCGTTAGCAGACAGGAAAAGTGAGCTTCTGACGTCGATCCGTCGCGACCTCGGGATGCCGCCAGGACTAGAGACAAGGAAGGTCTCGTAGCGGTCGGAGCCGCCAACCGGCCAGGCTCCAAGCCGTGAGATATCGCATTGAGGTCTCGCTTTGGGTGCGCCCGACTAGGAAGGCCGCCGAGATGGCAGCTGCTAAAGCGGTCGAAGGAGGAGCGCACTCCTCAAACCCCGTGACCGGAATACCCGGTTGCGGGGTATTTGGGTTTTACTCACAGGTCGCACACCAGGACTGCTTCTACCGTCAGTGCGCCAACTGATCGTCGGCACTTCGGCGCGCTATCCTCCCCGATGGATTTACTGCTGCCTTGAATAGAGAAGAGAGATGATGCTTGCGTCCACGTCCTCATGCGGGTTTACGCCAAATACGTCTACGGCCAGGAGGAGGCCGCCCGGCTGCGGATCGAGGCGGCTTGCCAGTCGACCGACGGCTATCACCTTTGATCAGGCGCCGGCTTGAATTCGTGGTCGTTGACCTTGAGAAGCGCGTCGGTGAGCTGCGGGAGCATTTGATGGACCATGTCACGTACTTCGTCATGGGCGTTAGGAGCGACGTCGTGATGCATCGCATTCACAACCAGACGCATGACCTCGTCCACCGCAGCTTTTGAGTTCGGTCGGTCAGTCCGGTTGAGCGCGTTGACTGCTTCAACGAGGCGGGCAGCAACATGCCCCATGCTCGGTCCTGCAACCACTCTCATTTCGGCACACAGCAGCCCGAGCTCATGCCGTCCTTGCCGTAGCTCGTCTCTTGCGACGCGTATGCGTTCCTCAAGTTCGGCACGGCGGTCGCCTGTCCGACGGTCCCGCTCAAGCGCCCGCTCGGCTTGGTGCCCCTCTCGGATGATCTCGATAACGATTTCCACCTGACGCAGAAACTTTGCGTAGAGCGCCCGCTTCTCAAGCGACAACTGAAGCGTCGCCTGCATCTTCGCCTGGACCCTCAGCGCCTCAAGCTGAGACCGTTGTGCTCGGGCGCTGCTCCAAGCGGTGCCAGCGATACCTGCGACACCAACCACCGCCGTAGCCGCCGGGGCCAACCACTCCCATGCCATCCGGTCATCGTGGTGCCTCGGCGCAAGGCACGCCGGCCGCGACACGTATGCGACACAACCAATGAGATCGAGCCGGTCCCGGCGGGACTGAGCCAGACTCACCAAAGAGGCCCCTGACCGGCGTTCTCGCTGGTCAGGGGCCTCTTTCTGCACCTGGTGGCGGGTAGAGGATTCGAACCTCTGTAGCTTTCGCGACGGATTTACAGTCCGCTCCCATTGGCCGCTCGGGCAACCCGCCAGGGCACCCCACCGCGTCGCAACGCGGCGGCGGAAGCAAGGATAGCGGCTCCCCCCGGCCAGGACGCAACCGGGTACCGTCAGGGGGTCGTACCGCTGGTCAGCGGGGACGAAGGACCACAAACCGACCGCACACCAGGAGCATGCACATGGCAGCGAACCCGTCGTTCGACATCGTGAGCAAGGTCGACCGCCAGGAGGTCGACAACGCCCTCCGCCAGGCGGCGAAGGAGCTCGAGACGCGATTCGACTTCCGGGGCACCGGCGCCGAGATCTCCTGGTCGGGCGAGGAGGCGATCGCCCTCCAGGCGGAGACCGAGGAGCGGGTGCGAGCCGCGCTGGACGTCTTCAAGGAGAAGCTGGTCAAGCGGAACATCTCGCTGAAGTCGCTGGACGCCGGTGACCCCCGGTCGTCCGGCAAGGTGTTCAAGATCGACTGCAAGGTCATCCAGGGCATCGAATCGGACAAGGCCAAGGTGATCAGCAAGAAGATCCGCGACGAGGGGCCGAAGGGCGTCCAGGCGCAGATCCAGGGTGACCAGCTCCGCGTCACCGGCAAGAAGAGGGACGACCTCCAGGCCGTCATCGCCCTGCTCAAGGGCGAGGACTTCGGGGTTGCCCTCCAGTTCACCAACTACCGGTAAGGCAGCCGGCGGCTCTCTGTGTCGCCTTGCTCGGCGGTCCGCCACCTGCGCGGACGCCGTCCCCCGTGGTCGTCGTCGGTCGCGATGTCCGACCTTCGACGGCCCCGGCCGGCCAGCGCGCCGGTGATCTCGGAGCTGCGAATCGTGACGTGAGGCAACCCGCCCTTCCGTCAGGTCAGCTTGACGTCAGGGCAACCTGACGGAATGCTGGGGGCATGCCCACACCTGACGACATGGAACAGCAGTTCACCCTGCTGACGGCGGTGGCCCGCTACGACGAACTCCGCCTGCGAGACGCGTTGGCACCCCCCGCCGGGGAGCCGGCCGACGACGACGGAGACGCCCGGCCGCTGACCAGGGACGAAGCACTGGAACTGCTCGCGCTGAGCGAGGTGATCATTCGTAAGGCCAGCTACGGCCGCCAACTGGCCGTTCGCACCGCCCGGTCGGCAGGCGCCTCGTGGACGCAGGTCGGCGCCGCCCTCGCCACGAGCAAGCAGTCGGCATGGGAGACGCACATGCGTTGGCTGGAGGAGCAGGGCCTCTCGTCGACCTCGACCCGTTGACGCAGGCGACCACGGTCCGCCCAGGGGAACGCCGGGGCGGGGCGGCGGGAGTCAGTCGCCGGGCTGGTAGCGGGCGGCGGCGCGGCGGACCTCGTCGGCGACGTACCGGCGGACCTGTGGCGGCCCGACCACCTCGACGGCGCCGCCGAGGCCAAGCAGGGCCCAGCACGCCCACGACTCGCTCTCGAACGGGACCGTCACCTCGACCTCGCCGGCCGCGGTGAGGGGCCCGGAAGCCGTGACCGGCACGGACGCCTGCCCGTGCACGGGTAGCAGACGCCGCAGGCGGGGCAGCGTCTCGGGCGCCACCCGTACGGTGACCTCGACGGCGGTGCCCTCCCGCTCGAGTTCGCGACGGGACTCCGCCCAGGTGCGGGCGAGGTCGAAGTCCGCGGGCCGGCGTACGGGCGTGTCGAGCGGCTCGACCGCCGCCACCCGGGAGACCCGGTAGGTACGGCGTTCACCGTCGCGCAGGGCGACGAGGTACCAGTCTCCGGCGGCGAGCACGAGTCCCAGCGGGTCGATCTCGCGGAGGGTCTCCCGGGTTCCGCGTACGTAGCGGATGCGGGCCCGGCGGTCACGCCAGACCACTTCGGCGAGTTGGGTCAGGCACGGCACCGGCTCCGGCGTGCCGTACCAGCGGAGCGGGTCCAGGTGGAACCGCGCGGCCGTCTGCCGCGCCCGGTCGCGGGCCTCGCCGGTGAGGCCGGCCCACACCTTGATACGCGCGCCCTCCAGCAGCTCACCGAGCCCCAACTGCTGGGCGGGGCCGGCCAGTCCGAGGAACGCCAGCGCGCCCGCCTCGTCCAGACCGACACCGGTCAGCCGGGTGCGGTAGCCGCCGTCCAGGCGGTACCCACCGGCCGGCCCCCGGACCGAGCGCACCGGTACGCCGACCGAGGCCAACGCCTCGACGTCCCGTTGCACGGTGCGTTCGCTGACCTCCAGCAGGGTGGCGAGTTCCCGGCCGCTGGCCAGACCCCGTACCTGGAGGTGCAGCAGCAGGGTCATCATCCGCGAGGCACGCACCGGCCCATTTTCACGTGCGTACCGGACAGTCGCTGTCGGGTATGTGGGGCATCATCGGCCGGAGCACGGAGAGCCTGCCGAGAAGGGACATTTCATGGCCGAGGTGTTGCTGTTCCACCATGCGTACGGATTGACGCCGGGAGTCCGGGCCTTCGCCGCCCGGCTGGAAGGCGCGGGCCACACCGTGCACGTCCCCGACCTGTACGAGGGCCGCGTCTTCGACACCCTGGAGGCGGGCATCGCGAACGCGAAGGAGATCGGCTTCGGCACCGTCATGGAGCGGGGCCGGCTCGCCGCCGAGGGGCTCGCCGCCGACCTGGTCTACGCGGGGTTCTCGCTGGGCGTCCTGCCGGCCCAGATGCTCGCCCAGACCCGTCCCGGCGCCCGGGGTGCCCTGCTGTTCGACGCCTGCCTTCCGGCCGAGGAGTTCGGCGACGGCTGGCCGGCGGGCGTGCCGGTGCAGGTGCACGGCATGGACGCCGACGAGTTCTTCGCCGACTCGGGCGACCTGGACGCCGGTCGCGCGCTGGTCGCGACCACGCCGGAGGGTGAGCTGTTCCTCTATCCCGGCCGGCAGCACCTCTTCGCCGACGACAGCCTGCCCGGCCACGACAAGGAGGCGACCACGCTGCTGACCGAGCGCGTGCTCACCTTCCTCGACCGCGTCCGCTGAATACCCGCACCAGCACCAGGCACCGGCGGGATCGGGTGTTAAGAAGGGGCCCTTCCTCTACCGCAGGCGTTAAGCGGGGGCCCTTCCTTACACCTGGAGCCAGGTGTAGGGGACGGGTTGGGACTGGTTCCACTCGTCGGCCTGGTCGGCTGGAACAGGGGTGAAGCCGGCTGCCGCGTAGCAGCGCAGTGCCGGGGTGTTGTCGGGTCGTACGCGCAGGAACACCGCCGGGTGGTGGTCGCGGGCCCGCGCGACGAGCAGCGTGACCAGGCGGCGACCGGCGCCCCGCCCCCGGTGCGCCGGCGCCACGATCAGCCGGGCCAGTTCGACCTCGGCCTCGTCGTCGTCGAGCCACAGCTCGCCGTACCCGACAGGCTCGGAGTCGACGACCGCCACGTACGCGACCACGTCGGGCTCGGCGGCCCACCCGGCGACGGTTGCGGGGGTCACCTCGTCGCGGGAGCACCAACGCCGGGTCTCCTCCGCCGACGTCGCCCAGCCGGCGACGACGGTCGCGTGTGCGGGCTCGAACGCGATCAACTCCATGCACGCCTCCCACTGCTCGGCGGGCGACGTTACCGGCCGTGGCCGGCCACGGAAACCGAGTTCGGCGTCAGCGGTTGAAGATCAGCAGCAGGACCACCGTCAGGATCGCGCTGACCAGGATGGAGCCGAGGCAGCCGACGCGGTTCGAGAAGAAGAGAAACATCCCCGTGTCATACCCACGGCGGCGGGGTTCAGACAGCGACGGGTTGCTCGGCGCGTACGGCGGCGGCCTCCGCACGGGCGACGGGCCCGGTGGGCAGGCCGGCGACCACGGCTCCGACGGCGACCGCGGCCCCGGCGAAGAGGAAGGCCCACGGCACGCCACCGGCGTGGTCGACGATCAGCCCGGCCACCGCGCCACCGGCCGCGCTGGCGCCGACCGACATGGTGACCACCCAGGTGTATGCCTCGTTCAGCATGCTGGTCGGAGAGATCCGCCCGATGAGGGTGTTCTCCAGGGTGAGCGCGGGTGCGATGGTCGCGCCCCCGATGACCAGGGCGGTGCCCAGGGCCGCCGGGGTCGGCATCGCCGCGAAGACGGCGAAGGTCGCGGCCACCGCGCCGAGCAGCAGGGCGAACTGTCGGCTCATGTTCCGGGCCGGCTTGCGGACGCCGAACCACAACCCGCCGACGGCGCTGCCGATCCCCCAGACCGCCAGCAGCAGGCCGGCGAGGCTGTCCGGGTCGTCGGCGGTGTAGTCGGTGGCGAAGGCCGGCACGATGACGCCGGCCGCGCCGAAGGCGATGCCGAGGCTGGCGACGCAGACCAGCAGGGCCGGGAAACCGGCGACCCGCAGCGGACCGAGCCCCCGGGTGCGGTGCTCGCGGGAGTGCGGCTGCCAGCCGCGCATCACCCGGCCGAGGGCGACGGCCGTGGTGCCGGCGAGCGTGACCACCGCCGACCCGATCAGGGCGGCACCGGCGTCCGCGACCAGGACGAAGCCGGCGACGAGCAGCGGGCCGAGCACGAAGACGATCTCGAAGAGGGTGGTCTCCGCCGCCAGGGCGGTGTTGCGCAGGTGCCAGCGGCCGGACGCGGGCGAGGTGAGGTCGTTCCAGGCACCCCGGATCGCGGCGGTCAGCGGCGGGAACGTGGCTCCGGCCGCTCCGGCGGCCACGAAGACCAGGGCGAGGCTGCCGGCCTCGGCACGGGCGGCCCACAGCAGCCCGAGAAGGGCGAGCGGGTGCGCGACGGCGGTGCCGAGCAGCACCGGGCTGGGCCCGATCCGGTCGGCAATCCGCCCGGCGATCGGGGACAGGACGGCCCCGGCGAGGGCGTAGATGCCACCGGCGACGGCGGCGAGTGAGTACCGGCCGGTGACCTGCTCGACGACCAGCAGCAGCGCCAGCGGCGTCATGCCGATGCCCAGCCGCCCGACGATGCCGGTGACGAGCAGCATCGGTGCGCCGGGGATCCGCCAGACGCCCAGGTACTGGCGCAGACCAGCCACGGAAACCCTCCGGGGTGTAATGAGTGGAAGTCGGATCGACCCTAACGCCCACCTACGCCCGCACGAAACGGAAAATCGTCGCCCGCGCGCCCGGAGTACCGGGCGCGGGCGACGGGGGTCACACGGTCAGCGCTGGAACTGCACCGGGCCGGCGCTGGCAGCCATCTGCTCCAGGCGCGCGACCCGCTCCTCCATCTTCGGGTGGGTGGAGAAGAGCGACGCCACACCGCCACCCTTGAACGGGTTGTCGATCATCAGGTGGGCGGTGCTGGTGAGCTGACCCTGCGGCGGCAGCGGCCGGCGAAGGGTACCCATGTGGATCTTCCGCAGGGCGCTGGCCAGAGCCAGCGGGTCCCGGGTGAGCTGGGCACCGGACGCGTCGGCCTGGAACTCCCGGCTCCGGCTGATCGCCAGCTGGATGATCGACGCGGCGATCGGGCCCAGGATGATCGTGAGCAGCAGCACGGCCGGGTTCGGGGCGTCCTCGTCGTCGCCGCCACCCAACGGGATGAAGAAGGCCAGGTTGGCCAGCGCGGTGATGATGCCGGCCAGACCGGCCGCCACGCTGGAGATGAGGATGTCCCGGTTGTAGACGTGCGAAAGCTCGTGGCCGATCACGCCGCGCAGCTCGCGGTAGTCGAGGATCTCCACGATGCCCTGGGTCACGCAGACGGCCGCGTTCTGCGGGTTCCGTCCGGTGGCGAAGGCGTTGGGCTGGGCGGTCGGGCTCACGTAGAGGCGGGGCATCGGCTGGCCCGCCTCGGTGGCCAACTCGCGCACCATTCGGTACAGCTCGGGGAACTCCGCCTCGCTGACCGGTTGCGCCCGCATCGAGCGCAGCGCGAGCTTGTCCGAGTAGAAGTAGGTGATGCCGTTCATGACCAGCGACACGACGACGGCGATGATCAGGCCGCCGCTGCCACCGAACCAGTAGCCCACCGCCAGGATCAACGAGGTGAGCAGGCCGAGCAGCACGGCGGTCTTGAGACGGTTGTGGTGCACGATCACTCCTTCGGTGCACGGACCACCAGGGTCCGCTGACCGGTACAACATCCCGGTACCCGTCAACCATCCGTCGTATGGCTGAAAGTTGGCTGAGATGCCGGCATAGCGCCGGGAAGGAGGGGTAGGCGACCGGCGGGGACGCGCCGATTCAGCGCGCGGCGACGTCGAGCAGGAGCTGCGGCGCGAAGCCGATCACGACGGCCACCGCCGTCGTCGCGGCCAGCACCGCGCCGACCGTCCGGGACCGCACGACGGAACCGACGGCCGGGGAGCCGACGTCGCCGGCCCCCGCACCGACCGGGACCGCGCCGGACGGCGGAGCCCAGAGCGTGGCGGCCAGGCGCAGGTAGTACGCCAGACCGATCACCGCGTTCAGGGCGACCACCACGGCGAGCCAGCCCGCACCGCCGCCGAGCAGCGACCGGACCACGGTGATCTTGGCGAAGAGCCCGGCCAGGCCCGGCGGCAGACCGGCCAGCCCGACCAGCGCCAGCCCCAGGCCGGCCGCCCGCCACGGGTGCCGGCGGGCCACCCCGCGCAGGTCGTCGATCGTGCCGCCGTCGGCGTCGGCCGGGCGCAGCGCCACCACGCCCGCGAACGCCGCCAGCTCCAGGACCACGAAGAAGACCGCGTACGCGACGGCGGCCGCGTACGCGGCGGTGCGGGCGTCGGCCGCGCGGCCGGACGCCAGCGCCAGCGCTCCGAGCGGGGCGAGGATGTAACCCGCCTGGGCCACCGACGACCAGGCGAGCAGCCGGACGGTACGCCGCTGGCGCAGCGCCACCAGGTTGCCCACGGTCATCGTCAGCACGGCGAGTCCGGCGAGCACCGGACCGGTCACCTCGGCCGGCAGGGCCCGCTGCACGACGGCCAGCAGGGCCACCACCCCGCCCAGCTTGGAGGCGGTGGACAGGTACGCGGCCACCGGCAGCGGCGCGCCGTCGTACGTGGTCGGGGCCCAGGCGTGGAACGGGACGGCGGCCACCTTGAACGCCAGCCCGAGCACCACCAGCGCGACGGCGACGGTGGTCAGCGGCAGGTCCAGCAGGTCCGGCCGGTCGGCGAGGATCGCGCCGATCCGGTCCAGGTGCAGTCCGCCGGTCACCGCGTAGAGCAGAGCGGCGCCGAGCAGGGTCAGCGTGGTGGCGACCACGCTGACCACGAAGAAGGTCACCGCCGCCTCGGCGCTGGCCAGGCTTCCCCGGCGCAGGCCGACCAGCACGTACAGCGGCAGGGTCAGCGTCTCCACCGCCACGATCAGGGTGATCAGGTCACCGGCCGCGCCGAGCACCACGCCGCCGGTCATCGAGCAGGCCAGCAGGAAGCAGTACTCCCCCACCGGCGACCGCCCGGCCCGCAGCAGCGGCCCGGAGAGTGCCAGCACGCCCACGGTCAGCACCGCGACGACGACCGCGACCAGGGCGGCCCGCCCGCCGAAGACGTACGAGCAGTCCGCTCCGACGCAGAACGTACGCCGCTGCGCACCGGCCCCGACCAGCGCCGCGCCGGCCGCCGTGGCGACCGCGCCGAGCACCGCCGTGGCCACGGTGACCCGGGCGCGGGCCACCAGCAGGTCGGCCAGGAGCACCAGCACCGCCGTCCCGGCGGCCAGGTACGCCGGCAGCAGCGCCACGTTGTCGACGCTCTGCACCACGCTGCCGGTCATCGCAACACCTCCACCAGGGCGTCGACCGGGGCCTCCGCGACGCCGAGCACCAGGGTCGGTGCCAGGCCGACGGCCAGCGCGAGCAGCACCAGCGGCGCCCAGGCGGCCAGTTCGGCGCCGGCCAGACCGGGAGTGAGCCGGTCCACCGCCGGGCTGGGCCGCCCGTGCGTCACCTGCCGCAGCAGCCGCAGGAAGTACGCGGCGGTGAGCGCCCCGCCGATCGCCGCGAGCACCGCGAGCGTGGTCCACAGCGGTCCGCCCACCTCGACCGCGGCGACCACGGCGAACGCCTCGCCCCAGAAGCCGGCCAGGCCGGGCAGACCGAGCGAGGCGACGGCGGCGAAGCCGAGCAGGCCGGCCAGGCGGGGCGCGGTCTCCCGGAGCCCGGACAGGTCGGCCAGCTCGCCGGTGTGCGTACGGTCCTTCACCGCCCCGGCGAGGAAGAACAGCAGGCCGGTGATCACCCCGTGCGCGACGTTGCCGATCAGGGCCGCCTGGATCCCGGTGGCGGTGAGCGTGGCGACCCCGAGCAGCACGAAGCCCATGTGCCCGACGCTTGAGTACGCGATCAGCCGCTTCAGCTCCGTCTGCGCCAGGCAGACCAGCGCGCCGACGATGATCGCGGCGACGGCGAGGACACCGAGCACCGGCGCGGCCCAACGGGCCCCCTCCGGCGCGACGCCGACCGCGACCCGGATCAGCCCGTACGTGCCCATCTTCAGCAGCACACCCGCGAGCACCACACTGCCGACCGTCGGCGCCTGCGAGTGCGCGTCGGGCAGCCACGAGTGCAGCGGCCACAGCGGGCTCTTCACCGCGAACGCGAGCGCCAGCAGGGTGAACGCGACCAACTGGGTGCCTCGGGACAGCCCCGTTCCGCCGGTCAGCGCCACGATGTCGGCGGTGCCGGCGGCGGCCACGACGACGTACACCCCGACCAGCAGCAGCACCGACCCGAACAGCGTGTACAGGGCGAACTTCCGGGCCGCCCGCCGCCGGTCCGGGCCGCCCCAGCCGGCGATGACCGCGTACATCGGCAGGAGGACGACCTCGAAGAAGACGAAGAACAGCACCAGGTCGAGGGCGAGGAAGGTGCCCAGGATGCCGACCTCGACGACCAGCAGCAGCGCCACCAGGGCCCGCCCACTGCCGCCCTCGGGCACCCGCCACAGCGTGTACCCGCAGCAGAGCAGGGTGAGCAGCGCGGTCAGCACCACCAACGGCCAGGAGATGCCGTCCACTCCGAGGTGGAACCGCAGGTCCAGACCGGGCACCCAGGGCACGTCGAGCTGGTGCCAGGGCCGTACCGCCGGGGCGGTCGCGCCGTAGGAGAACCAACTGCCGTCCCGCCGGGCCACGAGCGGCAGCGTGGCGAGCAGCGTCAGCCCCGCGACGACCGTACCGACCACGCGGGCCGCCCGGTCTGGCCGGATCGCGGCCACCGCGACCGCGCCCAGCGCCGGCAGCGCCAGCACCGCGACCAGCAGGAGCTCTCCGAAATTCACAGCACCCCCTCAGTTCGCGACTGCGGGGCTCGCAACACCGGCTCACTCCTCGCGCTCACGCCGCCCCCCTCAGTTCGCGACTGCGGGGCTCGCAACACCGGCTCACTCCTCGCGCTCACGCCGCCCCCCTCAGTTCGCGACTGCGGGGCTCGCAACACCGGCTCACTCCTCGCGCTCACGCCGCCCCCCTCAGTTCGCGACTGCGGGGCTCGCAACACCGGCTCACTCCTCGCGCTCACGCCGCCACTCCGATCAGTGCGGCGGCCACGCCGATCAGCAGGGCGCCGGCCAGCACGCCGGCCGCCGCCCGGGGCAGCGCCGCCCGGTGCAGCGACGCCAGGCCGCCGCCGAGGCCGAGCGCGGCCCGGCCGCTGCCGGTCACCGTGCCGTCCACCACGACCTCGTCACCGGTACGCGCGGCGCGGGCCAGGGCGGTCGTCGGGCGTACGACCAGGGTGTGCTGGACGTCGTCGAGCCGGAACGCGCGGGCGAACAGCGGGCGCAGCGGACCCAGCGCGGTCGCCGGGTCGGCGGCCGGGTCCCGCCGCCAGCGGGCCCAGGCCAGCGCGGCCCCCGCCGCGGTGAGCGCCAGCGGCAGCAGCAGTGCCGGGTCGAGGTGGACCAGCTCCGGGGCGACCCGGCCGACGGCCGGCTCGCCCGGCCCGGGCGGCACGTCGGCCGGCAGCAGCCGGTCGGCGAACCAGCCGAGGAAGCCGGCCAGGCCGAGCAGGGCGGCCGGGACGGCGAGCAGCACCACCGGCCACCGCATGACCCCGGGCGGGTCGTGCGGGTGGACCAGCGGCAGGCGCGGCTCGCCGAAAAAGGTGCGCAGCAGCAGGCGGGTCGCGTACCAGGCGGTGAGGGCGACGCCGACCAGACCGGCCAGCCACACCAGCCAGCCCACCCAGGCCGGCGCCGGTCCGGCGCCGTGCAGGGCGGCGTCCTCGGCGGCGGCGAGCACGCCGTCCTTGCTCCAGAAGCCGGACAGCGGCGGTAGACCGGCCAGCGCGCCGAGACCGACCACCGTGCACCAGAACGTCACCGGCATGGTGTGCCGCAGCCCGCCCATCCGGGACGTCAGCGTGGTGCCCAAGGCGTGGATCACCGCGCCGGCGGCGAGGAACAGCAGCGCCTTGAACGCGGCGTGGGTGAGCAGGTGGAACAGCGCGGCCGACGGGGACCCGACGGCGAGCGCGCCGGTCATGTAGCCGATCTGGGAGACCGTCGACCAGGCCAGTACCCGCTTGAGGTCGTCCTGGGCGGTCGCCGCCAGTGCCCCCAGCAGCAGGGTGACCGACGCCATGACGCCGAGCACGGCGAGCGCGGTCGGGGCGGCCTCGAACAGCGGCCAGAGCCGGGCGACCGCGTACACGCCGGCCGCCACCATGGTCGCCGCGTGGATCAGCGCCGAGATGGGGGTCGGGCCGGCCATCGCGTCCGGCAGCCAGGTGTGCAGCGGGAACTGCGCGCTCTTGCCGGCCACCCCGGCCAGCAGCAGCAGGCACGCCGCCGTGAGCGTGCCGGTCGCGTGGTCGTACGCGAGGACGTCGGCAATCCGGAAGCTCCTCGCCGAGACGCCGAGGAGCGCGATGCCGAGCAGGAAGCCGACGTCGCCGACCCGGGTCACCAGGAACGCCTTCACCGCCGCCGCCGGCGCCTCGGGCAGCCGCCGGTCGTGGGCGATGAGCAGGTACGAGCAGAGGCCCATCACCTCCCAGCCGACCAGCAGCAGGAGCAGGTCACCGGAGACCACCACCAGCAGCATCGCGGCGGTGAAGAGGCTGATCTGCGCCGCGTACGGCGGGTAGCGGTGGTCGGTGTCGACGTCGTCGTGCGGGCCGCGCCGCAGGTAGCCGACCGAGTAGACCTGCACGGCGAGGGCCACCGTGGTCACCGCGACGGCCACCAGGGCGGCGGCACCGTCCAGCCGGACTCCGAGGGTGACCGTCAACCCGCCCAGGTCCACCCAGGTCGTGGACGATTCGGCCGGCCCGTCGAGGGTCGCCAGCAGGACGAGCGCGACCAGCAGCGCACCCGCCGCGCCGGCCACGCCGAGACCGATCGCCGCCCGCCGGGCGGACTCCCGACCGACACCCCCGTCGGGGGGCAGCAGCAGGCCGACCAGGCCGGCGGCCAGCGGTACGGCCGGCAGCAGCGCGCCGAGCAGCGTCGTCGCGCTCAAGGTGCCACCTTCGTTCGCGTTCCCGGCACCGGCCGCTCGGTCAGCGGCACCTCGTCCACCGCGACACTGGCCCGCAGCCGGTAGAGCTGGAGCACGATCGCCAGGCCCACCCCGATCTCGGCGGCGGCCAGCACGATCACGAACAGCGCGAAGACCTGCCCGCCGTGCGGAAGTTGCGCCCGCACGGTGGTGTCCGCGGTGACCAGGATCAGGTTGACCGCGTTGAGCATCAGCTCCACGGCCATCAGCACCAGCACCGCGTTGCGGCGGCGCAGCACGCCGTACACGCCGAGGCCGAACAGCAGCGCGGCCGTGACGTACGGGATGACCGGCCTCACCGGGTCGCCCCCTCGTCGTCCCGGGCGGCGTCCCGGCGACCGATGTCCGGTCGGGACAGGACGATCGCTCCGACCAGAGCGGACAGCAGCAGCACCGACAGCACCTCGAACGGCAGCACCCAGCTGCGGAAGATCTGGTCGCCCAGGCGCTCCGCGGTGCCCGCCTCCGGCAGGTCCACGGCCGTCCAGCGGTACGCGTCGGCCAGCAGCGCGGCCAGCCCCAGCCCGGTGCCGCCCCCGATCAGCGCGGCCGGCCAGCCCGGCCGGTCCAGGTCGTCGGAGGCGCCGATCGGGGCCCGGGTGAGCATCACCGCGAAGAGCAGCAGCACCACCACCGCACCGACGTAGATCAGCACCTGCACCCAGGCCACCAGCTCGGCGGTGAGCACCAGGTACATCCCGGCCAGCGCGCCCAGGCAGACCACCAGGTACAGGCCGGCCCGCACCAGGTGCCGGGTGGCCACCACCAGCACACCCGACCCGACCGCCACCGCTCCGAGCGCGAGGAGCAGCACGTCCGCACCGGTCACGGGGTAGCGCCTTCCCCGGACCCGTCACCCGGCGCGGCAGCGCCGCCGGCGGGACCGCGCTCGGGGCGTACCGGCGGGGTGGTCGGACGGGCGGCGGGGCTGGCCGGGACCGCGGCCTTGCGCGCGGCGGCGGTCTCCTCCTTCGCCGGCTCGCCGTTCGGGTCGTGCGCGGGCGGCGGCGGCACGGTGGCCATCCACTCGCCCAGGTGGTCCTTGTCGTGCAGGAGGTCCTTGATGTCGTACTCGGCGTACTCGAACTCCGGGGACCAGTAGAGCGCGTCGAACGGGCAGACCTCGACGCAGATGCCGCAGTACATGCAGAGCGAGAAGTCGATGTCGAACCGGTCGAGCACGTTGCGCTGGCGGGGGCGGGCGGCGCCGGGCACCGCCACCTCCTCCTTGTGCGAGTCGATGTAGATGCACCAGTCCGGACACTCACGCGCGCACAGCATGCAGACCGTGCAGTTCTCCTCCAGCAACGCGATCACCCCGCGCGACCGCGGCGGCAGCTCGGGAGCGACGTCCGGGTACTGCTGGGTGGTCGTGCGCTTCGTCATCGTCTTCAACGTGACGGCGAGCCCCTTCACCAGGCCCGCGCCGGGCAGGCTGCGCTCTCCGGTGCCGTCGCCCGGGTCGGTGCGCTCGCTGCGGTCGGTCATGCGGACCATCCTGCCCTGTGCCCCCCGCGCGCGCGACCACCACCCGGGCATCGCCGGGAGTACGGTGACCGTGGGGAGAACGACGCACCGGAAAGGGCTCGCGCATGACCGCCGCGCTGCACGACGACTACCCGCCGCCGGGCGAGTGGACGACGGACGATCTCGATCGCCTGCCCGACGACGGCCGCCGCCACGAACTCCTGGACGGAAACCTCATCATGTCGCCCTCCCCCACGCGACTCCACCAGTCGATCGCCGGCCGCCTCATGGCCGCACTCGAAGAGACCTGCCCCGCCGACCTCGACGTCACCCAGGGCGTCGCGGTGCGGATCTCTCGCACCCGCGCCTTCATCCCGGACCTGCTGGTGACCGAGCTCGACGCCGCCGTGCGCAACCCGTCGCACTACCGGCCCAACGAGGTGCTGCTGGTGGTCGAGATCGTCTCGGAGGGCTCCCGCAGCATCGACCGGGTGCTGAAGCCGGCGCTGTACGCCGAGGCGGACATCCCCTACTTCTGGCGGATCGAGACCGAGACCGGGATCGTCGTGCACGCCCACAAACTCGACCCGGTCAAGCAGATCTACGTCGAGACGGCCCGCATGCCCGACGGCATCCTGCTGCCCGAGCCGTGGGAGATGGACATTCCGCTGGCGCGGATCACGCCCCGGGCCCGCTGAGGCCGCCCGGCGCGGGTGGGAGCATCTCGACGCCGAGCTGCTGGAGAAGCTGGAACAGCTCGTTGCAGCTCCACACCTCCACGATCAGGCCGGCGTCGTCGAAGCGCAGGAACGTCGCCCCGGAGTAGCTCACCACCTGCCCGGTCGGCGGCACCGGGCCGAACTGCCCGACCTGGGTGCCGGCGGCCCGCCAGTGCACCGCCACCCGGTCCCCCGTCGCCACCAGGTCCACGATCTTGTAGCGCAGGTCCGGGAAGGCGGCCCGCCGTTCCCGGTGCCACGCCAGCGCCGCCTCCGGGCCGGTACCGCCGAGCCCGGGGCACTGGGGGGCGACCAGTTCGTACGCCGACTCCTCCCGCTTCGCGTTCCACACGTCGGCGATGAAGCGGCGGGCGGCGGCCTCCACGTCGGTCATCGCGGCAGCCTAACCGCGACCGCCGCGCGTCCGCCCACCACCGGGTCGACGCGCTTGACGCGCCGGGGCGCACGGGAGCGGCGATGATGTGACGAACGAGGAGACGACGCGGAGGGGGCGGGCGTGGGCGAGACGACCGGGAGCGGTACGGCCGGCGGCGATCAGGTGCAGGAAGGTACCGGCGGGAAGTACGTCGAGCCGGGCGGTGAGTTCACGCGCGACCAGCGCTACATCGCCACCCGGATCACGGCCGACGGTCGGGACGGCTGGCCGGTGGAGCCGGGGCGGTACCGGTTGGCGGTCAGCCGCGCCTGCCCGTGGGCGAACCGGCTGATCATCGTGCGCCGGCTGCTGGGCCTGGAGGACGCCATCTCGATGGCCGTGGCCGGTCCGACCCACGACAAGCGGAGCTGGACGTTCGACCTGGACCCGGACGGGCGGGACCCGGTGCTCGGCATCGAGCGGCTGGCCGACGCGTACTTCCGGCGGTTTCCCGGCTACGACCGGGGAATCACCGTGCCGGCGTTCGTGGACGTGCCGACCGGGCAGGTGGTCACCAACGACTACGCGCGGATGAGCCTGGACCTGTCGACGGAGTGGGCCGCGTACCACCGCGAGGGTGCGCCCGACCTGTATCCCGAGCGGCTGCGCGACGAGATCGACGAGGTCAACGCGGTGGTCTTCGCCGACGTGAACAACGGCGTCTACCGCTGCGGGTTCGCCGGCAGCCAGGAGGCGTACGAGAAGGCGTACCACCGGCTCTTCGACCGGCTGGACTGGTTGTCCGACCGGCTGTCCGGGCAGCGCTACCTGGTGGGCGACACGATCACCGAGGCGGACGTGCGGCTGTTCACCACGCTGGTCCGCTTCGACCCGGTCTACCACGGCCATTTCAAGTGCAACCGGCAGAAGCTGAGCGAGATGCCGGTGCTGTGGGCGTACGCGCGGGACCTCTTCACCACCCCCGGCTTCGGGGACACGATCGACTTCGACCACATCAAGCGGCACTACTACGAGGTGCACCGGGACATCAACCCGACCGGCGTGGTGCCGCTCGGCCCCGACCTGGCCACGTGGCTCACGCCGCACGGCCGGGAGGCTCTGGGCGGGCGGCCCTTCGGCGACGGCACTCCCCCGCCGCCCCCGCCACCGGCCGAGACCGTCGACCCCACCCACACCCCACCACGCTGACCACCCCACCCCACCCCACCCCCGCCCCCGCGCCGGCGCCGGCGCCCGTCGAGAGGGCGCTCTTTCACGGAAATAGTGGCTATTCCTCGCCGGATAGCCACTATTTCCGTGAAACTGCGCGCTGGGGGTGGGGTGGGGGTGGAGTGGGGGGTGGGGGGTTACAGCGCTACGCGGACGGCGGCGGTCAGGACGAGCTGGCCCAGGGCGAGGGGGACGAGGACCAGCCAGCACAGGCGCTGCAGCTGGTCCTCGCGCAGGCGGGGGTAGCTGACCCGCAGCCAGATGATCACGAAGGAGACCGCGAAGACCTTCAGCAGCGTCCACAGCCAACCGAGCTGCGCGTCGGCGAACGGACCCTGCCAGCCGCCCAGGAAGAGCACGGTGGTCAGCGCGGCGATCACCACGATGCCGACGTACTCGGCGAGCAGGAAGAACGCGAACCGCAGGCCCGTGTACTCGGTCATGTAGCCGAAGACCAGCTCCGAGTCGGCCACCGGCATGTCGAACGGTGGCCGGCGGATCTCGGCGAGCCCGGCGACGAAGAAGACGATCATCGCGGGCGCCTGCCACAGCAGCCACCACGGCTGCCACGCCTCGACGATGCCGGGAAGGCTGAGCGTGCCCGCCGCCATCGCCACCGACGCGGCGGCCAGCACCAGGGGCAGCTCGTAGCCGAGCAACTGGGCGGCGCCGCGCAGGCCGCCCAGCAGGCTGTACTTGTTGGCCGACGCCCACGCCGACATCAGCACCGCCACCACGCCGACGCCGACGACGGCGAGCACGAAGAACAGGCCGATGTCCAGCGGCTGCGCGACCAGGTCACCCGGGCCGAGCGGGATCACCAGCAGGACCAGCAGGTAGGGCACCAGCGCGACGACCGGGGCGAGCCGGAACACCGCCCGGTCCGCCTCCCGGGGCGTGATGTCCTCCTTCTGCACGAACTTCACACCGTCGGCGACGAGCTGCGCCCAGCCGTGGAAGCCGCCCGCGTACATCGGGCCCAGCCGGCCCTGCATGTGCGCCATCACCTTGTGCTCGACCTGGCCGACCACGAGCGGCAGGGTGAGGAAGGCGACCAGCACGGCACCCACCCGGAGCACCAGCTCCAACCACAGCGGCATCAGGACGTACCTCCGTCGTCGCCGGCGCGTTCGGTGGCCGCCGGGCCGTGCGGGGAGGGCCGGTCCGCGGGTGGACCGGACCGGGCCGGGCCGTCACCCGGGGCGCCGGTCGCGCCGGGCAGCGGGCCCGCGTCGGACGGCGCCTGGTCGGACGGGGCCGTCGGCGCCGGGCCGTCGGCCCCACCGGCCGGTGCGCCGGTACGCGCCGGACGGTCCCCCGGGGCCGGCCGCGCGGGCCGCTCCCGGGCCGGGCGGGCCGGCACGCCGCCGCGCGGCCCCTCCCCGACACCACCGGCGCCCGCCGGCGTCGGGGTGGTGCCCCACTCCCCCGGAGCCGGTACGCCGGGCGGCCGGATCGGGCGCCGCCCGCCCCCGGCCCCGGACTCGCCCGGTTCCTTCGCTCCCGGCCACGGCTTGGCCACCCGGGAGGCGAGTACGAACTCCTTGCGCAGCGGGTGTCCCTCGAACTCCGGCGGCAGCAGCAGGGGGCGCAGCCCGTCGTGCCCGGCGAAGTCGATGCCGAACATCTCGTGCGTCTCCCGCTCGTGCCACGCGGCGCCGGGGAACACCTCCACCACCGAGGCGACGGTGGGTGCCTCGCGGGGCACCCGGGTCCGCAGCAGGAGACCGTGCCGCCGGCTGGTGGACCAGAGGTGGACCATCACGTCGAACCCGTCGGTCAGCTCGTCGACGGCGGAGAGCCAGTCGAAGAAGTCGCAGGCCAGCTCCGCGTCGTCACGGGCGGCGCGCAGCGCGTCGGACCAGTTCGCCGCCGGTACGTCGACGGTCGCGCGGGCGTACGCCTGACCGCCGGACACCGACGGCGTCGCCTCGGCCGGTGCGAGCAGCGCGACCATCCGCTGGCCGACCTCATCCGGAGTCATGCCGCTGATCCTATGGCCGGCACCCCCGAGGTGTGTCGGGCCGCCCGCGCACCGGGCATCTGCGCGTTCCGTGGCGGACGGCGACCGGCCGGGGAAAGATGAGGATCGTGCGGGCTCTGACTGTGTCTCCTGGTGTCCCCGATTCGCTGCGTCTCGAGGAGGACTGGCCCGAGCCAGCCCCCGAGGAGGGCGCGATCCTCGTCGAGGCGCTCGCCGTGGGCATCTGCGGCACCGACGAGGAGATCGTCCAGGGGCAGTACGGCGCGGCACCGTCCGGCCAGGATCGGCTGGTCCTCGGGCACGAGTCGCTGGGCCGGGTGCTGGACGACCCCACCGGCACCTTCCGGGTCGGCGACCTGGTCTCCGGCGTGGTCCGGCACCCCGACCCGGTGCCCTGCGTGAGCTGCGCCGCCGACGAGTGGGACATGTGCCGCAACGGGCGGTACACCGAACACGGCATCAAGGAGCTGCACGGCTTCGCCCGCGAACGGTGGCGGGTGCACCCCACGTTCGCCGTCGGGCTCGACCCCGTCCTCGCCCCGGTGGGGATGCTGCTGGAACCGACCAGCGTGGTCGCCAAGGCGTGGGACCACATCGAGCGGATCAGCGCCCGCACCGCGTGGAAGCCGCAGATCGCGCTGGTCACCGGCGCCGGCCCGATCGGCCTGCTCGCCGCGCTGCTCGCCACCCAGCGCGGGCTGACCGTGCACGTGCTCGACCGGAACAAGACCGGACCCAAGCCGGAGCTGGTCCGGACGCTCGGCGCGACGTACCACACGGTGCCGGTGGGCGAGCTCGACTTCGAGCCGGACGTGGTGGTGGAGTGCACCGGCGCGCCGACGGTGGTGCTGGACGCCATGTGCAAGGTCGGGCCGACCGGCATCGTCTGCCTGACCGGCGTGTCCAGCGGAGGCCGGACCATCGACTTCGACGCCGGGGCCCTCAACCGCTCCCTCGTGCTGGAGAACAACGTGGTCTTCGGCTCGGTCAACGCCAACCGGCGGCACTGGGACCTGGCCGCCGACGCGCTCGCCCGGGCCGACCAGTCGTGGCTGGAATCGCTGATCACCCGCCGCGTGCCGATGTCCGACTTCAGCTCGGCGTACCAGCACAGCGGTACGGACATCAAGGTGATCCTCGACCTCACCGCCTGAGGCGCTCCGGCGGACCCGCATCCCACGCGGGCCCGCCGTCGACCCCTCAGATGCCCGGCAGGCGGCCGTTGCGGAAGAGGTCCACGAAGAGCTGGTGGTCGGTGCGGGCGCGGGCACCGTAGGCGTGGGCGAAGTCGACCAGATGGGCGACGAACCCCTCCTCGTCGGCGTCCACCGCCGCCACGATGGCCTCCTCGGTCGAGTAGTCGACCAGGTCGTGGCTGGACTCGTCGTCGGCGACCGAGTGCATCCGGGCGACCGCGTGGCCCAGGTGACCGACGACGCCGGTCAGCTCCTCCGGCTCGTTGACGTCGGCCCAGTCCAGGTCCGCCGCGTACGGGGAGACCTCGGCGACGAGCTGCCCGACACCGTCCAGCTCGGTGTAGCCCAGCCACGGGTCCGCGTACGCCTGGAGGGCCCGCTGCGACTCGGCGGTGCGGTGCCCCTGGTGCCGGAAGTAGCCGCGGACCGACTCGTCGGTGATGTGCCGCGCCACGGCCGGCACCTGGGCCTGCTTCATGTAGAGGACGACGTCGTTCTCCAGCGCCTGGGTGTGCCCCTCCAGCAGCAGGTTGTACGACGGCAGGCCGGCCGAGCCGATTCCCACGCCCTTGCGCAGCACGATGTCCTTGATGTGCGCGGCGACCGGACGCAGCTTGGCCGCCGACGGCGGGCGGGTGTCCAGGTACTGCTCGTACGCGGCGCAGACCGTCTCGTGGGTGTCCTTGTCGACCTCGAAGACCCCGTCGCCCAGCGAGAACCGCCGCTCGTAGTTGTCGATGGTGGTCTGCGTGGCGAGCAGGTCGACCCGCGTGTTCAGCCGGGCCTGCTGGAGCACCCGCAGCAGCACGCCGTCGGCGGTGTCCAGGGTGATCGAGCCGATGGCGTCGTCGCCGCCGGTGGCGATGGCCCGCAGCTCGGCGAGGTACGCGCGGGCGAACGTCTCGACCAGCTCCCCGATCACCGTGTCGGAGAGGGCCTTCGCGTAGCCGAGCAGGGCCACGCTGGCCGCGAAGCGTTTCAGGTCCCAGGAGAACGGCCCCACGTACGCCTCGTCGAAGTCGTTGACGTTGAACACCAGTTGCCCGGAGGCGTTCATGTACGTGCCGAAGTTCTCCGCGTGCAGGTCGCCGTGGATCCAGACCCGGCTGGTGCGCCCGTCCAGGAACGCGTCGTCGGCGAAGCCACCGCGCTGGTCGGCGTAGAAGAGGGCGGCGCTGCCCCGGTAGAAGGCGAACGGCGACGCCGCCATCTTGCGGAACTTCCGGCGGAACGCCGCCGGGTCGAGGGCCATCGACTCACCGAACTCCTCGGTGAGCACGTCGACGATGTGGGCGGAACGCCGGTCCGCGGAGTTGCTCATGCGGCGCAGGTTAACCCCCGGGCGCCACCGGCAGCCCTCGCCCGAGCGAATCGTCCGGTCCGACCTGTCGGCTCGGGGCGGCGGGCCGGTGGGCGGTGGGACTCAGGCGTTCGGCGGGCGGACCGGTGGGGCGGTCAGGGACGCCGCGCTGCGCGGGAGGGCGTCGCTCGGCGGCGCGTCGACCGGCGAGGCGAGGACGTCGGGGCGGGACACCCCACCGATGCCGGACTGCTCGGCGGCGATCTTCTCCTGCAACCGCAGGATGCCGTGCAGCAGCGCCTCCGGCCGGGGCGGGCAGCCGGGCACGTAGACGTCGACCGGGATGAGCTGGTCGACGCCCTTGGTGACCGAGTACGAGTCCCAGTACGGACCGCCGCAGTTCGAGCAGGCCCCGAACGAGATCACGTACTTCGGCTCGGGCATCTGGTCGTACAGGCGCTTGATCGCCGGTGCCATCTTGTCGGTGACGGTGCCGGAGACGACCATCAGGTCGGCCTGCCGGGGGCCGTGGGCGAACGGGATCACGCCGAGCCGGATGAAGTCGTGCCGGCCCATGCTGGTGGCGATGAACTCGATGGCGCAGCAGGCGAGCCCGAAGTTGAACACCCAGAGCGAGTAGCGGCGGCCCCAGTTCAGCACGAACCGGATCGGCTCGCCGAGCACGGCCGGTAGCTGCACCTCGGGCCTCCCTCGTGTCTCCCCCGGTCCGACAGTCAACCACAGCCTGCCGGTGTCGACCGGTGCAACCGCCTCCGGGGTCGGCACGTGTGACGGGGTTCCCGGGGCCGCACGTCGGAGGTCACCAGGCGGGGCGTTGCAGCAGGCCCACGAATTCGACGAGCATTCGTTCCCGCACCGCGGGCGGCGCGGCGTCGAGCAGCGTGTTCACCGTCGCCATCCGCTCGGGCACGCCGCTCCCGCCGGTGAGCCCCAGCCCGGCGGCCAGACCGGCGACCAGCTCGGGGGTGAGCGCCTCCGGGGTCAGGGCGGTGGCCAGGGCGAGCAGGTCCCCGGGGAGACGGACCGGGCCGGCGGACCGGGCCGCGGCCACCGCCGCGGCCAGGTCACCCGCGAACTCCGCCACCCGGGGCGCCACCGACGCGGTCACCGTCAGGTGCACGCTCGGCGGCAGGTCGGCGTACCTGAGCTGCGGTTGGGTGTGCCATCCGCGGGCGGCCAGCTCGTCGACGAGCACGAAGAGGTCCGGGCCGTCCCCGGTCGCGGTGAGGCAGACCACGGTCGACTCCGGCTCGGCCATCAGCCGCAGCCCGGCGGTCGCCCGCACGGCGTCGGCCAGCCCGGCCACCGCGTCCCGGGTCGCCGCCGCCAACCGCAGGTAGCCGTCCTCGCCGAGGTGGCGCAGGGTCGCGTACGCGGCGGCGATCGGCCCGCCGGAGCGGGTGGAGGCGATCACCGGGTTGACCATGGTGTACCCCGGCCAGTCGGCGTACGCGAAGTACTGCGGGGCGCGCAGCGCCGGATCACGGTGCAGCAGGACCGAGACGCCCTTCGGCGCGTACGCGTACTTGTGCAGGTCCACCGACATCGAGGTGACCCCGGGTACGGAGAAGTCGAACGGCGGGACCGGCTCGCCCAGCCGGCGCAGCCAGGGCAGGGCCCAGCCGCCGAAGCAGGCGTCCACGTGGCAGCGCACGCCGGCCGCGGCGGCCACCTCCGCGATCGGCGCGACGGGGTCCACGACGCCGTGCGCGTACGAGGGCGCGGAGGCGGCGACCAGCACGGTGTCCGGCCCGATCGCGGCGGCCACGTCGGCCGGGTCGGGGCGCAGCGTGTCGGCCGACACCGGCACGGTGTCCACCGCCACCCGCAGGTAGTGCCCCGCCTTGGCGAACGCCGCGTGCGCGCTGGCCGGCACGACGATCCGCGGTGCGGTGACCTCCGGGTGCGCGTCCCGGGCGGCCTTCACGGCCAGGATCAGGGATTCGGTGCCACCGCTGGTGACGCTGCCGACCACGTCCGGCGCGACGGTGCCGGGGCCGCCGCCGAGCAGCCGGGCGGCGGCGCCCACCAGCGCGTTCTCCATGGCGAGCAGGGACGGGAACGCGGTCGGGTCCAGCCCGTTGACGTGCGCGCTCTCCGCGTGCGCGGCGGCGGTGAGGTCGTCCAGCCCCGGTACCGCCGGGTCGTACACGTACGCGAACAGCCGCCCGCCGTGCGTGGGCCGGTCCCGCTCCCGCAGGGCCCGTACCTCTGCGAGCACGTCGTCGGCGGGCACCCCGTGCACGGGCAGCGCGCTCGTCTCGTCGTCGGTCGTCAAGAGGTCGTGCCCCTTCCGTGCAGGTGAGCGCCCGCCAGGCGGGCCGGGGTCAGGTCGTACGGGCGGAGCAGGAGGACCGCCGCGCCGACCAGGAGGGCGGGGAGGACGGTGAAGCCGAGGAGGATGCCGAGGCGGGCCGTTCCGGACTGGGTCGCCGCCTCGCCGGTGTCCGAGGAGACGTAGCCGGTGAGCTGGAGCATCAGCCCGAACAGACCCGGCCCGAGGGCGAGGCCGAAGGTCTCCCCCGCCGTCCAGAGGCCGGTGAAGACGCCCGCCTGCCGCCGGCCGGTGCGCGCCGTGTCGTACGCGATGCAGTCCGGCAGCATGGCCAGGGCGAAGACCTGCTGGCCGGCGTACCCGACGCCGATCAGCGCCACCAGCAGGTAGACCGCGACCGCCGGCAGGACCGGGGCGGCGACCAGGGCCAGCGCGCCCACCGCGAAGATCAGCGAGGCGGCGACCAGACCGGCGAGCTTGCCGTGGCGCCGACCGACCCGGCTCCACAACGGCATCACCAGCAGGGCCGGCGCGACGAAGCAGACGAAGAGGACGGTCGGCCCGCCGTCCGGGTTCCGGAGGATCTGGGTCGCGAAGTAGTCGACTCCGGCGAGGATGGTCGCCACCCCGGCGGACTGCACCACGAAGCACAGCAGCAGTGCCCGGAACGGCCGGTTGCGACCCGCCACCCGCAGTTGGGCGCGCAGCGTCGGCTCGCTCTCCCCCACCGTGCCGGTCGGTGCCGAGCGGGTGCCCAGGTACGCGCCGACCGCGCCGAGCACGATCAGTCCGGCCACGAAGAGTCCCATCCACCGGTGCCCCGGCACGCCCCCGCCGCCCGCGTCGCGGACCAGCGGAGCCACCGCGCCGGAGACCAGGATCGCCAGGGCCAGCACCGCGATCCGCCAGGTCATCATCCGCGTACGTTCGGCGTAGTCGCCGGTCAGCTCCGCCGGCATCGCCACGTACGGGACCTGGAAGAACGCGAACGCGGTGGCGGTGGCGAGGAAGGCCAGCGCCACGTACGCGCCGGCGGCCGGGCCGGTGCCGAACGGTGCGGCGAAGATGGCCGCGAAGAGCACGGCCAGGGCCAGGCCGGCGCCGAGCAGGTACGGCCGGCGAGCGCCCCGGCGCGACCGGGTGCGGTCGGAGATCCGTCCGGCGACCGGGTTCACCAGCACGTCCCACGCCTTGGGCAGCAGCACGAGCAGGGCGGCCACGCCGGCCGCGACGCCCAGGGTGTCGGTCAGGTACGGCAGCAGCAACAGCCCCGGCACGGTGCCGAACGCGCCGGTGGCCAGGGATCCCAGCGCGTAGCCCGCGTGGACTCCACGCGGCAGTCGGTCGGCCGTCGCACCCACCGTTGCGGGGGGCGTGCCGACGGCGGGCGAGCCGGTTCCAGCCGGCGGCGCGTCCATGGGCCCGAATGTTACTCATGTTATGGCGCCGGTCACATCCCCTCTTCGGGGAGCCAGCTCGCCCTGCGCATGTCCACCCCGGACCCGCGCAGCGGGGTGCCCTCGGCGAGCAGTCGGGCACGGGCCTCCCGCTCGTGCCCCGGCGGCAGCCGACCGGACGAGGTCACCACCCGGTGCCAGGGCACCCCGCCCCCGTGCCGCGCCATGATCGAGCCAACCAGCCGGGCGGACGCCCGCTCGGACCGGTCGGCCAGCGCGTCGGCGACCGCCCCGTACGACATCACCCGGCCCGGCGGGATCCGCTCGACCAGCTCCAGCACCGCCTCGACGTACTCCTCAGGTCCCACGACGCGCCACGATATGGGAACGCGGCCGGGCGGCGCGGTACCGACCGCGCAGAATGGGCAGGTGCGCGACATGGTCACGACGGCCCGGCGGGTCGTCGTCAAGATCGGATCCTCGTCGTTGACCACCGCCACGGGCGGGCTGGACGACGGGCGGGTCGACGCGCTCGTGGACACCCTCGGCGCGATCGCCGCCGACGGCCGGGAGGTCGTGCTGGTCTCCTCCGGCGCCATCGCCGCCGGCCTCGCCCCGCTCGGGCTCACCCGGCGCCCGCGCGACCTGGCCACTCAGCAGGCCGCCGCCAGCGTCGGGCAGGGCCTGCTGATCGGCCGGTACGCGGCCGCCTTCGCCCGGCACCGCCTCACCGTCGGGCAGGTCCTGCTCACCGTCGACGACGTGACCCGGCGGGCGCACTACCGCAACGCGTACCGGACGCTGCGCAAGCTGCTCGACCTGCGCGCGGTGCCGATCGTCAACGAGAACGACACGGTCGCCACCGAGGAGATCCGGTTCGGCGACAACGACCGGCTCGCCGCCCTGGTCGCCGCGCTGGTCGACGCCGACCTGCTGGTGCTGCTCTCCGACGTCGACGCCCTGTGGACCGGCGATCCGGCCCGGCCCGGCGCCACCCGGGTCAGCGAGGTACGCGACGCCGGCGACCTGGACGGCATCGACATCGGCGGGGCCGGGCGCGCCGGGGTCGGCACCGGCGGCATGGTGACGAAGGTGGAGGCCGCCCGGATCGCCACCGGCTTCGGCATCCCGGTGGTGCTCACCGCCGCGCCGATGGCCGCCCCGGCGCTGGCCGGCGAGCCGGTCGGCACCCTGTTCCACCCCAGCCGGCGGCGGCCGGCCGCCCGGCTCTTCTGGCTGGCCCACGCCACCTCGCCCCGGGGCCGGCTGCACCTCGACCCGGGCGCGGTCGCGGCCGTCGTGGGGCGGCGCAAGTCGCTGCTGCCGGCCGGCATCACGGCCGTGGACGGCGCGTTCACCGCCGGGGATCCGGTCGACCTGGTCGACGTCGAGGGCGCACCGGTCGCGCGTGGGCTGGTCAACTACGACGCGGTGGAGCTGCCCGGGCTGCTGGGCCGGTCCACCGGTGAACTCGCCGCGGCGCTCGGCCCGGCGTACGAGCGGGAGGTCGTCCACCGCGACGACCTGGTGTTGCTGTAAGCAAGGGCCCCTTCTTAACGCCTGGCGTTGTACAAGGGCCCCTTCCTAACACTGGAGGAGTGCGGACATGAGCGTGGGCGAGCAGGCGCGGCGGGCGCGGGTGGCGGCGGAGGCGCTGGCGGTCGCCACGCGTACGGCCAAGGACGCCGCGCTGGACGCGATGGCCGACGCGTTGGTGGCGCGTACGCCGGAGATCCTGGCCGCGAACGCGACGGACCTGGCGGCGGGCCGCGAGGCCGGGCTGAGCGCGGCCGTCCTGGACCGGCTCGCCCTCGACTCGGGGCGGGTGGCAGGCATCGCCGACGCCCTGCGGCAGATGGCCGCGCTGCCCGACCCGGTGGGCGAGGTGGTCCGGGGCTCGACGCTCCCCAACGGCCTGGAGCTTCGCCAGGTCCGGGTGCCGTTCGGCGTGGTCGGCATCATCTACGAGGCGCGGCCGAACGTGACGGTCGACGCCGCCGGCATCTGCCTGAAGTCGGGCAACGCGGCACTGCTGCGCGGCTCCTCGTCGGCCGCCCACTCCAACGCCGCGCTGGTCGCGGTGCTCCGCGACGCCGTCGCCGGCGCGGGCCTGCCGGCCGACGCCGTGCAACTCCTCGACGCCACCTCCCGCGACTCGGTGAAGGAGCTGATGCGGGCCCGGGGCCTGGTGGACGTGCTGATCCCGCGCGGCGGCGCGTCCCTGATCCGGACCGTGGTGGAGGAGTCCACCGTGCCGGTGATCGAGACCGGCGTCGGCAACTGCCACGTCTACGTCGACGCCGCCGCCGACGTGTCGAAGGCCGTCGCGATCGCGCTGAACGCCAAGACCCAGCGGCTCTCCACCTGCAACACGGCGGAGTCGCTGCTCGTGCACGCCGCGGCCGCGGACGCCTTCCTACCCCCGATGCTCGCCGCGTTCGCCGAGGCCGGGGTGACCGTGCACGGCTCGGAGGAGGTCGCCCGCTTCTCCGACGCGGTCGTGCCGGCGACCGACGAGGACTTCGCCACCGAGTACCTGTCGGCGGACATCGCGGTCGCCGTCGTGGACTCGCTGGACGCGGCGGTCGCGCACATCCGCCGGTACGGCACCGGGCACACCGAGGCGATCGTCACCGACTCGCAGGCGGCGGCGCGGGAGTTCGTGGCCCGGGTGGACGCGGCGGCCGTGATGGTGAACGCGTCGACCCGGTTCACCGACGGCGGCGAGTTCGGCTTCGGCGCGGAGATCGGCATCTCCACCCAGAAGCTGCACGCCCGGGGTCCGATGGGGCTGCCGGAACTGACCAGCACGAAGTACGTGGTCACCGGGGACGGGCACCTGCGCGGCTGAGGTGCGGTCAGCGGCAGCCGCGGATCGCCGCCAGGGTGGTGTGCACGTCGAACTGGTGCCCGTCGTCGCTCTCCCAACCGCCGTCGCTGCGCTGCGTCTCGGTGAGCCGGCGGCGGGCCCGCACCACCACCCAGTCATGCTCCTCCACCTCGACCCGGCGCAGGGTGGCGGCCAGCCAGGCCACGTCGGCCGGGGACATGTCCGCGATCCGTTCCGCCAGCGCGACCTGGATGCGGGCCGACTCCTGGAACATGTGCTGCCGGTGCAGGACCGCCGCGCTCAACCAGCCGGCGGCCAGGAACGACGGCCAACTGCCGTCCGGGTTGAGCCGGGCCACGAGGGACTGGGCGGCGGCGTGCACGACGCCCGCGTACACCCCGCCCACCCGGTGGTCCAGCGGCCCGGCGGCCCGGGCGTCGAGGCCGGCCACGGTCAGCCAGAAGCCGGCGTTGGCGGTCAGGTAGAAGCCGGCCTCCGGATCTCCCGGCCGCGCCCACTCCGGCGCGGTCTCGGCCAGCGCTTCGTCCTCGTGCCAGCCGCCGTCGGGAAGCTGCCGGGAGGCCAGCCAGTCGAGGGCCCGCCGGGCCGCGGGCCGGCTGAGGGCACCCAGGTCGTCCAGCTCCGCGAGCCGGAAACAGGTGGCGTCCACCGAGGCCACCGACCCGTCGAGGTACGCGGGCCAGCCGCCGTCCGGCGTCTGACCGCCCTCGGCCACGTCGAGCAGGTCCGGCGCGGGAGCCGTACCGCTGCGCAGTCGGGAGAGCCGGGCACGGTCCACCGCATCTCCGTGTGCCACGACGAACCCGATCGCGGCGTCCATGTCCACCACGGCGGACACGCTACCGGCGGAAACGCGATCCCGCTTCGGTGAGACGGGTAACGGACCGGCCGATGCGTCAAGAAGGGGCCCCTCCTCTACGCCAGGCGTCAAGAAGGGGCCCTTCCTTACTTACATCTCAGTACGCGGGGAGGGAGGGGTCGATCTGCTTGATCCAGGACAGCACGCCGCCCTGGACGTGCACCGCGTCCCGGAAGCCCGCGGCCTTCAGCGCGGCGAGCGCCTCGGCGGAGCGGACGCCCGACTTGCAGTGCAGCACGATCTGCTTGTCCTGCGGCAGCTTCGACAGCGCCTCGCCGGAGATGATCTCGCCCTTGGGGATCAGGGTCGAGCCGGGGATGCGGACGATCTCGTACTCGGCCGGCTCCCGCACGTCGACCAGGAAGACGTCCTTGCCGGCGTCCTGCCACTCCTTCAGCTCCAGCGCGGTGATGGTCGCGTCGACCACCGCCTCCTGGGCCTCCACCGACACCGCGCCGCAGAAGTCCTCGTAGTCCTCCAGCAGGTCGGTGACCGTCGGGTTCTCGCCGCAGAGCACGCAGTTCGGGTCCTTGCGCACCTTGATCTTGCGGTAGGACATCTCCAGGGCGTCGTAGACCATCAGCCGGCCGACCAGTGGCTCACCGATGCCGGCGAGCAGCTTGATCGCCTCGTTGACCTGGATCGAGCCGATCGAGGCGCACAGCACGCCCAGCACGCCGCCCTCGGCGCAGGACGGCACCATGCCGGGCGGCGGGGGCTCCGGGTAGAGGCAGCGGTAGCACGGGCCGTGCTCGGCCCAGAACACCGACGCCTGGCCGTCGAACCGGTAGATCGACCCCCAGACGTACGGCTTGCCGAGCAGCACCGCCGCGTCGTTCACCATGTACCGGGTGGCGAAGTTGTCGGTGCCGTCGACGATGAGGTCGTACCGGGAGAAGATGTCCCGGACGTTCTCCCGGTCCAGCGCCGTGTTGTGGATCTCCACGCTGACCAGCGGGTTGATCTCGCGGATCGAGGCGGCGGCGGACTCGGCCTTGGACCGGCCGATGTCGGAGACGCCGTGGATGATCTGGCGCTGCAGGTTGGACTCGTCGACGGTGTCGAAGTCGATGATGCCGAGGGTGCCCACCCCGGCGGCGGCGAGGTACATCAGAGCCGGCGAGCCGAGGCCGCCGGCGCCGACGCAGAGCACCCGGGCGTTCTTCAGCCGCTTCTGCCCCTCGACCCCGACATCCGGGATGATCAGGTGGCGCGAGTAGCGGCGGATCTCGTCAACGGTCAGCTCGGCGGCGGGCTCGACGAGCGGGGGCAGCGACACGGTGGACTCCCCGGGATCGGCTGATGGCGAACCGAGCCATTGTCGCTCGGTCACCACACCGGAGGCCATGAGGAGGGACACGTCGTCCGAACTCCGGGAGCGGGAATAACCCGCAGCGCGCGCCTACACGCCGTCGACCGGCTCGC
Organism: Micromonospora sp. BQ11; assembly: GCF_052068135.1. Taxonomy (NCBI): domain Bacteria; kingdom Bacillati; phylum Actinomycetota; class Actinomycetes; order Micromonosporales; family Micromonosporaceae; genus Micromonospora; species Micromonospora sp. BQ11. The sequence continues at coordinate 292,085 of NZ_JBQHDB010000006.1, read as the reverse complement.
CCACGTACCGGCTGCCGTCGACGAAGGGCCAGGCGTTCGCCTCGCAGCCGTCCAGGCCGTACGTCTGCTGCTGCATGACCGGCGCGGGCTCTCCCGGGCCGGGACAGGCCTCGTGACCCTGGCCGAACTCGTGCCCGACCTCGTGGTTCACCAGGTACTCCCGGTAGACCGCGAGCGGTGCCCCGTAGTCCGGTACCGCCTCCATCCACCGGTCCAGGTTGAGGACGACCCGTCCGGGAAGTCGGCAGGAGGTGTAGCCCTCGGTGCGCAACCCGCCCTCGGCGCACATCCGCTCGGAGGTGCCCGCCGTCGCGAGGTAGACGGTGAAGTCGGCGGCGTCCACGTCGGCCACGCGCCGCACCCGAAGCTCCCCGGTGGCGGTCCAGCCGCGCGGGTCGGCCAGGACGGCGTCGACGGTGGCGGCGAAGGCGCCGGCATCCTGACCGGTGCCCGCCTCCACGGCCACCCGGTAGCGCCACACCGGCCCGTCCACGCCGCGCACCGGGCCGTCCCCGGGCGCGGTGGTGAAGGTGCCGCCGCCGGCGTGCGGGTACCGGGCGGGCGCGGCGCCGTCGGCGGCCCCGCCGCCGTACCCCGTCCCATCCCGCACCTGCCCGCCGTCACCCGCCCGGGCCAGGGTGACCGCGGCGGTCGCGGCCACCGCCAGGACCAGGACGAGCCGGACCGTACGCCGGCGACGCGTGCGGTCCGCGCCCGGCGCCGGGACCACCGGGGTCCGGGACCGGGCCGGCGGACCGGCACGGGCGGGGTCGACGGACGGCTCAGGCGGGTCGCAAGGGGACGACGACGTCATGCACCCAGCGTGGCAGATCAATCGGGCATTTCCCGCTTACACCCGCAAAGTGGGTGCTTCAGAGCGGCGGACCGGCGTAGCGGCGTCCGTTCCGGTACGGCCACGGGTTGGCCAGACAGCCGTTCAGGAACAGTGTCTGCTGCATCATGACCGGTGCCGGTCGGCCCGGCCCCGGGCAGCGCTCGTGCCGGTTGCCCAACTGGTGGCCGACCTCGTGGTTCACCACGTACGTGCGGTAGACCGACAGCGGCACCTTCGCCTCGACGTAGTGCGGCACCGACCGCCGCCACCGGTCCAGGTTGATGATGACCTTGCCCGGAGCCCGGCACGACGTGTACGGCCGACCGTCGATCCGGATGTCGACACCCCCGGCCGCGCACATCCGACGCGCCGTACCGGCCGTCGCGAGGTAGACCGTGAAGTCGGCGGTCGCACCGGGCCCGACCTGCCGCAACCGCAACCGGCCGCTGTCCACCCAGCTTCCCGGCCCGGTGAGCGCCGCCGCGACGGCCGTGGCGAAACCGGCGACGTCCTCGTCCGCGCCGGCCTCGACCGCCACCCGGTACGGGCGCAGCACACCCGCCTCGCCCAGTACCGGGCCCACCCGGTCGTCGTAGGAGAACGTGCCCTTCCCCGCCGACGGCACCGGCCCGGGCATCAGCAGCACGGGCGGCGTCGACGCGGACGGGGCGGCCGTCGGTGCGGGGGCGGTCGACGGCACCACCGCCGGTGTCACCGGTGCCAGTACCGGCGCCTCCGGTCCGGACGCCGCCACCTCGGCCCCGACCTGCACACCACGCCGGTCGGCGATCACCGCGACCGCCGCACCGACGGCCAGGACCAGGACGGCCAGCTCGATGACGCGCCGTTTCCCCCGACCCGTACGCCGGTGACGTCCGCGCTCGGAACCGGCCGGCCGGCGGTCCGCCGCCGCACCGGTCGACGGGGACGTCCGTGCAGAGGGGACGAAGGGCTGCGCGCCGACCCGTCCGCTGCCGCCACCCCGACGCGCGGATCGGTGGTCGAGGGTCAGGTCGTCGGCAGGGCGGCGGTACGTGGGCATCCCGCTCAGCCTGCCATGTCAGGCCGCTTCGCGGGGTCCTCCGTTTCGGCGAGCAGGCCCAACACGGCACGGGCGACCAGGCGCGGAACCTCCAACTGGGCCACGTGGCCGACGCCGTCGAGCATCATCAGGCGGCTGTCCGGGATCACGCGGGCGGTCTGCGGCGCCACCCGGACGTCCACCAGCCGGTCGTGCCGGCCGCCCACCACGAGCGTCGGGGCCTGGATCGAGGCGGCCAGCCGCCACAGCGACCCCGAGCCGGGCAGGTACGACCGCAGGAAACTGGAGACCAGGCCCCGGAACGTCCGGACGTACGCGGCGGCGTAGTGCGCGGCCTCGTACCGCACCCGGATCTCCTCCAGCGCCTCCTGCCGGCGCTGCTCGCTGATCCGGCTGAGGTCGGCGACGCACGCCTCCATCACCTGCTGCGCCATCAGCTCCGGCTCCAGCTGGGCCAGCCGCCAGGCGGCCAACCGCTCGGCCCGGGGAATCGCCAGCAGCGGCAGCATCCGGCCCTGCAACGACCGCCGGAAGTCCAGGAACGGCAGGGCCGGCGAGACCAGGGTCAGCGTCCGGACCAGGTCCGGCCGGACGCCGGCCACGTGCACCGCGATCGACCCGCCCAGCGAGTTGCCGAACAGGTGCACCGGCCCCCGGTCGGAGTGCTCGATCCAGCGGACGACCCGCTCGGCGAAGGAGGGGATCGTGTAGCGGCGGCCCGGTTCGCTGCGGCCGAACCCCGGCAGGTCGATGGCCTGGCCGTCCAACCGGTCGGCGAGGAGGCCGGCCAGGTCGGTCCAGTTCTGCGAGGAGCCACCGAGCCCGTGCACGTAGAGCGCCGGCTCCGCGCCGGCGGCCGTGGCCGGCGTGTCCCGCACGTACGTCACCGTGCCGTCGAGACGTACCGCCCGGCCCGGCCAGGGGGGTGGGACGGAGTGCTCCGGAAGAAGGTGCTCCGGCCAGAGGGTGGCGCGCTTCATGGTTCCAGTCTGCCCAATGCGACGCGGCCCGGCAGCGCGGCGCGGGCCCCGTCCCGTGCCCGGCGCGGCCGTCAGGCCAGCAGCGCCTCCAGCCGGCGGTTGACCGCCGCGAGGGTGGCCCGCACCACGGCCTGCCGGGGGTCGCCGGCGACCAGCGCCGAGCCGACGAGCTGCTCGATCCAGCCGTCGCACACCAGCAGCACGACCACCGTGGCCACCTCGCAGTTGCCGAACGGCACCACCGCGGCGTGCTCGACGAAGCACCGGCCCCGGTCGGAGTCCGGTTCCGTTCCGCGCAGCAGCTCGTCCACGGCCGCCGCCGCGGCGACCGCGCACAGCCGCAGGACGTAACCGTCGACCGCCGGGCCGGTGGAGTGGCCGGCGGCGGTACGCCCACCGGCGATCAGGCGGATCTCCACGGTGGCGTCGAGCCCGAACGTGCTGACCTGGACGTGGTCGATCACCACCCGGGGCCCCGGGGCGCCACCGGTGTCCAGCGGGCGGGAGGGTGCGCTCTCCGTCGTGGTGACCTGCCCACCGGAGTACGACGTACCGAGCGTCACCGGGCTGCCGGGCGGCGTACCCGGAGGGGCGGTCGAGATCGAGCCCGGCTCCTCCACGCTGGCCCGGCCGCGGTGCGGGCCGGGAGCCTGGCGGCGACGACGCGGCGTCTCGGACGCGGGGACGTCCCGCTGCTCGGCCCGCGCCGGCAGGGTGTCCGGCCGACCGCCGGGCGCCCGGCTGCCCGGCACGGCGGGCGTGGCGACCTCCCGGGGCGTCGACGACCGGGCCTCGGCGGCCAGCGGGGCGGCGGAGCGTCGGCGTACCGGCGCGGTCGGCAGACCGGGCAGGTTGCGGGGCGCCGCGGCCAACCCCATCCGCTCCTGGAGCAGACGGGCGACCTGACGGCTCACCTCGGCGGGGTCCGCACCGTCGGAGAGGTCCAACCGCAGGCTGTGCGCACCGGCGGGGGTACGTCGCAGTGCCGCGTCGCGGACACCGGCCACCCCCCGTACGGCGGCGAGGATCGCGTCGACGTCGAAGCCCTCCGGGCGCTCGCGCAGCGGCGCCGGCTCGTCCTCGCGGCGCAGGTGCTTGGCGATCCGGGCGAGTTCCGGGGTTTCGGCGGGTGGCTCCACGGCTGGCGGCTCCGGCACTACGGGCACGTCCGGTTCGGCGGGGACGCGCTGCGGCAGGACCGCCGACGCAGGGTCCGGCAGGCCGTCGCCGTCGGCCGGCTCGACCGTCGGCACCGGGTCCGGGGCGGATCGGCGGGCCGCGTAGGGGGGTGCGCTCGTCGGTGCGGGCGCGAGGGGGGTGCGGTCGCGGCGACCGGCCCCGCTGGTGGCGGGTGTGGTCGTGGGACCGGTGGGGGTCGGTGGGTCGGCCGGCGGCTCGGGGGCGACGGGGGCGGGAACCTCGCTGACCGGGCGGAGCCGAAAGGGTCGGGCGGCGCCGGCCGTCGTCTCGCCCTCGGTGGGGCCGGGACCGGACGGCGGCGCCTCGGGTGTGGACTCCGCCGGTGGGGCGCTCGTCGGCCGGCCGAGGGCCCACGCGGGCCGGTCGGTCGGGAACGGTCGCTCGACGGGTGCGGCGGGCGGCTCGTACGCCGGACGGGAGGCGGGCTCCGACCGGACCGGCTCGTACGGACGGGCCGGCTCGGCGCGCAGGTCCTGGTAGGGGCGGGTCGACTCGGTGCGTACCGGCTCGTACGGCCGGCCCGGTCCGGTCGTCCACCCGGGCGTCCGCTCCTCGCGGGCGTCGCGCCCGGCGGGTGCAGCCTCCTCGCGAGCGTCACGCCCGGCGGGGCCGGGCTGGTCGCGGGCGTCACGCCCGGCGGGGCCGGGCTCGTCGCGGACGCCGCGGCCGGCCGGCTCGGGCTCGGCACGGGTGCGGCCGGGGGACTCGGGTTCGTCGCGGGCCCAGGGCGGCGCCCAGGCGTTGCCCCAGCTCGGGCGGTTCCAGTTCGGACCGGACCAGTCCGGCTCGGTCACGCCGGATCGCTCGTCGGCGGGTGGGAACGCCGGCCGGTCGGCACCGGACTCCCGGCCCGGCGTCCGACCGGGCGTGGCATCCGTGTCGTCCCGGGGCCGGCCCCGCTCGACGTTCCCCTCGGACCAGTCGCGTGCCCGCTCGACGCCGGTACCGGACCAGTCGCGTGCCCGCTGGGCGCCACCGGACCCGGCCGTCGGCTCCGGACCGGTCGCCCGATCGGCGGCACCCGGCCGGTCGAGGTCGGGCGGGAACGACCGGTCGGGAGCGAACCGGTCGGCGTAGGACCGGTCGGCACCGCCCGGGCGGTCCGTGGCCGGACGGTCGGCGGTGAAGGACTCGACGACGGGCGGGTAGGGGGCGGCGGGCGGCGGGGCGTACGGATCGGTCCACCGCCCCTCGTCACCGGCGGACGGCTCCGCGGCCAGGGACCGGTCGACCGTCGGCGCGTGGAACCCCGGCGGCACCTCGAAGCCGCTGGCGGCCGTGCCGACCGGCGGGACCTGCACCGCGGGGGGCGCGGACGTCGGCAGGCCGGGCTCGGCCCACCGGGGCCGCGACGGCCACTCGTCGGACACGTGCCGCGCCGGGCCGGGATCGGTGCCGCCACCTGCCGGGGACTGCTCGGCGTCGGGTGCGGGTCGCTGCGCCGGCACCACCAGCCGATCGCCGTCGGCGTCGCGATGCGACTCGCCGAAGGGGCCGGGTGGCGCGCTCACCGGTGCGGGCCGACCCGCCGGCACGTCGGCGCCGGGATACGAGACGCCGTTGGTGCGGTGGCCGTTGACCCGGACCGGCGACTCGGAGTCGCCCGGACCGTCGGGCAGCGGCGACGGTAGGTCACCGTGCCGTGACGAGGAGGCACCCCACCCCCCGTGCGGATCCGGCGTACGCCAGGGCGACGCCGGCTCCCGCGACGGCGGTCGGTCCCCGAGGCGGGGCCAACCGGTCGCCGGGGGCGCCCACCCGTCGCCGGAGCGGGCCAGGTCGTCCTGCGGACCCGTCCCGTCACCGTGCTCTCCCGGGGTGGCGGCTCCGGGTTGCCCTGCTTCACTCACCGCGCGCTCCTTGGTCGCCCCCGCTGAGGCTACCGTGTGGTGACAGTGGCGATAAGTTACAGCGGCGGGCCAATTCCGCGACGGGCTCCAGGCCCGACCGGTACGGGTGAAATGCCGGCTCGTACGACGAAACTCGGAGGTTCCCATGACCGCTGTGGGGAACGGTGCACAGACCGCCGGCCGGCCCACCCGCCTGCCCCGTTCCGCCCGCCGCAAGCAGTTGCTCGCAGCGGCGCAGGAGGTGTTCGTCGCGCAGGGCTACCACGCTGCCGCGATGGACGACATCGCCGAGCGGGCCGGGGTCTCCAAGCCGGTGCTCTACCAGCACTTTCCGGGCAAGATGGAGCTCTACCTGGCGCTGCTCGACACGCACTGCGACGCGATCGTGGCGAAGGTCCACGACGCGATGCGGGGGACCAACGACAACAAGGAGCGCGTCGGCGCCTCGGTGCGGGCGTACTTCGACTTCGTCGACCACGAGAGCGAGGCCTTCCGTCTCGTCTTCGAGTCCGACCTGCGCAACGACCCGGCGGTGCGGCAGCGCGTCGAGCGGGTCGAGCAGGGCTGCATCGCGGCGATAACCGACACCATCATCTCGGACACCGGCGTCAGCCGGGCGCACGCCGAGCTGCTCGCCTCCGGGCTGGTCGGCGCCGCGGAGACCGCCGCGCAGTTCTGGCTGGCCGGCGGGCGGCAAATGCCCAAGGCGGAGGCCGAGGCGCTCGTCGCGGCGCTCTCCTGGCGGGGCATCGCGAGCTTCCCGCTGCAAGGTGAGTCAGCCTGACCACCACCCCGGTGATCGGATAGCCTTCGCACGGCGGCTCATTCGCCCCAGTTGAGGAGGCACCGTGGAGGTCAAGATCGGCGTGCAGTACGCGCCGCGCGAGCTGGTCCTGGAGAGCGCGCAGTCGCCGGCCGAGATCGAGCAGGCCGTGACCGACGCCTTCGCCAACAACAGCGGGACGCTCTCCCTCACCGACGAGAAGGGTCGGCGGATCATCGTGCCGGTCGACAAGGTCGCGTACGTGGAGATCGCCGAGGCGTCCCCGCGGGCGGTCGGTTTCACCGTCCGCTGACGTTCCGCGCCCCCGGCGGCGGTCGTGGCCACAGCCACCCCCGCCGTCGGGAGCGCGGTCAGTTGTTGAGGCCGACGGCGCCCATCCGCGCGGTGTGCGCCGCGGTCAACCGTCGGAACAGCCCCGCCACGTCCGCCCGCTCGTCCCGCGCGATCAGCGCGGTGAGCGCCCCGAGGTCGGCGGAGGCCACCCGGCCGGCCTGGGACAGCGCCTCGCCGACCAGCCGCCGGGCCCACATCGAGAGCCGGTTGGCGACCCGGGGGTCCGCCTCGATGGCGATGCGGATCTCGGCGGCGGCGAAGTCGGCGTACCGGGACTCGTGCAGCACGTCGAGGACGAGCCGGCGGTCCGGTTCGGTGAGGGCTCCGGCGATCTCACGAATGAAGTCGTCGGTGATTCCGTCCCCGACGTACGCCTTGGTCACCGCCTCGGCCCAGTCCCTCGGCTCGGTCGAGTCGTGGAACGCCTGCAACGGCGCCACGTACGGCGCCATCGCGTCGTCGGGCAGCACCCCCAGCGCGCCGAGCCGGTCGGCCAGCCGTCGGTAGTTGGCGATCTCGGCGGCGGCCATCTCGCCGAGCGCGGCCCGCCGGCGCAGGTCGGGGGCGAGGCGGGCGTCGGCCGCCATCCGTTCGAAGGCCAGCAGCTCACCGAGGGCCACCAGGCCGAGCAGGTCGACGACGGCGCGTTCGGCCGGAATGTCGGCGGTGGGGTCGGACGGGACGCGGTCGGACATCTGGGCAGGTTACCGCCCGCCCCCTCGGCCCGGGCGAGTGGCCCAGATCACACCCGCCGGCCCTGGGCGCGGACCGCCGTGCGGAATCAGGACGCTGACCGGCCGGTTCAGGTAGACTGGAGCAGTTGCCGTGGCACCGACCGACGTTAGATCCGGTCGACGACACCCACGGCGCGCGTGCGGCCCGGTCCGGCTCGGCAGTCTGCCGCCCGACCGTGTGGCCCGCGCCATAGCCGAACAGCGCCCTGAGGACTCAACGGGGCGCACCCACGAGAGGGCACCCCCAAATCCACATGAGCGAACTGACTCAAGATCTCATGGACGGCCAGGAACTGGCCCCCACCGCTCCGGTACGACCGGAGGCACCTACCTTCGCCGAGCTGGGCGCGCGTCAGGAGACCGTCGACGCGCTGGCCGCGGCCGGCATCACCCGCGCCTTCGCCATCCAGGAGTACGCGCTGCCGATCGCGATGCGCGGCACCGACCTGATCGGGCAGGCGCCGACCGGCACCGGCAAGACGCTGGGCTTCGGCGTGCCGCTGTTGGAGCGCGTGTTCGCGCCCGCCGAGGGCGGCGACGGCGTCCCGCAGGCGCTCGTCGTGGTCCCGACCCGCGAGCTGGGCATCCAGGTCGCGAAGGACCTCCAGGCCGCCGGCCGCACCCGCGGCGTGCGCGTGCTGCCGATCTACGGCGGCGTGGCGTACGAGCCGCAGATCGACGCCCTGCGCAAGGGCGTGGAGATCCTGGTCGGCACCCCGGGCCGCCTGATGGACCTGCAGAAGCAGAAGCACCTGCGTCTGGACCGGGTCCGCGCGCTGGTCCTCGACGAGGCCGACCGCATGCTCGACCTGGGCTTCCTCGACGACGTCGAGAAGATCCTGGCGATGCTGCCGGAGGACCGGCAGACGATGCTCTTCTCGGCCACCATGCCGGACCCGATCGTCACGCTGTCGCGGCGCTTCCTGCGCCGTCCGGTGACCATCCACGCCGGGCACACCGCCGAGACCGGCCCGTCCCCGCAGACCGAGCAGCTCGCGTACCGCACCCACTCGATGAACAAGGTCGAGATCGTGGCGCGGATCCTCCAGGCCGAGGGTCGCGGGCTGACCATGATCTTCACCCGCACCAAGCGGGCCGCCGACCGGGTCGCCGAGGACCTCGACTTCCGCGGCTTCGCGGTCGCCGCCGTCCACGGTGACCTCGGCCAGGGCGCACGGGAGCGGGCACTGCGCGCGTTCCGGGCCGGCAAGATCGACACACTGGTCGCCACCGACGTGGCCGCCCGGGGCATCGACGTCACCGGCGTCACCCACGTCATCAACTACGACTGCCCCGAGGACCAGGACACCTACACCCACCGGATCGGTCGTACCGGCCGGGCCGGGGCGACCGGCGTCGCGGTGACCTTCGTCGACTGGGACGACATGCCCCGCTGGCGGATCATCGACAAGACGCTCGGCCTGGACATGCCGGAGCCTCCGGAGACGTACCACACGTCCGCGCACCTCTACAGCGACCTCGGCATCTCCACCGAGATCTCCGGCACCCTGCCGACCGCCGAGCGCACCCGCGCCGGCCTCGCCGCCGAGGTCGAGGAGGACCTGGGTGGACGGTCGCGGCGCGGCGAGAGCCGTGGCAGCGCCCGGCGCGGTGACGGTCGCGACGCTCGTGACGGTCGCGGCGACACCCGGGGGCGTGAGCGCCGCCGGGGCCGGGACACCGACAGCCCCGCCACCGGGCCGGACGCCGCCGAGACTCCCTCCGTCGCCGAGGGCGAGGAGGGGGCACGTACCCCGCGCCACCGCCGACGCCGTCGGGCCGGCGAGACGGTCGCCGGCGAGCCGACCGCGGTGATCACGGCCGAGGCCGGCGGCGCCCCGACCGCCGTCGAGGGCGAGGCCACGAAGCCCCGCCGCCGCCGGCGCCGTCGTGGTGGCGGTGGCTCCGCCGCCGGTACGCCGGCCGAGGCGACCACCGTCGACTGACCGACCTGTTCCGAACGTCCCCCGCCCCGGTCCCGGGGCGGGGGACGTTCGTCGCGAACGGGGCTGTCACTGAACGACCGACCGGACGAGCCGTAGCGCGTTCGGCGGGACACGTCGTCGCGCACGGACGACCACGCGGCTCGCCGTGGCGGGTGCGTGGACCAGCAGGAGGGTGGAGCGGTGCCGGAATCGTTGGAGGGTGCGCTGGCCGAGGTGCGGGCGTTGCTGCTCGATCCCGCGCTGACGCGGGCGGTGGGTGCGGGGCGACGGCGGGGACAGCGTCCCTCGGTGGTCCGGGCCGAACTGCGACCGGTCACCCTCAAGGCCGGCCCCCGGTTGCAAATTTCCACCTCCGACGGCGCCCGGCCGTACACCCGCAACGTCGCACCCGGCCCTGACGCGGGCGCCGCCGTGGACGCGCTGCTGGCCGAGCCGTTCGGCAACTGGCACGTGGAGACCGCCGACGCCACCCTCCAGCTCCGGGTCACCAAGTCCGGCGAGGCGCAGGTGCACCGCGCCGCCGTGAGCCGTCCCGCGCCGGAGCCCACCGGGCACGACCGCGCCAAGGACTGGCTGCTCGATCCCGGCGACCCGATCTTCGCCGAGATCGGCGGGTCGGCGGCGAAACGGCGGCAGGTCGACGCGTTCCTGCGCGCGCTCGCGGCCACCCTCCCCGAGGAGCTGACCGGCCCGCTACGGGTGGTGGATCTGGGCTGCGGGAACGCGTACCTGACGTTCGCCGCGTACCGGTGGCTGGCGCAGCGTGGGCTCGACGTCGAGCTGGTCGGTGTGGACGTCCGGGAGGACCAGCGGCAGCGCAACACCGAGCTGGCCGAACACCTCGGCTGGGGCGACCGGGTGCGCTTCGTGGCCGGCACGATCGCCGAGGCGGTCGTCGAGCCCGCCCCCGACCTGGTGCTGGCGCTGCACGCCTGCGACACGGCCACCGACGAGGCCCTGGCCCGGGCGGTGCGCTGGCAGGCGCGCTGGGTGCTGGCCGCACCGTGCTGCCACCACGACGTCGCGGCCCAGCTCCGGGCCCGACCGGCCCCGGCGCCGTACGAGCTGCTGACCCGGCAGGGCATCCTGCGGGAGCGCTTCGCGGACGTCCTCACCGACGCGCTGCGGGCCGGGCAGCTCCGGCTGCACGGCTACCGGGCCGAGGTGGTCGAGTTCGTCGACTCGCGGCACACGCCGCGCAACCTGCTGATCCGGGCCCGACGCACCGGCGCGGAGCCGACGCCCGCGCAGCGGTCGGAGTACGCGGACCTGGTCGACCAGTGGCACGTCAACCCGCGCCTGCAGGCGCTGCTGACCGCCTGATCAGCGGCGCCGATCGCCGTTGTTCCGGGTGCGCTCGCCGCTGAGTCCGCTCAGCGACCGCTCGGAGTCCGACGGCGCGGACGGGAACGGCACCACCTTTCCGGTGCTCTCCGCGTCACCGGCGGCGGCGAAGGCGTTCCAGGAGATGTCCACGAGCATCCGCTTGAACTCGGCGTGCCGCTCGGCCGCGTTGCGTTGCAGGGCCATCCGCGCACCGAGCACCACGGCGACGAGCGTGGTGGTGATCGCGCCGGTGGCGGCCAGCAGGTGCAGGCCGGTGGCCCCGTCGCCGCGGATCGCCAGGACCAGCAGCCAGATCCAGAAGCCCGCGGCGAAGACGCCGGCCTTCGCCACGAAGAAGAGACTCACCGCACCCGGGCGGTGCGGCATCGGACGGTCGGGGGCGGCCATGCTGCTCCTCGTCAGGGTTCCCGTACCGCTTCGCGGCATTGATCCGTTGCGCCGTCCCGCGAACGGGACGATCTGGTCGATCAGTCAATTACCCACGTGGTGCCCCGTACTACCCTCGACATGCGCACCACCGGGTGCCGGTCGGGAGGGACGACCCGCTGGAATGGCTTCGTCAGAGGTATCGCCGCAGGTGGCGTTCGCCCGCTTCGTGCGCCGCGCGATCGATGACGCCCGCGAGGAGCGCGGCTGGACGGTCACTGACCTGGCGTCCCACACCGGGGTCGGTCGCTCCACCGTGTTCCGCTGGCTCGCCGGCGACTGGCAGGACTACCCGGAACTCGCCAAGGTGCGCGGCTTCTGCGCCGCGCTGGACCTGCCGGTCGCGGCCGCGTTCCGCGCGCTCGGTCTGCCCGACGCCGGTCCTGCGCCACGTCGCCGCGCCGACGACGGCCCGGTCGAGGCCGACGTCCGGGTGATCCTGCAACGGCTCGCCGACCCGACCGTGCCCGCCGAGGAGAAGCATCACATCCGTGACCTGCTGCGCTACCTGGCCCGCCGGCCGATCCGTCGCGTGGGCTGAGCCGCCCGGTGGGGTCCGTCCCGGTCAGGGCACGTCGACGGTGAACTCGGCGGTCCGCACCACCCCACCGACCTTGAAGTCCAGGTAGAGCCGGTACCGGCCGGGGGCGGGCGTGGTCACCCAGAACGTCGGCGCACCGTCCACCAGCTCCGGCTCGGGGTGGACGTGCAGGTAACCCAGGTCCCCGTCGCGCAGCGCGACGAGGTGCCCGTACGCGCCGAGGTGCCGCTCCAGCACCGCCGCGCCGCCGTCGGGCGTGGTGAACCGGAAGGTCAGCGGCGCCGACACGCCGACCGCCGGCTCGCCCCGGCGGGCGACGGCGAACCCGTCGACCGTCGTGGAGGTGGCCGCCGCCGGGAGCGGCCGGGGCGCGTACCCGCCGGGCACGACCAGGTCCACCCCGAGGGTGGCGGCCGTCTGCCGACCGTCGTCGGCCAGGGCGGTGAAGTCCGCGTACGCCCGCCACACGCCGGCCTCCGCCAGGGTCAGCGGCACCGACCAGGTGCCGTCGGCCGCCATGGTCGGGTGCAGGTGCTGGTAGCCGGTCAGGTCGCGGCGGACCACGATGAGGTGCATCGGCTTGTCGTGCACGACGGCGAATCGGGTGACCGGCCGGCGCTGGGCGTCCCGCACCTGGAAGCGCAGCTCGCCGGGCCGCCCGGCGGCGAACTCCACGCCGGCCGGCACCAGTGTGTAACCCGCCGAGCTGGCCGAGAGTCCCTGCGTCTGGGCCGCCCCTCCCTGGTCGGCACCGTGCTCGTGAGCGCCCGTGCCGGCCGGGTGGCTGTGGTCGGCCAGGACGCTCGCGGAGCCGACGGCGTCGGACGGACCCCCGTTGATGCGGCCGAGGCCGAAGCCGAGCAGGACGGCGAGCACCAGCCCACCGACGACCAGCGCCAGACGCAGGGTGCTCCGGTCCGGCACGGCGGAGACCTGCTCAGCGGGCTGCCGGTCGGTCATGGCGTCCACGCTACCGGCGGGTTGGGGCGCTCCGGCCCGACGGCGACGCGGCGTGGCGACCGTCGCAGTCCGGCCCGGCCGGGAACTTTCCGGCCCCGCCGGACGACGGAAAGGGCCGCCCGGCCCGAACGCCGGCGTCCCACTCAGCCCGCGACCGCGAGGGCGAGCGGCAGCACGTCCGGCGCACCGGCCCGGCGCAGCTCCCGCGCGACCATCGTCATGGTCCATCCCGAGTCGACCAGGTCGTCGACGAGCAGCACCGGCCCGGCCAGCCCGCCGAGGGCCTCGGCCAGGTCGTCGGGCACGGTGAAGGCGCCGTGCAGCGCGCGTACCCGCTGGGCGCTGTTGCCCCGCGGGCCTCCGGCGCCGGGCGGGCCCACCGGGGTCACGTGGCCGAGCAGCGGCAGCCGCCCGACCGTGGCGATGCGCTCGGCGAGCGACCCGACCAGCCGGGGCCGGCGCCGCGACCCGACCGCCACCACGCCGACGGGGCGGCGCGGCCACGGGTCGTCGCCGTGCGCCCACGCCTTCAGCACCTCGACCACGGCGGCGGTCACGTCGTCGGGCACGGCCGCGTCCGCCGCGTCCGGCCCGACGAGGGTACGCAGCCGGCCACCCCAGCCGAGGTCGGACAGGCGGCCCACCGCCCGCCCGGGCAGCGCCTGCTCCGTCGGGGGGATGCGGCCCTTCAGGGGTACGCCGACCGCGTCCAACCCGGTCGGCCAGAGCTTCTTCGGTGCGACCTCGACACCCGGCCGACCCAGGAAGGTCTGCGCGGCGGTCAACGCGGCGTCGGACACCGCGGCCGGGAAGAGCGGGCCGGCGCAGCGGTCGCACCGGCCGCAGTCGGCCGCCCCGGTGTCGTCCAGGCACTCGCGCAGGTAGCGCAGCCGGCAGCCGGGCGTGGTCGCGTACTCCCGCATGGCCTGCTGCTCGGCGGCGCGCGCGGCGGCGACGCGGCGCAACCGGGCCTCGTCGTAGGCCCACGGCTCGCCGGTGGCGAGCCAACCACCGCGCACCCGACGGACCGCGCCGTCCACGTCGAGGACCTTGAGCATCAGCTCCAGCCGGGCGCGGCGCAGGTCGACGATCGGTTCGAGGGCCTGGGTGGAGAGCGGCCGGTCGGTGCGCAGGGCGGCGAGCACGGCCCGGACCTGCTCCTCCGGCGGGAAGGCCAGCGAGGCGAAGTAGCGCCAGATCGCCGCGTCCTCGACGCCCGGCAGCAGCAGCACCTCGGCGTGGGCGACGGCACGGCCGGCCCGGCCGACCTGCTGGTAGTACGCGATCGGCGACGGCGGCGCGCCCAGGTGCACCACGAAGCCGAGGTCGGGCTTGTCGAAGCCCATCCCCAGCGCGCTCGTCGCGACCAGTGCCTTGATCTTGTTGTCCAGCAGGTCCTGCTCGGCCGCCCGGCGGTCGGCGTCCTCGGCCTGCCCGGTGTACGACGCGACCGGGTAGCCGCGCGAGCGGAGGAACTCGGTGGTCTCCCCCGCCGCGGCCACGGTCAGCGTGTAGACGATCCCGGAGCCGGGCAGCTCGTCGAGGTGGTCGGCGAGCCAGGCGAGCCGGTGCGCCGGGCTCGGCAGGTCGAGCACGCCCAGCCGCAGCGACTCACGGTCCAGGCTGCCGCGCAGCACGAGGGCGTCGCCCAGTTGCTCGGCGACGTCCTGGGTGACCCGCTCGTTCGCGGTCGCCGTCGTGGCCAGCACCGGCGTGTCCTCCGGCAGGTTGCCGAGGAAGGTACGCAGCCGGCGGTAGTCCGGCCGGAAGTCGTGCCCCCAGTCGGAGACGCAGTGCGCCTCGTCGACCACCAGCAGACCGGTGGTGGCGGCCAGCTTCGGCAGCACCGTGTCCCGGAAGTCCGGGTTGTTCAGCCGCTCCGGGGAGATCAGCAGCACGTCCACCGCACCGGCGTGGATCTCCGTGGTGATCTCGTCCCACTCGTCCAGGTTGGCGGAGTTGATCGTGCGAGCGCGGATGCCCGCCCGCGCGGCCGACTCGACCTGGTTGCGCATCAGCGCCAGCAGCGGCGACACGATCACCGTGGGGCCGACCGGCCCGGTGTCGGGCGTCCGGTCGACGACGTCGCGGTCGCGCAGCAGCGCGGTGGCGACGAAGTAGACCGCGGACTTGCCCCAGCCGGTGCGCTGGACGCAGAGCACCCGGCGCCGGTCGACCACCAGCGCCTCGATCGCCCGCCACTGGTCCTCGCGGAGCCGGGCGTGCTCGCCGGCCAACCGCCGCAGCACCGCCTCGGCCCGCTCCCGTACCGCCGTCCGATCCACACCCATCCGGCATTTCTACCAGCGCCGGACGACACCGCCACTGTCGCAGCGTCCCTGATCTGCGATTCTTCCGCTCCTGGCACCCCGCTCGATGCCCACGGCGGAACACAACGGTCCGACGGCGGCACATCGGCAGTGGTCCGGCTGTCGGGTCGTGCCAGGATCGACCTCGCATCGGCCCTGTTCGAGAGAGAGATCAACGAATGACGCAGCGAATCGGCACCGTCGGACCGCTCCGGCGGGTCGCCCTCGGCGCGACCGCCGTGCTGGCGGCCACCACTCTGCTCGCCGGGTGCGGCAGCGACAGAGACGAGAAGTCGACGACCTCGTCCCCCGCCCCGTCCCCGAGTGCCGACCCGAAGCAGAAGCTGCTGGCCGCCGTGCCGGACGAGACGGACCCGGCGTTCCGGTTCAGCGGCACCGACGAGACCGGATCGGCCCTGTCCGGTCTGGTCGACCCGGCCGCCAAGGGCACCGAGCTGACCGTGACCGAGAAGGACGCGGAGGCCGGCTTCACCATGAAGTTGTCGTTCCGGATCGTCGAGGAGCGCTCCTGGATGAAGGTCGACTTCGACGGCGCCGAGGAGCTGGCGGCTCTGCTCAAGCTGCCGGAGAAGTGGATGGAACTGGACGAGAGCAAGATCAAGGATCCCGAGGGCGTGCCGGGGTACGAGGGCGCCGACCCGGGCAACACCGGCCCCATCCTGCGCAACGCCGACGCCGTGACCGAGCAGACCGACGGCTCGTACACCGGCACCGTCGACCTGACCGCCGACCCGGGCATCAAGGACGCGATGGACGTGGACCTCGCCGCCCTCGCCGACAAGGCCAGGGCGGTGCCCTTCACCGCCACCATCGGGCCGGACGGCAACCTGGCCACGCTCACCCTCACGATCCCGGCGGCCGGCAAGAAGAAGGCCGCGACGTATGCCGTGAAGTACTTCGACTTCGGCGCGGCGCCGAAGATCACCGTTCCGGCGGATGCCGACGCACAGGCGGCGCCGGCCTCGGCGTACGAGTTGTTGAACGGCTGACGCCCGACGCACAGCGACGAGCCGCGGCGCCCGGGGGACCGCGGCCACGCCGTCGTGTACGCGCGTGCCGGCGGCCGGTCAACGGCCCAGGACCGAGCCCCCGTTGACGCCGAGGACCTGGCCTGTCACGTAGCCGGCGTCCGGACCGGCCAGGTAGCGCACCGCCGCCGCGATGTCGTCCGGGGTGCCGGCCCGGCCCACCAGGGTGGCCGCGACCCGCTTGGCGTGCCCCTCCGGGGTCATCCGGTCCCCGAAGAACTCGGTGTCGGCGACGTAGCCGGGGCTGACCACGTTGACCGTGACCTGCTCCGGGCCGAGCTGCGTCGCCAGGTCGTACGCCCAGCCGTGCAGCGCCGCCTTCGCCGCCGAGTACGCGCCGCCACCTCCGCGCTGGGCCGCGATGGAGCTGACCAGGATGACCCGCCCGCCGGGCCGGCGCAGGGCCGGGCGCAACGCCTCCGTGAGGAGTACGGCGGTGAGGACGTTGGCGTCCAGGTTGGCCCTCCAGTGCGCGGCGGTGCCGGCCAGCGTCCCGGTGTCGCCGCCCAGGTAACCACCGGCGTTGTTGACCACGGCGTCCACCGGCCGGTCACCGACCGCCGCGACGACCCGCGCCACCTGATCCGGGTCCGCCAGGTCCGCGACGACGGGGCGTACGGCGTCCGCCCGCCCGCACCCGGCCGACAGCCGTGCCGCCGCCTCGGCGACCACCTCCTCCCGCCGCCCCACGACCAGCACGTCGAACCCGTCGGCGGCGAGCCCCCCGGCGACGGCCGCGCCGATCCCGGTCCCACCCCCACTGACCACAGCCAACCGCGCACCCACAGCCGCTCCCTCACACCGAACCCGCCAACCCGTCGATCAGGACGTTAGCGGGGCGACACGCCGGTGTGCCGCCCCGCCAACCCCATGATCAAAACGGTTCAGCGCTCCCGGGGACGGGCGCGGAGGGAGTTGCGCAGCAGGGCCAGGCGGGGAGCCAGGCTGGCCAGGCCGCCGGGGAAGAAGTACACGGCCAGGATGAACACCGTGCCGAGCACGAACAGCGGCTGGGACAGCGGACGACTCAGGAACGCCGGCAGGGCGTCCACCGCGTCACTGGTGCCGAAGGCGACCAGCCGGTGGTCCAGGTACATGTAGAGGATGCCTCCGATGACCGGACCCCAACGGGTGCCGGGCCCGCCGAGCACCACCATGACCAGCAGCGACAGCGTCAGCTCGCTGGACGTGACGTGCGGCGAGGCGCCGCCGACGATCAGGCAGTAGACCACCCCACCGGCCGCCGCGAGCCCACCGGCCAGGGTGAACGCCACCAGCTTGAACCGGTACGGGTCCAGCCCCAGCACCCCGATGCGCCGCTCGTCGTCCCGCAGGCCGGCGAGCACCCGCCCGGTCGGCGAGCCGGACACCCGGTGCACCACGAAGACCACCACGACCAGGTACGCCAGGGCCAACCAGTAGAGGTTGACGGTGTTGGTGACGCCGACCAGCCTCTCCGGCAGCCCGGACACGTCCAACGGCAGGCCCTCCTCGCCGCCGGTGAGCCCACCGAAGTCGCGGGCCACCAGGATCGCGCCGACCTGGGCGAAGGCGAGGGTCACCATGGCGAAGGCGATCCCGACCGTACGCAGCGCCACCGCGCCGAGCAGCGCGGCGAGGATCGTCCCGCCGGTGATGGTGAACAGCGCCGCCTGCCACAGCGGAAGCCCGGCCCGGGTGACGAGGATGTCGGTGCCGTACACCCCGGCGGCGAAATAGAGCGCGTGCCCGAAGGAGAGCATGCCGGTCCGCCCGAACAGCAGGTCGTAGCCGGCGGCCAGCCCGCCGAAGACCAGGCAGACGGCGAGCAGTTGTAGGGTGCCCGGCGAGTTCAGCGGCCCCTCGAAGATGCCCGGCAGCTCCGACGTCGAGTACGGCAGGGCCAGCGCCACCAGCAGCGGGACCACGGGCAGGAACGGGCGGAGGAGTCCCCGCCGGTCCCCGGGTGTCACCTCGGAGGGCACCGCCGCCGGGGGCGCGGGAACCTCGGGACTCCTGACCTCGGTCATGCCGTTGCCACCTTTCCGGCGATGCCCTGCGGGCGCAGCAGCAGCACCACGGCGAGCAGCCCGACTACGCAGACGTCGCCCAGCCCGGAGGTGCCGTAGTAGTTGACGAACTGTTGCAGCAGTCCGACGGCGACGGCCGCGTACGCGGAACCGACGACCGAACCCATCCCGCCGATGACCACCACGATGAAGGCGAAGATCAGCAGGGAGCCGCCCTGGCCCGGCGAGACGGTGCCGAAGTAGACGCCGCCGAGTGCGCCGGCCAGCGCCGCGGCCGCCCCGCCGATCGCGAAGACCAGGGTGAACGCCTTGCGCACGTCGATGCCGAGCGCGGTCACCATCTCCCGGTTCTCCACACCGGCGCGGATCACCAGGCCGTATCGGGTCCACCGGAGGAACGCGAGGATCGCGCCGAGCACCACCACCGCGGCGATGATGAGCAGCAGGCCGCCGTGGGGGACGTTCGCCCCGAGGACCGGGGTGACCTGGCGGGTCCACTCGGGCCGCGGGAAGGTCCGCGCGTCGGCGCCCCAGGTGGCCTGGAGCAGCGCCACGCCGGCCAGCGAGAGACCGACGGTGACCAGGACCTGCTCGATCGTGCGGGAGTACAGCGGCCGGATCAGCACCAGCTCGACGAGCACCGCGACCAGCGTGCCGGCGGCGACACCGAAGGCCACCGCGACCACGAAGCCGAACCCGTCCGACCCGGCGCCGGGCAGGTTGCCCGCCGCCCACCACGTCGCGTACGCGCCGACGCCGAGGAAGAGCCCGTGCGCGAAGTTCAGCACGTCGGCGAGGCCGAAGACCAGGGACAGGCCGGAGGCGACCAGGAAGTAGAGCGCCGCCAGGCCGAGCCCGGTCAGCGTCAGCAGAACGATCGTGTCCATCTAGGGGTGCACCTCCGCCGAACCGACACCGAGCAGGGACCTGGTCAATCCGGCCTCCCGCAGCAGTTCCTGTGCGTTCCCGGTCCAGGCCACCTGCCCGGCGGCGAGCACCACGGCGTCGCGGGCGAGCCGCCGTACCACCGCCAGGTTCTGTTCGACCAGCAGCACCGGCACGGACTCGGCGACCCGTTCCAGCACCTCGGCCACCTCGGTCACCACCTTCGGCGCCAGGCCCTTGGTCGGCTCGTCGACCAGCAGCAGCCGGTTGTCGTTCAGCAGCACCCGGCCGATCGCGAGCATCTGCTGCTGGCCACCGGAGAGCGAGCCGGCCCGTTGCCGTCCGCGCCGGTCCAGCTCCGGGAAGAGCGCGAAGACCCGGTCGTACGCGGGGGTGGTGCCCCGCCGCTCGGCCAGCCGCAGGTTCTCCGCGACGGTGAGCCCGGCGAAGACGCAACGGTCCTCGGGCACGTAGCCCAGTCCACCGCGGACCAGGCGGTGGGTGGGGCGCGCGAGGAGGCTCTGCGTGCCCATCCGGACGACCCCGCGCACCTCGCCGTTGCGCGGGGTGAGCCCGACGATCGCCCGCAGCGTGGTCGTCTTGCCGACGCCGTTGCGGCCGAGCAGCACGGTGACGCCGGTCGGCGCGACCGTGAAGGACACCCCCTGGAGGATGTGCAGCCCGGCGATGCGGACCGACAGGTCCTCCACACCGAGTACCGGCTCGGTCATAGCGATTCCCCCAGGTAGGCCTCTTGCACCGTCGGGTTGGCCATCACGGTCTCCGGGGTGTCGCAGGCCAGCAGGGCGCCGTGGTGCATCACGGCGATCCGGTCGGCCAGTTCGAGGATCACGTCCATGTGGTGCTCGACCATCAGCACCGACCGGCCACTGTCACCGGTCAGCGAACGGATCACCTGCACCAGTTCGGGCACGTCCTCGGCGCTGACCCCGGCCATCGGCTCGTCGAGCAGCATGACCCGGGGTTCGCCGGCGAGCAGCAGGGCGATCTCCAGCTTGCGCTTCTCGCCGTGGGCGAGGGTGCCGGCGAGCGCCGTACCCCGGTGGGCGAGGCCGACCCGGTCGAGCGCCGCCTCGGCGGCGGCGACGACCTCCCGGTCGGCCGCCGCCCGCCGCCACAGCTTCATCGAACCCCCGCGGTACGCCTGCACGGCGAGCCGGACGTTCTCCCGCACGCTGAGCGAGCCGAAGACCGAGGACGCCTGGAAGGTACGGCCGAGCCCGAGGCGGGCCCGCCGGTGCGGCGGGAGGGCGCTGATGTCCCGCCCGTCGAGGGTGATCCGACCTTCCGTGGCCCGGCGCAGGCCGGTGATCAGGTTGAACAGTGAGGTCTTGCCGGCGCCGTTGGGCCCGATCACGCCGAGGAACTCCCCGGGCGCCAGGTCGAGGTGGACGCTGTCGACGACGGCGACCTCACCGATCCGCCAGGTCAGACCGCGGGTGGTGAGCATGACGCGTCAGCCCTTCATCGCCACGGCCGGAGGCGCGGTCTCGTCGCTGGTCAGGCTCTTCTGCGCGCTGGCCGTGAAGGCCTGTCCGCTTCCGGTGAGCGTGGCCTGGAACATCGGCTGGAGCAGGGCGTGGTCCTCCTTGCGGATGGTCATCCTGCCCTTGACACCGTCGAAGCTCCAGCCCTCCAGGGCGGTGATCATCTTGTCCACGTCGTCGCCGCCCTCCTCGGCCGCGCGGACGACCATCTGGGCCGCGGCGAAGCCGTCCGGGTGGAACAGGTCGAGGGTCCCGCCGGGGATCCTGCTCTTGGCGGCCTTGGCGGCCTCGGTGTCGCTGGCTCCGTCGAAGTAGTGCGACAGGAAGGAGATCTTGCTGCCGGCGGCGCCGAAGGTGGGCCACGAGGCACGGATGTCCAGGCCGGTGACGACCGTGGTGGACGTCAGCACGCCCTGCTGGTCGAGGGTCTGCCACATCGCCGGGGCGGTGGTGCCGGCCCACGCCACGAAGAGCAGGTCCGGCTTGGCGGCCTTGATCTGGCTGGCGAACGGGGTGAACTCGGTGGCACTGGCCGGAGCCCGGACGCTGGCGACGGTCGCGCCGGCACCGCCGATGACGTTCTTGACGGCCGCCTCGTTGGCGTCGCCGAAGGCACCGTCCTGGGCGAACACCACGACCTTCTTGCCGGCCGGGTCCCCGATGAACGACTTCGCGGTGACCACGTCCTGGTACGACTGCCGGCCGGAGCGGAACGTGTACCTGTTGGCACCGGTCACGCCGTCGGTGGCGGCCGGTCCGGAAATGAAGAGCACCTTGTTCTGGGCGGCGATCGGGGCGACCTGGAGAGCCACGCCGGAGGCCGTCGAGCCGGCGATGATCCGGTGCCCCTTGCCGATGAGGTCCTTGGCCGCGGAGACCGCCTTGGCCGGGTCACCGGCGTCGTCGACCTCGGTCAGCTCGATGGTCCGCTCGCCCACCTTGGTGGTGCCCCTGGTGGCGAAGTCGAGACCGGCCCTGAACCCTTCGATGTACTGCTTGCCGTAGCTGGCCAGCGCTCCCGACTGGGAGTACACCAGGCCAACCTTGACCGGTGCGGCGTCGTCGCCGCCGGAGGCGGTTTCCTGCGGGCTGCCACAGGCCGTGGCGGCGACCGCCGCGGCCATCATCGTGGCGGCGGAGAGGAACACCCGCCGCGTCGTCCGGACCGTCATTGCGACTCCACGTGAGGACTCGGAGGAAGGGGAAACTCATGTGTCGGCTCACGCTAGAAGTGACGTCACCCACGGGCTATGTGGCGGAAACACACAAGTAACGGGAGTCGGGTGGCTCACCGTTACAGCGGCTCGTGCGGGGCAGTGACGGCGTACGGGGGCGATGGCCGGCGTCGCCACTGGCCACCTCAACCGTGTGTCGCCCCGAACCACCCCCCGACCGCCCCGAAAGGTGCCAAGCCCGTGGTGGGTGGAACACCATGGGTGTCTCGGACCCCCGTGGACACCCATGGTGTTCCACCGACGGCGATGCGGGACGACGCGCGGCGGGAACGGCATCGGCCCGCCACCCCGGGACCGGGGTGGCGGGCCGATCAGGCGCAAGGTGTCAGCGGCGGGGCAGGCCCGCGCGGGCGGCGACGGCGGTGTCCGGGTGGTCGGTGAAGACACCGTCCAGGCCGAGGCCGTAGAACAGTTCGTACTCGGCCTGGATGTCACCGCGCGCGACCGGATCGGTGCCGATCCGGAAGTCGGCCGGCAGGAACTGGTTCTCCGCCCGGAAGGTCCAGGCGTGGACGATCAGGTGCTCGGCGTGCGCGTCCCGGACGAGAGTGGTCGGGGCGAGCAGCCGGCCGGTGGCGTCCCGGGGCACGATCAGGTTCTTGTTCGCCCCGATGCCGTCGGCGTACGTGGCGATCCAGGCCAAACCGGCCGGCTTCGCCAGGTCGGCGTAGGTACGGGTATCACCGGTGACGGCGAAGTCGTACGGGCGGCCGGCCGCGTCGAGCAGCTGGGCCAGCTTGACGTCGATGACGCGGTTCAGTGCACGCAGGTTCGCCGTCTCGAAGGACTGGATGATCACCGGCGAGTGGCGGTGGGTCAGCCTGTTGCGCCGCAGCACCTCGACCAGGGGCTTCTCCAGGGGCAGGCCGATGGAGGCGAAGTACGTCGGGTGCTTGGTCTCCGGGTAGACACCGATCACCCGTCCGCGCGCCCGACCCTCGGACCGGGTCAGGTCGATGACCTCCTGCAGGGTGGGCACCTCGAACCGGCCGTCGAACGCGGTGTTGGCGACCCGCACCTGCGGCAGCCGCTCCTTGGCGCGCAGCGTCTTCAGCTCGGCGAGGGTGAAGTCCTCGGTGAACCAGCCGGTGACGGACACCCCGTCGATGGTCTTCGTGGTCCTCCGGGCGGCGAACTCGGACCGGGCGGCGACGTCGGTCGTACCGCTGATCTCGTTCTCGTGCCGGGCGACCAGGACGCCGTCACGGGTGGCGACCAGGTCGGGCTCGATGTAGTCGGCGCCCTGGCGGATCGCCAGCCGGTACGCCTCCAGCGTGTGCTCCGGCCGGTACCCGCTGGCACCACGGTGACCGATGACGATCGGGCGGTGGGTGGCGCGGTCGCGGTCGGCGCCGTTGGCCCGGTCGTCGCGGGCCGCCGCCGCGGTCGGCACGGCGACCGCCGCCGCCAGCAGCGCGCCGGCCACGCCGAGCGCGGAAAGGGTACGTCGCAAGGCCGTCTCCTGTCGTCGAGGGGATCGACAACAGCAGACCCTCGTTCCCTGTCCGGCAGTTGGTCGAGGGCTGGCGACCGGGTGAACACTTGCGGGTGCCGGCGGACCCGTCCCGATGACCATCCCCCGTACGACGTTCATCGCGAGGATCCGCCGGCGTGTCCTCAAGGGACCGATACAGGAGTATCCCGATACGCGGCCGGAAACCAGGACGTTGAACCGGACGTTCCACCGGACGTGCGATAGCCTGACTCGACGGTCATGACGGATCACCAGAGCGACACCTTCGGTACGCTGCTCCGACGTCACCGGCTCCGGCTCCGGCTCACCCAGGAGGCGCTCGCCGAACGGGCGGGCATCAGCGCACGGTCGGTCGGCGAGATGGAGCGCGACCGCAGCCGCAGTCCCCGCCCCCGCTCGGTGGACCGTCTCGCCGACGCCCTGGAGCTGACCGGCGAGGTCCGGGAGACGTTCGTCCAGACCGGGCGCACCCTCTTCTGGGCCAGCCGGGCGCGCCGCGTCGGCCGCACCGAGCTGGCCGGGCCCGGCCGACCCCCGGAGGGAGACGGGACACCGCCGTCGTCCGCGACCCCGGTCGAGGGCAGGCACCGGCCCCTGCGGCACCTCCCGGCGGACCTGCCGGACTTCGTGGACCGCACCACCGAGCTGGCCGCGATCGACGCCGCGCTCGACCCCACGCTGGGCGGGGGGCGCCTGGTGGCCGTCTCCGGACCGCCCGGGATCGGGAAGACGGCCCTGGCCGTGCACGCGGCGCACCGCTTCGCCGACCGGTTCCCGGACGGCCAGCTCTTCATCCGGCTCGGCGACGTGGGCGGGGAGAGCCCCGGCCCGGCCGAGGCGATGGCGCGCCTGCTGCGGGCGTTCGGGGTCGACGGCTCCGCCCTCCCCGCCGACCTCGACGAACGCGCGGCACTGCTCCGTACGCGGCTCGACGGCCAGCGGATCCTGCTGGTCGTCGACGACGTCGGCGGCCACCAGGACGTGGCGTCGTTCCTGCCGCACGACGGCGTGGGAATGGTGGTGGCCAGCCGCCTGCCGCTGACCGGGTTGCCGGGCGTGCACGCCGTCGACCTGAAACCGCTACCCGCCGCGGCGGGGGTTGAGCTGATGAGCCGGGTGGCCGGCGTGGACCGGGTCGGTCTGGATCCGGTGGCCGCCGAGCGGGTGGTGGCTCTGTGCGGCGGGCTGCCGCTGGCCGTCCGCATCGCCGCCGCGCGGCTCGCCGCCCGCCCGCACTGGACGGTCGCCACCCTGGCCGGGAGGCTCGCCGACGAGCAGGTACGCCTGGACGAGCTGCGCCACGGCGACCTGGCCGTACGACCGCAGCTGCGCCTCGCCCACCAGGGGCTCAGCCCGTCCGCCGCGCGGGTCTTCGCGCTCCTCGGCGAACTCCGCACGGCCACCTTCCCCGAGTGGACGGTCGCGGCGTTGCTGGACGGCGGACCGACCACCGGCGCGTTGGAGGAACTGCTCGACGCCCGGCTGCTCGAATCGGCCGGACCGGATCAGGCCGGCCAACCACGCTTCCGGTTCCACGAGATCACCCGGCTGTACGCCCGGGAGTGCCGGATCGAGCAGATCACCGACGACCAGTGGCGGGCGGCGCTGTCCCGGGTGGCCACCGGATGGCTCGCGCTCGCGCGGGAGGCGGCGGCGGGTCTGCGCTGCGAGCGGTTCCACCTCGACGATCCCGCCCACCCGGCGACCCTGGGCGATCGCCGCGCGGTCGCCGCGGCCACCGACCGTCCCGTCGACTGGTTCGAGGCGGAGCGGGAGTCCCTCACCGCGCTGGTGCTGTCCTGCGCCGAGGAGGGGCTCGCCGCCACGGCACGCTGCCTGGCCGGCTGCGCGGTCGACTTCTACGAGCTGCGCGCGTACTACGAGGACTGGCGGAGGGTGACCACGGCCGCGCTGGACGCCTGCCGCAGGGAGGGCGACCGGGCGGGCGAGGCGGCGATGCTGCGCGGCCTGGGCGGCTGCCAGTTGGAGGTGGACGCGCCGGAGACGGCCATCGCGACGCTGCGGGCCGCGCGGGTCCTCGCCGAGGAGACCGGCGACCCCGCCGGGGCGGCGCAGGCCCGCAAGGACACCGGATTCCTGCTCAGCCTCAGCGGTCGACTGGACGAGGCCGAGCGGGAACTCCGTGCCGCGACGGTGGAACTGGACGCCACCGGGCGGCAGACCACGCGGGCGATGGCCCTGTCCAACCTGGGTTTCCTGCTGCGCCAGCGGGGGGACACCGCGGGCGCGGTGCGGACCGTCCGTGCCGCCCTGGAGGTCGCCCGCTCCTGCGGCGACACGTTCACCGAGGCGTACGCCTGGCGGGGCCTGGCCGGCGCGTTGCTCGCCCACGGGCAGGCGGCCGAGGCGCGGCGGGCCGCCCGCCGGGCCGCGAGCCTGTTCTTCACGGTCGGCGACGCGGTCGGCGCGGCACAGAGCCTGCGGACGCTCGGCGAGGCGCTGGCGCCGGATCCCGGACGGGCGGGCGAGGCGGAGGAGGCCCTGGCCACGGCGGCGGAGGTGTTCCGGGAGCGCGGGCACGAGTGGGGGTACGCCCTCACCGAGCTGAGCCTCGGCGAGATCGAGGTGGCCCGGGACCGGCCCGGGGCGGTGGACCGGTTGCGGCGCGCGCTGCGGTACTGGACGAAGGAGTCGGTGCCCGCGCTGCGGGCGCGGACGCTCGTCGCGCTGGCGAACGCGGCGGAGCGCGCCGCGGACGGGGCGGCGGCGCGCGAGGCGCTGACCGAGGCGCTGACCATCTACCAGGCGATGGGCTCCCCGCTCGCCGCCGGGATCGCGGACCGGATCGGGCGGTCCGACGGCGGGGCACGACCCGGCTGAGGCCGGCGGTGGCACCCGGCGTCGTCGCCGTTTCCGCACCCGGTTCGGAGCGAAAACGGAAGATTGTCTGGTGCGCCGGCTCCTTCGTCACCCAGTACGGCTGGTGCCGCTCGCCTTCCTGGTGCTGATCCTGGTCGGCACCGGGCTGCTGATGCTGCGTCCGGCGACCGTCGTCCACGAGCGAACACCGTTCGCCACCGCGCTGTTCACCGCCACGTCGGCGGTCTCGGTCACGGGCATGACCGTCAACGACACCCCGAACTACTGGTCCGGTCCCGGGCTGGTGCTGATCGCCATCCTCACGCAGATCGGCGGCCTGGGAATCCTCACCGGCGCCGCGCTGATCGTCCTCGCGGTGTCCCGCCGGCTCGGACTGCGCAACCGGCTGCTGGTGCAGGCCGAGACCGCCGAGTACGAGGTCGGCGACATACGCGGGCTGCTGCTGCGCATCGTGATGACCGTCCTGGCGTGCGAGGCGGTGATGACGGCGACCGTCGCGGGCCGCCTGTGGCTGGCCTACGACTACCCGGTGTGGCGGGCGCTGTGGTCCGGCGGCTTCCACTCCGTGCAGGCTTTCAACAACGGCGGCTTCACCCTCTACACCGACGGTCTGCTGGCCTTCTCCCGGGATCCCTGGTTCTCGCTGCCGCTGGCCGCCGGGGCCGTCGTCGGCGGCCTCGGCTTCCCCGCCCTGTTCGAGGCGGTGCGGGAGTGGCGGCAGCCCCGCCGCTGGACCGTGGCCACGAAGTTGACCGTCTGGGGCAGCGTCGCGCTGCTCGTGATCGGCTTCACCGCGCTGCTCGCCAGCGAGTGGACCAACGTCAGGACCATCGGCCAGTACGACGTCCGGGGCAAGATCCTGGCGTCGTTCACCCAGATCGCGCTCACCCGTACCGGCGGGTTCGCGGTGCTGCCCGCCGCATCGCTCAGCGAGGAGAGCGTCCCGCTGCTCATCGGCCTGATGTTCATCGGTGGTGGCAGCGCCAGCACCGCCGGCGGAATCAAGGTGTCCACGTTCTTCCTGCTCGCCTTCGTCCTCTGGGCGGAGCTGCGCGGTGAGCCGGACGTGCGGATCGGGAACCGCCGGGTGGCCACCGCGAGTCAGCGGCAGGCGATCACCGTCGCCCTGCTGAGCGTCGCGTTCGTGGCCGGCGGCACCATCGCCCTGATCGTGCTCACCGAGGGCGTCCTGTTCGACCGGGCGCTGTTCGAGGCGACCTCGGCGTTCAGCACCACCGGCCTATCCGTCGGGGTCGCCCAGTCGCTCTCCGACGGCGGCCAGTACCTGCTCACCGCCCTGATGTACATCGGCCGGATCGGACCGCTGACCCTCGGCTCCGCGATCGCGTTGAACACCCGACGGCCGCTGTACCGATACCCGGAGGAGCAACCCATTGTCGGCTAGAGGAACGGACTCCGGCGGTGTCCTGGTGGTGGGCCTGGGACGGTTCGGCAACCACTTGGCCAACTCGCTGGCCCAGCAGGGTCACGAGGTGCTGGCCGTCGACCGCAGCGCGGAGCGGGTGCAGAAGTGGGCGGACCGGCTGGACCGGGTGGTGCAGGCCGACGCGACCGAGGAGGGGGTCCTGCGCCAGATCGGTGTGGCGGACCTCCAACGGGCGGTGGTGGCCATCGGCGCCTCGGTCGAGGCGAGCGTGCTGAGCGTCCTCGCCCTGGTCGAGTTGGGGGTGCCGCAGATCTGGGCCCGGGCCACCTCGGCGAAGCACGCGAAGATCCTCGCGTCGGTCGGCGCGCACAACGTGATCTTCCCGGAGGCCGAGACCGGTGAGCGGGTGGCTCACCTGATCGTCAGCCGCATGCTGGACTTCATCGAGTTCGGCGACGACTTCGCCATCGCGAAGGTGCTCACACCGAAGGGCCTGACCGGGCGCGCGCTCGGTGAGCTGGCACCGGTCGACCGCTACGGCGTGCGGGTGGTGGGCGTGCAGGATCCCGGGGAACGCTTCCGGTACGCCACCGACGACCGAATTCTCGTGCCGGGCAGCGTGCTCATCGTCGAGGGGAGCATCGACCAGGTGCAGCGCTTCGCCGCCCTGACCTGACCCGCTTCACTTCTTCTTGCCCCCGCCTCCCCGGCCACCCTTGCCGGGCTTCACGCTTTTCCCTTACCACCACCCTTGCCCTTGCCGGCGTTCTCCGACTTGCCGCCCTTCGCCGTCGTACCGTCGCGGGAGCCGCCCCCGGCATTGCTGGACGACCCGGTCGCGGCACCGCCGGACGACCCGGACGAGGCACCGCCGGACGACCCGGACGAGGCACCGCCGGACGACCCGGACGAGGCACCGCCGGACGACCCGGACGAGGTCGTCGTCTTCCTCGGCGGCGCCTTCTTCACCGCGGGCTTCGGCGCCGGCGCGGTGCTGGGGACCGATCCGGCGACCCCCGAGACCTGCACCGCGCACACCTCGTCGCCGAGGCGGAACTCCACCGGCAGTGGATTGGCCCCGGTGTACCGGCCGGCGAGGGTGACCTTCTCGGTGGCTCCCGGCGCCAGCGCGGACCGCTGCGGCGCGGGCTCCACCTGCACCGTCGAGCCCTGCTGGCGTACGCTCGCCGGCTCGGCGCTCGTCACCGTCTGCTGCCCGGGGAAGGTGAAGCTCATCCGCCAGTCGCGCAGCTCGGTCCCGCCGGTGTTGGTCAGGGCCACCTCGGCGGCGAAGTCCTTCCCGGAGTCGGCGCGCAGGGCGTACGCGACCTGGCAGGAGACCTTCTTCTCGGGCCCCATCCGCGCCTCGGTGGGCTGGTCGACGCCGCCGCTGGCCGAGCTGCCCGAGGTCACTCCCCACATCGCCGCGGTCACCGCCACGAGGCCACCGGCGGCCACGAGCGCCTCGGCCCGCCGCCGCCGACCGGCCGACCGGCGGTTCCGGGCGACGGAGAAGGGAAGCGCATCGGTGCCCACCGACCAGGGCAGGATCGTCGTGCCGGCGTTCGCCAGCTCTGCCGGATGGCCCCCGACCGGAGCCGGCGACACCGGCACGGCGGGGATCATGCCGGCCGCCTCGGCGAGCGTGCGGGCCACCTCCGCCGTGGTCGGCCGGTCCGCCGGCCGCTTCGCCAGACACCGGTACGTCAGGTCGCGCACCTCGTCCGGGAGTCCGGCCACCGGTGGCATCGGCTCGGGTTCGGTGTACATGTGTGCGCGCAGCATCTGCGTGGTCGTCTCGGCCTGCCACGGCAGCCGGCCGGTGAGCATCCGGTAGAGCAGCAGGCCCACGGCGTACACGTCGGTGGCCGGCGAGACGTCGCCGTTGTCGAGCCGCTCCGGGGCGAGGTACGCGGGCGTGCCCAGCAGTGTGCCGTCCGGGCCCTTCTCCTTCTCCCCGACCAGCGCCGAGATGCCGAAGTCGACCACCTTCACCCCGGTGGCCGTGATCATGACGTTGCCCGGGGTCACGTCGCGGTGCACGACGCCGCGCGCGTGCGCGGTGGCCAGTGCCGAGGCGACCTCCGCGCCGATGGACACCGCCTCCCGCCAGGGCAGCTTGCCGCGGCGCAGCCGGCCGGTCAGCGACTCGCCGTCGACCAGCTCCATCACGACGTACGGCACGGTCAGCCCGGCCTGCACCGACTCGCCGTAGTCGTACACGTTGGTGATGTTGGGGTGGCAGAGCCGGGCCGCGGCCTGGGCCTCCACCCGGATCCGGTGCCGGAACGCCCGGTCGCTGGCCAGCCGGGACGCGAGCACCTTGACCGCCACCTGGCGGCCGAGCACCTCGTCGTAGCCGCGCCACACCACGGACATGCCGCCGGCACCGAGCTGCTCGATCAGCCGGTACCGCTCCCCGAGCAACTGCGCGCCGTCACGGACTCCTCCACCCATGGGAGTCGTTGTTGCCCGGGACGGTCCCGGCTACACCTGGAAGGTCGTAATCGGTCAGCGAAGTCACCCGATCAGGCGGTGGCGAGCAGCTGGTCCACCGGGGCGTAGTCGTCGGTCAGCACCAGCGCCTCGCCGACGAAGCTGTCCAGAGCCGCCCCGGACAGCAGGGCCGCCGTCGGGTCGGCCTGGTTCAGGCGGGCCTGGATCGCCGGCAGCGGCAACGGGGCGTCGGAGGCGACGATGAGGAAGTTCGAGCCGTCCTCCCCGGCCAGCGCGGACGGCGGGGCGATCAGCGCGAGGTGCCCGAACTCGGCGGCGACGGTGGCCAGCTCGCTGCGGATGAAGCGCAGCGGCGGGTAGTCGATGACGTTCTGCACGTAGACGCCGCCCGGGCGGGTCACCCGGCGGATCTCCGCCGCCATCTCCCGGGTGGCGAGGTGCCAGGGCACCACCAGGTGCCCGAACGCGTCACCCACCACGAGGTCACGGCTGTCCGTGCCCTCCCCCGCGACCAGCATCCGGGCGTCACCCACCACCGCCCGCAGGTCGGGCCCCTGGCGTACGCCGAGCTTCCGCTCCCCCAGCTCGACGAGCCCGCCGTCGATCTCGAACACCACGTTGTCGGTGCCGGGCCGGGTCGCGGTCAGGTACCGGGGCACGGTGAACCCGCCACCGCCCAGGTGCAGCGCGTCCAGCCGTCGGCCGGCCGGGCTCGCCACGTCCGCCACCGCACCGATCCACTTCGTGTACGCGTACTCCAGGTACGTCGGGTCGGCCAGGTCCACGTACGAGTGCTGCGCCGAGTTGAGCAGCAGGGTGCGCCCGCTGCTCCGGTCCGGGTCCGTGGTGACCCGGGCGCAGTGGTAGGCCGTCTCCACGTCGCACGGCGTCGGGGCGACGGTGGTGAGGCCGGCGCCGACCAGACCGAGCACCGCCAGGGCGGCCTTGGCGCGGGCCGGTCCGGGCAGGTCGGCGTGGTCCTGCCGGCGCAGCCACACCCCGAGGGCGATCCCGCTGACCCCGAGGGACACCGCCAGACCGAGCAGGATCACCGTGCTGGGCAGCGCCGCGACCAGGACGAACCCGGTGACCAGGGTGGCCGTGACCGCGCCGAGCGTGCCGATCGAGGAGAGCCGACCGACGACCTGGCCGGTGCGGCGCAGGTCGGCGAGCTGGAGCTTGACCACCAGCGGGGTGACCGCCGCCAGCAGCATCGCCGGCACGAACACGGCCAGCGCGACGAGCAGCAGGATGGCGCTGGCCGCGCCACCGCGCAGCACCTCACCCGCGTACCGCACGACCGGCAGGGTCACCGCGGTGGCGATGCCGGCCAGCACCAGGGCCGGAGCGATGAGGGTGCGCGGATCCCGGCGGTCGGCCAGCCAGCCGCCCGACCAGGCGCCGTACGCGATGGCGGCCAGCGCGATGCCGATGACCGAACTGGTCACCTGGAGGGTCACCCCGACGTACGGGCCGACCAGCCGCAGCGCGGCGGTCTCCAGCACCAGGACGGCGCCACTGGCGAAGAAGACCAGGAACGCGGCGAGGCCGTTGGGCAGCGCCCGGGAGGTGACCGGAAGGTGTCCCGCCGGCGGGACCGTGACGTCGGAGGTTGGGGAGCTCACCCGCGCGATGGTACGCAGTGAACCTGCGGTCGCGGGTCAGTACATCGAGAGATGAACATGGTTCGTGTGGTCGGCAGCCGGGCTGCCGCTGCCGCCGTACGACCGCCAGCCGGTGCCGGGATGCCAGATCTGCCG
The DNA here is from genome assembly GCF_052068135.1 of Micromonospora sp. BQ11. NCBI lineage: Bacteria > Bacillati > Actinomycetota > Actinomycetes > Micromonosporales > Micromonosporaceae > Micromonospora > Micromonospora sp. BQ11. The sequence continues at coordinate 260,193 of NZ_JBQHDB010000006.1, read as the reverse complement.
GTACCAGATCACGTACAACACACCCAGCCGGCCGGCGTTGCGCACGTGCCAGGCGGCCAGGGCGTCACCGTACGCCTTGTCCCCGCCGGTGGCGGTCTCGTTCTCGAACCCACCGGTGGCGGCCGAGAAGTCGCAGGCCCGGCCCTTGGGGTGCTCGCCGGAGCCTCCGCTGCGGTAGCAGGAGACGTGGCGCTTGTAGCCGGCGGCCTGGGTCTGCTGAAGGGCGTTCAGGGTGCGCGGCGTGATGCAGCCGGAGGTGGTCGGATCGTTCACCGAGCAGGACTCCGACGGCCACGACCCGTCGGAGTTGCGCGGCGCCGGCCTCGCCGAGGTGGAACTGCCCCCGCTGAAGCCGCGGCTGCCGCCGGAGCTGACCGCGGCGAGCGCCGCCTCGGCCTCCCTCTTCCGCTTCGCCATCACCTGGACCTGCTTCTGCTGCTCGCGGATCTCGGTGTCGATGGCGATCTTCGCCGTGCGGGCCTCCTCACGGGTGTCGGTCAGCTCCCGGATCTTCTTGCCGTCCCGCTGCGCCATCGTGTCCAGGCTCGCGGCCCGCTCCAGGAACGCCTCCGGCGACGTGCTCTCCAGCAGCATCGCCGCCGTGGTCAGCCGCCCCAACCGGTACGACTGCGCGGCCACCTCGCCCACCTGCTCGGTCAGGCCGACCAGCCGGACCTCGACCGCGGCCAGTTGGCTGGTCAGCTCCTTCTGCCGGCGCTGGGAGTTCGCCAGCTTCGCCTGGGCCTCGATGTGCGCCTTGGCGGTGGCCTCCAGCGTGTCCCGCAGCTTCTTCGAGCCACCCTCGTTCGGCTCCGCGTACGCGGGCACGGCCCCGACGCCGAGGACCATCGCGACGGCGGCGAGGACAGCGATCAGCTTGCCGCGACGCCCGGAGGGCATGGTCGTACGCACGAGAGCATCCTTCCGTCGACCGCCGACCCCGATGACCCTGCGGCGGCGGCCCCGTCGGGGCCGGTCGACGACCGGCCGGTGGAGACCGCGGGTCAGGATACCGGAACCACCGCCTGTGACCAGGCCCGCGACCCCCTGCGGCATCGAACGTCGACGCTGTGTCGCACCGGCGCTCACGCTCCGCCGAGCAACGCCTCCCGGACGTCGGCCCAGACCCGCTCGTTCGCGGCGACGAGCAGGCCGCGACCGTCGTCCGCCGGGTGGTAGTCGGTGCCGTCGAAGCGGCGCGCCACCCCGCCGGCCGCCCGCACCAGCGCCGTGCCGGGTGCGTGGTCCCACGGGAGGGTCCGCCAGAAGAGCACGAACTGCTGGTCGCCCGTGAGGATGTCCAGGTACTCCCGGCCGGCGCAGTGCTGGCCCGGGAGCAGCTCGCCCAGCCGCTCCCCGCCCGCCTCGACGCGGGCGCGCTCGCGCGGCGGCAGGAAACGCGTCATCGCCGCGCCCCGCAGCCCACCGACCGCGGGCGCGGTGTCCGCCGCCGTCACCGGTCGGCCGTCGACGTACGTCCCCTCGCCCACCCGCCCCACGGCCAGCGTGTCGGCGAGGGGGTCGAACACCCACCCGGCCGTCGGTACGCCGTCGGTCAGCAGGGCCACCATCAACGCGAACGGCCGGCGCCCGGCGGCGAAGTTGGACGTGCCGTCGATCGGGTCGACCAGCCAGACCTCGCCGGCGTCCCGCAGGTGGCCCAGCAGCCCCGGATCCTCCGCGACCGCCTCCTCGCCGACCACCACCGAGCCGGGGCGTATCCGCCGCAGCGTGGCGGAGATCAGCTCCTCGGCCTGCCGGTCGGCGACGGTGACGACCTCGCCCGGCGCCTTCTCCTCGACGTCGGCGTCGTCCAGCTTGCGGAACAGCGGGACCACGACGCGGTCGGCGGTCTCGCGCAGCAGCCCGGCGACGTCGTCGAGCAGGGTGTCAGCCACGCGGCGGCAGCTTGACCACGCTGACGAAGAACTCGTCGATCTGCCGGACCACCGAGATGAACCGCTCGAAGTCCACCGGCTTCGTGACGTACGCGTTGGCGTGCAGCTGGTAGCTGCGGAGGATGTCCTCGTCGGCCTGCGACGTCGTCAGCACGACCACCGGGATCCGGCAGAGGTGCTCGTCCTTCTTGATCTCCTCCAGCACCTCCCGCCCGTCCCGGCGGGGCAGGTTGAGATCGAGCAGGATCAGGTCCGGTGCCACCGCGTCCGTGTACGGCTCCTCGCGCCGCAGGTAGGCCAGCGCCTCGGCGCCGTCGGAGACGACGGTCAGCCGGTTGCGGAGCTTGTGCTCCTCGAAGGCCTCCTGGGTCATCAACACGTCACCCGGGTCGTCCTCGACCAGCAGGACCTCGATCGGGCTCTTGCCGTCCGCCGGCGCGGTCATCCCACCGTCTCCCTCATGCCACCCGTTCTACCGCCTTCCGACACCACGTCGGTGCGTTCCGCGCTCCCGGGGGCCGTCGCGGCGTCCGCGTCCGCCGTCTGCCCGTCGGTGCCCGTGGGCTCGCCGGTGGCCGGCGTACCGTCCTGCGCCGTCGCCTCGGTCTCGCGGGCGGCGGCCTCGACGTCCTCGGGCAGCGCGGGGAGGGTGAAGCGGATCGCGGTCCCCTCCTCGGTGCCGGTGTCCACCCAGACATGGCCACCGTGGTACTCCGCGATCTTCTTCACGATGGCCAGGCCGATCCCGGTGCCCGGGTACGCGTCCTTGGCGTGCAGCCGCTGGAAGATGACGAAGATCTTGTCGGCGAACTCCGGCTCGATACCGATGCCGTTGTCCTGGCAGCTGATCTCCCACTCGTCGCCCACCAGCCGCGCCGAGACGTGCACCTTCGGCGGGACGTCCGGGCGGCGGAACTTGATCGAGTTGCTGACGAGGTTGGCGAGCAGGTTGGTCAGCAGCGGCTCCTCGCCACGGATGACCGGCAGCTCTCCCCAGGTCAGCTCCGCGTCGGCGTACTGCCGGGCGGCCTCGGTCTGCCCGGCCACGTCACCCATCACCTTGTTCAGGTCGACCTCGGTGAAGCCGGTCGTGAGACGACCGATCCGGGAGAACGCCAACAGGTCGTTGATCAGGCGCTGCATCCGCTGGGCGCCGTCCACCGCGAACGCGATGTACTGGTCGGCCCGCTCGTCGAGCTGGCCGGCGTACCGGCGCTGGAGCAGCTGGCAGAAGCTCGCCACCTTGCGCAGCGGCTCCTGGAGGTCGTGCGAGGCGACGTACGCGAACTGCTCCAGGTCACGGTTGGACCGGGTCAGCTCCTCGGCCTGCTTCTGGAGCTGGCTGTTGACCCACTCGATCCGCTCCCGCGCCTCGCGTACCTCGTCGAGGTCCTTGGCGATCTTGCGGCGCATGGCGTCGACGTCGTCGCTGAGGTGGACGAACTCGGGCGGACCCGACCCGGCGATCCGGTGCTGGTAGTCGCCCTCGGCCACCTCCCGGACCTGGGTGGCCAGGTCGGTGAGCGGCCGGATCACCATGCGGTCCAGGGACAGCACCAGCGCGAGGCCGGCGATCGCGACCACCGCCGCGGCGACGACCAGGAGGACGGCCAGTTCGTTGCTGCTGCGCCGCACCTCGACCGCGTTCCGCTCGCGGGCGGCCAGGATCTCCCGCTGCAGGCCGTCGGCCGCGCCGCGGACCTGGTCGAACTGCTGACGGGCCTCGTCGGTGACGAGGGCCTGCCCGGCGTCCGGACCGCCCTCGTTCGTCGCGGCGATCACCGGAACGGCGACGGTCTCCCGCCACTGCGCCGCCCGGGCCTCCACCCGGTCGAGTTCATCGGCGATGGCCCGATCGCCGTCCAGGAGCGCCCGCATCGAGGCGATCCGCTCACGCTCCTGCTTCAGGCCGTCGTCGTACGAGGCCAGGTCGCCCCGGTCCCCGCTGCCCGCATAGCCACGGACCGCGGTCTCCTGCTCCAGCAGTGCGCTCAGCAGCTCCTGCCCCTGCACGCGCAGCGGCCCGGTCTTGTTGAGGATCGCGTCGATCTGGTTGCGGTTCTGCGCGGCGACGGCCGCAGCCGTACCGGCCAGGCCGACCAGGATCAGCGTGACCAGGGCGAGCAGCAGCGCCACCCGGCGCCGCAGCGTCCAGTCGTGGATGCCGAACCTCACCGGCCACCACCCCGGCTGACCAGCAGCATGGCGACGTCGTCGGCGAGTGGGCCGCCGTTGATCTGCTCCGCCCGACCCACCAGCCAGGCCGGCAGCTCCGCCAGCGACACCGCGAGGCTGGCCGGCTCGGCGAGCAGGCCGGACAGGCCGGGAACGTCCAGGCGCTCGTCGCCCTCGCCCACCCGCCCCTCGATCAGGCCGTCGGTGTACATCAACAGGGACCAGTCATCGGTGTCGAACTCCAGGTCGTATGCCACAGGTCGGCGGGGCCGGACGCCGAGCAGCAGGCCGCCCCGCGCCGGTACGGGCACCACCTTGCCGCCGGCGAGCAGCAGAGGTGGCGGATGCCCGGCGAGCCGGACGGTGGCCCGGTTCACGTCGAGGTCCAGTCGGGCGGTGGCCACCGTGGCGAAGATCTCCTGGAGCCGGCGCTCGCTCATCAGCACCTGCTCCAACGCCGGCAGCACCTCGTCGTCGGGGACTCCGGCCAGGATCAGCGCCCGCCAGGCCACCCGCAACTCGACACCGAGCGCCGCCTCGTCCACGCCATGTCCGCAGACGTCACCGACGATCAGGTCGACCCGGTCCGGACGGGTCTGCACCACGTCGTAGAAGTCCCCGCCGATGAGGGCGGCGTGCCGGCCGGGCCGGTAGAAGGTGTGCACCGCGACCTGGTCGGTCGACATCAGCGGCTGCGGCAGCAGGCCCCGCTCGAGGCGGGCGGACTCGGCCTGGCGCAGCTCGACCTCGCGCAGCCGGCGGGCGTTCTCGTCAGCGCGTTTGCGCTCCACCGCGTACCTCAGTGCCCGGGTCAGCAGCACGCCGTCGACCTGGCCCTTGACCAGGTAGTCCTGGGCGCCCTCGGCGACCGCCACGATGCCCAGGTGCTCGTCGGAGCGCCCGGTGAGGACGCAGACAGCGGCCCCGCTGGCCATCTCCAGGACCTGCCGCAACCCGTCGAGGCCCTGCGCGTCGGGCAGGCCGAGGTCGAGCAGGACGCAGTCCACGCCCATCACGCGCTGCCGGGCCTCGCTGAGGCTGGTCGCCACCAGCAGGTCGATCATCGAGTTCGTCTCGGCGAGCAGCTCGCCGACCAGGAACGCGTCGCCCTCGTCGTCCTCCACCAGCAGCACCCGCAGCCGCTCGCCCGGAGGCAGGTTGGGGTGGCGCCCGAGACCGGCGTGCGGAACCGCCCGGGGCACCACGGAGGGACCGGCATGGCCGGGCCCCCGGTGCGGCCGGGTCACCGCCGCGAGACGCGGGAGATCGCTGGTGATGTGGGGCTCCTTCCGAGTGCCCTGCTGATCCTGTATTAGACAACGGTCGCACACAACACGACGGCTACCCCCGCCCCCACCCCGAGGAGTCCCTGTGGGCGCACCTCCCATCCCGTCCGACCGCGCGCCGGTCGACCCGACACCCCGCGTACCGGCCCGGGACCGTGCCCTCGCCCGGCCCCGCCGCCGGCTCGCCGCCGCGGCGGCCGCGCTCGTCGCGCTCGTCGCCGTCGGTGCCGGCAGCGTTCTCGACCTGCGCAGTCCCGCACCGCGGCCAGCCGACGCGCCGCCGGGCGAGTTCAGCGCGGCCCGGGCGTACGAGCACGTCAAGGTCATCGCGGCCCGTCCGCACGTCGCCGGCAGCCCCGCCAACGACCAGGTACGCGAGCACCTCGTCACCGTCCTGCGCGGCCTCGGCCTGTCCCCCGAGGTGCAGGACACGGTGGCACCGGAGGCCGGGCAGCTCAGCGGCGCGGCCGGCGGGGCGACGCTGGCCCGGGTCCGCAACGTGGTGGCCACGGTGCCCGGGACCGATCCCACCGGGAAGGTGTTCCTGGTGGCGCACTACGACTCGGTGCAGTCCGGGCCGGGCGGCAACGACGACGCCGCCGGGACGTCGGCGATCCTGGAGGTGGCCCGCGCGCTGACCGCCGGTCCGCGGCCCCGCAACGACGTCGTCCTGGTGCTCACCGACGCCGAGGAGGCGTGCCTGTGCGGAGCGTCGGCGTTCGCGTCGAGCCACCCGCTCGCCGCCGACGGCGGCGTGGTGCTCAACCTGGAGGCGCGCGGCTCCACCGGACCGGTGATCATGTTCGAGACGTCCCGGGACAACGCCGCCCTGGTGGCCGCCTTCGGTCGGGCCGCGCCGCACCCGGTGGGCACCTCGTTCGCGGTGGAGATCTACCGGGCCCTGCCAAACGACACCGACTTCACGGCGTTCCTCGACGCCGACGGCTTCGTCGGGCTGAACTCGGCCTACATCGACGGCGGAGCCATCTACCACACCCCGCTGGACACGCCGGCCGCGATGGACCGGGCCAGCCTCCAGCACCACGGCGACAACGCGCTCGGCCTGGCCCGGGAGTTCGGCCGCCTCGACCTGACCGCGCTGGAATCCGGACACGACTCGACGTACTTCCCGGTCCCCGGCGGCCTGGTCCGCTACCCGGGCTGGCTCACCCTGCCGTTGGCCCTGCTGGCGCTGGCCGGCGTGGTCGCCCTCGGCTGGTTCGCCCGCCGCCGCGGCCGGACCACCACCGGGCGCCTGGTCGCCGGCTTCGGTCTGGGGCTGGTGCCCGTGCTCGCCGCCCCCCTCGGCGCGTACCTGCTCTGGGCGGGCATCACCGCACTCCGGCCCGGATACGCGGAACTGCTCGACCCGTACCGGCCGACCTGGTACCGGCTGGCCGTGGTGGCGCTCGCCGCCGCCGTGCTGTTCACCTGGTACGCGCTCACCCGCCGCCGGATCGGCCCGGCCGCCCTGGCCGTCGGCGGTCTGGCCTGGCTGGCCCTGTTCGGGGTGCTGCTCGCGGTGCTGGTGCCCGGCGGAGCGTACCTCGCGACCCTCCCGGCCCTGGCCGGCGCGGCGGCCGGGCTGATCGCGCTGGCCACCCGGGTCGACGGCCCATGGCCGGTGGTCGCGACGACCCTGGCCGGCGCGGTCGCCGTGGTGATCCTGCTGCCGACGGTCGTACTGCTCTTCCCCGCGCTCGGTATGGCGATGGGCGGGGTGGCGGCGCTGTTCGCGGTGCTGCTCGGCCTGGCCGCGCTGCCCGTGGTCGATCTCCTGCACCCGCAGGCCGGCGGTCAACGCGGCCTGGTCGCCCTCCGGGCCCGCCGGCTCGGCGCGCTGCCGGCCGCCGCGGCGGCGCTCGCGGCGGCGGTGTTCGCCGGGGTCGGGCTGACCGTCGACCGCTTCGACGCCACGCACCCCGCGCCCACCCACCTGATGTACGCCCTCGACGCCGGCACCGGCCAGGCCCGCTGGCTCAGTCACGAGGCGTCACCGCAGCCCTGGACCGACGCCTACGTCGACTCCCGGGTCTCCGTCGCCGACGAGTTCCCCGGCATCGGCGACGAGGACCTGCTCGCCGGACCCGCCCCGGTCGCCTCCCTGCCCGCACCGAAGCTGGACGTGCTGGCCGACACGACCACGGGTGGCGAACGCACCCTGCGGCTCCGGGTCGCCCCGCAGCGCCCCGGGGTGCGGCTGGCGACCCTGCACGTGGACACCGGCACCGCGACCGTGCTGCGCGCCGAGGTGGCCGGCCGGTCCGTGCCGGTGGAGCCCCGCGAGGGCCGCTGGGGCTTCGGGGTGGTGTTCCACGCCCCGCCCGGCGAGGGCATCGAGGTGACGCTCACGCTCACGCCGAAGGCGGGTCAGGTGGGCATCCGGGTGATGGACGCCAGCGACGGCCTCGACGCGCTGCCCGGCTTCCGCCCCCGCCCGCCCGACGTCGGCGTGGTCGGCTCCCACAGCTCGGAAATGCTCGCCGTAGCCCGCACCTATCCCCTGTAGTCCCCCGCCCCGCCCCGCGGGGTCCCCCGCGATCTTGCACTTTGTGCCTCGACAAAGGGTTCAAGGGCGCGAATCAGCGACCGAAAGTGCAAGATCGCGGGGAGGGGTCGGTCGTTACGCGCCGCTGGTGCGTGTTGCCTCGACGGTGCTCAGGATCAGCCTGGTCACGACCTCGGGCTGCGACACCATGGATGCGTGTGACGCCGCCACTTCCTCGACGGTCGCTCCGGCGCGCTCGGCCATGAAACGCTGCCCGTCCGGCGGGATCGCCCGGTCCTCCGTGCTGAGCAGGTACCACGACGGGATCGACCTCCACGCCGGTGGACCCGAGGGCGTCGCGGCGGCGGCGCCACCCCAGGGGCGCTGCGCCGCCGCCATCACCGTGGCCGTCCCGGCATCCACGTCCGCGCAGAACACGTCGCGGAAGGCGTCGCGGTCCAGGTACAGGTCCACACCGTCGCTGCCGTCCGGGTTCTCGAACGGCATCGGTCGCAGGGCCGGTCCCACGTGACTGCTCTCGAAGGGCTTCGACTCGATGAGCTGCTGGATGCTCTCGCCCTCGTCGGGCATCCATCCACTGAGGAAGACCAGCGCCTTGACGTGGTCGTTGCCGGTGGCGGCGTTGCCGATGACCGCACCGCCGTACGAGTGACCGACCAGCACCACGTCGCCGGAAATGCCCCCCAGTAGTTGCGCCAGGTACGCGGCGTCGTTCCGGAGGTGCCGGAGCGGATTGGCGGCTGCGATCACGGCGAATCCACGATCACGGAGAGCACGGATCACGTCGCCGAAGCCGGAGGCGTCGGCCCATGCTCCGTGCACCAACACGATCGTCGGGTGCTCAGCGGACATGGTCTCAGCGCTCCTCGGCCGTGGAGGGTCCTGAGATCGACTCTAGGCGCGCCCTCGTCGCCGCAGCGGGGGAATCGATGCCGACGAGCGGGTGGGCGCTACTTCCAGCGGAAATGGACGAAGAGGCGGCCGAAGTTCTTCGAGTCCTTCTCGACGCGGTGGTAGAGCTGCTTGACGTCCTTCTGGTCGAGGAACCGCAGCACCCGCTTCTTCAGCTGGCCGGATCCCTTGCCGGGGATGATCTCGACGAGGGTGGCCTTCTTCGCCACCGCCTCGTCCATGATCCCGCGCAGCGCACGGTCGATGTCCTGACCCTTGTTGAAGATCTCGTGCAGGTCGAGCTTGAGCTTCACGCCGTACCCACCTCCGGCCCCATCGTACGAAGGGGCGGGGACCCCTCACGCGTCCCCGCCCCTGCCCCGGTCAGCGACCCGCGCCGACCCGGCCCTCCACCCGGCGTAGCGCCGTGGTGTAGTCGTCGTTGTGGCTGTGCATGGCCGCCGCGATGCGCAGGTGGCGCAGCGCGTCGGCGTGCCGGTTCAGCCGCTCCAGCGTCCGGCCCAGCACGTGGTGGGCGTAGTGGTCGCTGGGGTCCCGGTCGACCAGCTCGCGGAGCTGCTCCTCGGCCCGGTTGAGCTGGGCCGACTGGAAGTACGCGCGGGCCAGCAGCTGCCGCACCGACGCGTTGCCCGGCTCGGCCTCGACGATCGGCTCGAGCAGCCGGGCGGCCCCGGTCGGGTCACCGGCCTCGAAGAACATGGTCGCCCGCCGGTAGTCGGCCAGAAGATCCATTCGACCCACCCCCTCGTGTCACGCCGTCATTCCCCCGACGCTGGCACAACACCGGCGGTACCGCGACTGTTCCCCGGGTCGGGGTTGCCCCTCAGACGGGCCGGGCGGCGGCCAGGTCCCAGGCGCGTACGCCGCCGACGATCCCGGCCGTGTTCGGGACCACGACCACGTCGTCGCCCATCCGGGCCAGTTGCTCGGGCCGGATCAGCCGGGAGTTGCCCCCACCCAGGTAGAGCCGGTCCCAGCGGAACACCGGGCGCAGCCCCTCCACCACCTGCCGGATCCGGCGGGACCAGAACGCGTCGCCGAGGCGGCGCCGCTCGGGCTCACCGACGTACGTGTCGTAGGTGGTGCCCCACCGGACCGGGGCGTGCGACAGCTCCAGGTGCGGGGCGAGGACTCCGCCGTCGAAGAGGGCGCTGCCCAGCCCCGTGCCGAGGGTCAGGACCAGCTCGCAGCCCGTACCGGCGACCACCCCGGCGCCGTGCACCTCGGCGTCGTTGAGCACCAGCGCCGGGACACCGAACGCGTCCGCGAGGGCCGTGCGCGCGTCGAACCCGGACCACTGGGCCACCAGATCGGCGTCGACCTTCGTCCGGGGGCCGGAACGGGTGACGTAGTGCGGGGTGGCCACCACCACACCGTGCCGGATCATGCCGGGCATGCCGACCGTCAGGCGGTCCGCCGCCGGGAGCCGGCCACCGAGGTCCAGCAGCGTCTTGACGAAGAGGTCGGGCGGGAGCGGGTACGGCGTGGGCACCCGCAACGGGCGCGCGCGCATCGTCCCCGCGGCGTCGAGGACGGACGCCTTGATCCCACCGCCCCCGCAGTCGATCGCCAGAGTGGTCACCACCAGAGTGAGTCTGCCTCGTGTCCGCGCCGGGGGCCCGCCGGACCCCGGTGTTAGGAAGGGGCCCTTCTACACACCAGGCGTTAACGGGGGGCCCTTCCTTCGCCGGATAGGGTCGGCGGCGATGAGTGGGACTTTGGTGGTCAAGGGGCTTGCCGCCGGGCACGGGGAACGCGCGCTGTTCAGCGGGCTGGACCTCGTGGTCGCGCCGGGGGACGTGGTCGGGCTGGTCGGGCCGAACGGGGCGGGGAAGTCGACGCTGCTGCGCACGCTCGCCGGGTTGGCTCCGGTCGAGGCCGGCGGTGTCACGCTGAGCCCGCCCACCGCGAGCGTCGGGCACCTGCCGCAGGAGCCGGAACGGCGGCCGGGCGAGACGGTGCGCGCGTTCCTGGCCCGGCGGACCGGGGTGACCGGCGCGCAGGCGGCGATGGACGCGGCGGCCGAGGCGCTGGGCGCGGGGGTCGCCGGCGCCGACGACACCTACGCCGAGGCGCTGGAGCGCTGGCTCGCCCTCGGCGGGGCCGACCTCGACGAGCGGGCCGAGCAGGTCGCCGCCGAGCTGGGCCTCGCCGTCGACCTGGGCCAGGAGATGACCGGGCTGTCCGGCGGCCAGGCCGCCCGCGCCGGGCTCGCGTCGCTGCTGCTCAGCCGGTACGACGTCTTCCTGCTCGACGAGCCCACCAACGACCTGGACCTGGCCGGCCTGGAACGGCTGGAGGAGTTCGTCACCGGACTGCGCGCCGGCACGGTGCTGGTCAGCCACGACCGGGAGTTCCTGACCCGCACGGTCACCCGGGTGCTGGAGCTGGACCTGCACCAAGGGCAGGTCAACCACTACGGCGGTGGCTACGCGGCGTACCTGGAGGAGCGCGAGGTCGCCCGCCGGCACGCCCGCGCCGACTACGACGAGTACGCCGACACCCGCGCCGGCCTGGAGGCGCGGGGCCGCATGCAGCGCGCCTGGATGGACAAGGGTGTCCGCAACGCCCGGCGCAAGGCCGGCGACAACGACAAGCTCGCGAAGAACCTCCGGGGCCAGACCTCGGAGAAGCAGGCGGCGAAGGCCCGGCAGACCGACCGGATGATCGAGCGGCTGGAGGTGGTCGAGGAGCCGCGCAAGGAGTGGGAGCTGCGCATGGAGATCGCCGCCGCGCCCCGCGCCGGCGCCGTCGTGGCCACCCTCCGCGACGCCGTCGTACGCCGGGGAGCGTTCGCCCTCGGCCCGGTGACCCTCCAGGTCGACTGGGCGGACCGGATCGCGGTGACCGGGGCGAACGGGTCGGGCAAGTCGACCCTGCTGGCCGCCCTGCTCGGCCGGCTGCCGCTGGACGCCGGGCAGGCCGCGTTGGGTCCCGGGGTCGTGGTCGGCGAGGTGGACCAGGCCCGGGGGCTGTTCCTCTCCGACACGCCTCTGATCGACGCGTTCACCGCCGCCGCGCCGGATCTCCCGCCGGCGGACGCGCGCACGCTGCTGGCGAAGTTCGGCCTGCGCGCGGCGCACGTCACGCGGCCGGCGTCGACCCTCTCCCCGGGTGAGCGGACCCGCGCCGCGCTGGCCCTGCTCCAGGCACGCGGGGTCAACCTGCTGGTCCTCGACGAGCCGACCAACCACCTCGACCTGCCCGCGATCGAGCAGTTGGAGTCGGCTCTGGCCGGCTACCCGGGCACGCTCCTGCTGGTCACCCACGACCGGCGGATGCTGGACGCGGTGGCGACCACCCGACGCCTGCGGGTGGACGGCGGACGGATCGCCGAGGATTGATCCGTGCCGACGCGGCGGCGCGGGGTGAGAATGAGTCCATGCTCAAGTGGGAGTACGCGCTGCTGGTCCGCCGTCGTCAAGCGGCCACCAACGACACCGGCTGGGAGATCGTCTTCGTCTGGTACGGGCCGGACGGCTCGATGGTGGACGTGACGGCGTACGGCGACACGGCGCTGGCCCACCTGAACCGGGCCGGTGACCAGGGCTGGGAGCTGGTCGCCATGAGCGAGGACCCGTCCCTGCCCGGCAACAACGAGTTGCACCGCTACCACCTCAAGCGGCCCAGGACCGCCACGCCCCAGCCGCGCCAGCGGATGCGCGCCGCCGGTCGTCCCCGCCGGACGATCTCCGGCTGACCGACCGCTCGCCGGCTTTGCGCGGCACCCGCGTCCGGCCCCGGCCCGGGACGACCGACGCATGACGGGCGCGGATGCGGGTAACGGGCGGCCGGAGGTGGGCTGATGGTCGCGCTGGCACAGACCCCGCCCTCGGCCGAGCGGCTGCGGGCGGTCGACGGGTTCCTCGCCGAGGCGTGGCTCGACCAGGCCCGACACGACGACCGGCTGCGGGACCTCGCCGTCGAGGTCCGCTTCGACCGCGGGGTGGCGCACCTGAGCGGGGAGGTCGCCGACCCGGCAGAGCTGCGGCTGGTGCGGGACCGGGTGGGTCGACTCGCCGGGGTGCTCGCGGTCTGGTGCCGGGTACGCGTCGGGGGCCGGGACCCGGTGGTGGTCGACCTGGGCTGCGGCGGAACCAAGCAGTGGCCGGGCAACCTGGGGTTGGACATCTTCCCGGCGCCCGGCGTGGACGCCGTGGCCGACCTGTCCGGGTCGCTGCCACTGGCCGACGACTCGGTCGACGTGTTCTTCGCGGTGCACATCCTGGAGCACCTGATCGACTTCCTGCCGCTGGTCGACGAGGCGCACCGGGTGCTCCGGCCCGGCGGCGTGCTGCACGTGATGAGCCCCTGGTGGGGTCACGTCAACGCGGTGGCCGACCCGACCCACGTCCGGCTGCTGGACGTGCAGACGTTCAAGGGCATCTGCCTCCAGCGCCCACCGGGAACCCCCCGCTGGTACCCCCTGCACGCCGGCTGCGACGGCGCCTCCATCTTCGCCGACCTCACTCCCCTGCCCCCGGACGCCGACGGCCCCACCCCCACCCACCTCGCCCGCTTCTTCGACTGACCCGGCCCCTGGCGCCCGTCCCCCCTCGCCGCTTCGCGGGTCGAGGTCCGTCTCGCGCGTCCACCATGTGGTCGTTCCGTCCGCGCTCCAGGACGAGGCCTAGATCCACTCGATGTCATCGACATCGGGGCGTCCGGACGCCTCCAACACCCCGATGTCAATGACACCGAGGCGTTGATCGAGGAGAGAGGTGGCTCAGCCTTCGGTGCTTTCGCGTAGTTCCAGGTGGTAGGGGGCGGGGAGTTCGCGGGGCGGGGCCGTACGGTCGCCGTCGATGCGGTTGGCGAGGAGTTCCACCGCGAGGCGGGCGATGCGCTCCTTGTCCGGCGCGACGGTGCTCAGGGTGGGCACCGAGAAGCGGCCGTCCTCGATGTCGTCGAAGCCGGCCACGGCGACGTCGTCGGGCGCCCGCAGGCCCGCCTCGTGCAACGCGCGCAGGGCACCCAGGGCCAGGGTGTCGTTGAAGCAGAAGACGGCGTCGGGGCGTACCGGGAGGGACAACAGGGACCGCATCGCGGCCGCACCCTCCGCGCGGTGCCAGGCCGGCGCGGGCGCCACCAGGGTCTCGTCGAAGTCGAGGCCCAGGTCGGCGAGCGCGGCGGCGTAGCCCGCGAGCCGGAGCCGGGCGCTGGCGCCCTCCGGGGTGCGCTGCGAGCCGATGGCCGCGATCCGGCGGCGGCCCAGCCCGGCCAGGTGGGCGGTGATCTCCCGGGCGGCGGCCACGTTGTCGATGCCGACGTGGTCGGCCGGGCCGTGGTCGACCCGCTCGCCGAGCAGCACCATGGGCGTACCGTCCAGGCCGGCGAGGTCCTCCGCGGTGAGCGCCAGCGGACTGAAGATCAGGCCGTCGATGAGGTGCTCGGTGATGCCGCTGGCCACCACCCGCTCCTGCTCCCGGGCGCCGCCGGTCTGGTCGATCAGCACCGTCCAGCCGAGTTCCGCGGCGGCCGTCACGACGTGCCGGGCCAGCTCGGCGAAGTACGGGATGTCCAGCTCGGGGACGGCCAGGGCGATCACTCCGGTGCGCCCCTTGCGCAGGTTGCGCGCCGACAGGTTCGGCCGGTAGTTCAGCTCGGCGATGGCCTCCTCGACCCGCGCCCGGGTGTCCGGACGGACGTGCACGTAACCGTTGACCACGTTCGAGACGGTCTTCACCGACACGCCGGCCCGCTCCGCCACGTCCTTGAGCCTGTGCCGCACTTGACGCCTCCCCCCGATCCAACTGGACCGCACCTTACCGTGTCACGACCCGATCACGACCCCTTTACAACGTTGCTTACAACGTTGTAGAAATCAAGGCAGAAGGGTGACTCCGGTCACCCGGACCGGCAACAGGAAAGGTGGCACCCCCTTGCGGACCGCGCAGCTCACCATCGACCCCGCCTTCGCGATCGGCCCGGTCGACCGGCGCCTCTTCGGCTCGTTCGTCGAACACATGGGCCGCTGCGTCTACGGCGGGGTCTACGAGCCGGGCCACCCCACGGCGGACTCCCGCGGGCTGCGCGGCGACGTGCTGGAGCTGACCCGGGAGCTGGGCGTGTCCGTGGTCCGCTACCCCGGCGGCAACTTCGTTTCCGGCTACCGCTGGGAGGACGGGATCGGCCCGGTCGGCGACCGGCCGCGCCGGCTGGACCTGGCCTGGAAGACCATCGAGACCAACGCCTTCGGGCTGGACGAGTTCATGACCTGGGCGGCCGAGGCCGGCGTCGAGCCGATGATGGCGGTCAACCTCGGCACCCGGGGCGTGCAGGAGGCCTGCGACCTGCTGGAGTACACCAACCACCCGGGCGGGACCCAGCTCTCCGACCTGCGGCGCAAGAACGGCGCCGAGGACCCGTACGGGGTGCGGCTCTGGTGCCTCGGCAACGAGCTGGACGGCCCCTGGCAGGTCGGCCACAAGACCGCCGACGAGTACGGCCGGCTCGCCGCCGAGACCGCACGCGCGATGAAGATGATCGACCCCACGATCAGCCTGGTCGCCTGCGGCAGCTCCAACCGGCGGATGCCCACCTTCGCCTCCTGGGAGGCGACGGTGCTGGAGCACACGTACGAGCACGTCGACTACATCTCCGCGCACACCTACTACGACCCCTCCGACGGGGACCGGGCCAGCATCCTGGCCTCCGCCGTCGACATGGACAGCTTCATCACCGACGTGATCGCCACCGCGGACCACGTGGCGGCGAAGCAGCGGCACCGGCGCAAGCTGAAGATCTCCTTCGACGAGTGGAACGTCTGGTACGAGTCCCGCCTCAAGGCGGACCTGGACCGGCGCGGCTGGGTCGAGGCGCCGGCGCTGATCGAGGACGACTTCACCGCGGTCGACGCGGTGGTCGTCGGCGACCTGCTGATCACCCTGCTCCGGCACGCCGACCGGGTGGGCGTGGCCTGCCAGGCGCAGCTCGCCAACGTGATCGCCCCGATCCGCACCCGCACCGGTGGCCCCGCCTGGCGGCAGAGCATCTTCCACCCGTTCGCGCTGACCGCTCGGTACGCGCGCGGCACCGTGCTGCGGACCGAGCCGGTCGGCCCGACGTACTCCACGAAGCGGCACGGCGAGGTTCCGGTCCTGGACACCGTCGCCGTGCAGGACGAGGAGTCGGGCGAGCTGACCGTCTTCGCGGTCAACCGCGGCGAGACCGACCTGCCGCTGGACCTCGACCTGCGCGGGCTGCCGGCCCTGCGCGCGCTCGAGCACCTGAGCCTCGCCGCCGGGGACGACCCGTCGGCGACGAACACCGAGGCCGACCCCGACCGGGTGACGCCCCGGGAGATGAGAACCCCCACCACCGACAGCGGCCGGTGCTCCGTGCTCCTGCCGGCCGCCTCCTGGAACGTGCTGCGTTTCGCCCCCGCCAACGGCTGATGTCGTACCGGCTCCGACCAGGCACAATTCATCCCGTCCCCCCAAGGAGTGAAAAGGCATGATCCACAACGAAATGAGCCGGCGGCGTCTGCTCGGCCTCGGTCTGGGCCTGGGCGCCGCGGCCTCGCTGACCCTCGCGGGCTGCGGTGGCGACGACGACGCCGGTCCCGCGGCCGGCAACGGCGGCAAGAACTACACCGGCCCGAAGGTGGACCTGAAGCTCTGGAACGGCTTCACCGGCGGTGACGGCGACATCTTCAAGGCGCTCGTGAACCAGTTCAACTCCGAGCACCAGAACATCGCGGTCAGCGTCGCCACCTACCAGTGGGAGGACTACTACAACAAGCTCCCCGGCGCCGCCTCCAGCGGCAACGGTCCGGACATCGCGGTCATGCACATGGACCAGCTCGCCACCTTCGCCGCCCGCGGGGTGATCACCGAGCTGGACGACGTGGCGAAGAACCTGGAGCTCTCCGAGGGCGACTTCGCCCCCACCGTCTGGAAGGGCGGCCTCTACAACGAGAAGCGGTACGGCATTCCGCTGGACATGCACCCGCTGGGCTTCTACTACAACAAGGCCGTCATGCAGAAGGCCGGCCTGGACCCGAACAAGCCGCCGACGACCCGCGACGAGTACACCGCCGCGCTGACCGAGCTGAAGAAGTCGGGCGTGCAGGGCTTCTGGGTCAGCCCGTTCCAGTTCACCGGCGGCCTGACGTTCTACAGCCTGCTGCACCAGTGGGGCGGCAGCGTCTTCGACGCCGAGGCCAGGACGGCGACCTTCAACTCCGACCAGGCGGTCGAGGCGTGCACCTGGCTGACCGACATGGTCAAGCAGGGGTTCTCCCCGGCCAACGTCGGTCAGGACGCGGACTACCTCGCCTTCAAGAGCGGCAAGAACGCGTTCAACTGGAACGGCATCTGGCAGATCAACGACCTGAAGAAGAGCCCCGAGATCCAGTGGGGCGTGGCCGAGCTGCCGCAGATCGGCTCCCAGAAGGCGGCCTGGGCCAACTCGCACAACTTCACCATCGTCAAGGGCCGGGCCAACGACGCCAACAAGGTCTCCGCGTCGAAGGTCTTCATCAACTGGCTCAGCGAGCGCTCCCTCGACTGGGCCAAGGGCGGCCAGGTGCCGGCCCGCAAGACGGTCCGCGAGGACGCCGGCTTCAAGGCCCTCGCCGAGGTCAACGCCCTCGCCCCCGAGCTGGAGTACGCGGCCTTCCCGCCGGCGGCCCCCGGCCTGGGCGAGGTCATGACCACCTTCTACAACTCCTTCAACGAGGCGGCCCTGGGCAAGAAGTCGCCGAAGCAGGCGCTCGACGACGGCGTGGCCAAGGCCAACAAGCAGCTGGAGGACAACCGCAAGAAGTACGGGAGCTGAGTCCCCGTGGCGGACGTGATCGAGGTCGGGGCGGCGCGTGGTGACGCGCCGCCCCCGGCGGCCGACCCGGCAGGGCGGGGCACCCCGGCGAAGCGCAAAGGGCGGGCGACGCCGTACCTGTTCCTCGCCCCGTACCTGGTTCTCTTCGGGGTGTTCGGCCTGCTGCCGATCGTCCTCGGCCTCTGGCTCAGCGTGCACCAGTGGGACTTCCAGCTGCCCAACCGGCCCTTCGTCGGACTCGACAACTACAAGGACCTGTTCTCCAGCGACTCGGCGATCTACGGCGACTGGTGGCAGAGCGTACGGGCCACGGGGATCTTCACCCTCTTCTCGGTGCCCCTGCTCGTGGTGCTTCCGCTGGGGCTGGCGCTGCTGCTGAACCGCTCGTTCCCGGGCCGCACCTTCTTCCGCGCGGTGTACTTCGCCCCGTACGTCCTGGGTGTCGCGGTCATCGGCCTGCTCTGGCGGTTCCTGCTCGACGCCAACCTGGGCCTGGTCAACCGGCTCGCGGCGCTCGTCGGGCTGCCGGCGGACACGCCGTGGGTGACCAGCACGCCGTGGGCCTGGGTCTCCCTGGTCGGCGTGACCGTCTGGTGGACCTCCGGCTTCAACGCGGTGATCTACCTGGCCGGCCTGCAGGACATCCCGCAGGAGCTGTACGAGGCGGCGAAGGTCGACGGCGCGACCGCCTGGGAACGGTTCCGCCACGTCACGCTCCCCGGCCTGCGGCCGGTCATGCTCTTCGTGATCACCACGACCGTGCTCGCCTCGGCGAACGTGTTCGGCCAGTCG
Source organism: Micromonospora sp. BQ11 (assembly GCF_052068135.1). Classification (NCBI taxonomy): domain Bacteria; kingdom Bacillati; phylum Actinomycetota; class Actinomycetes; order Micromonosporales; family Micromonosporaceae; genus Micromonospora; species Micromonospora sp. BQ11. The sequence goes on along the minus strand of NZ_JBQHDB010000006.1, from coordinate 241,840 downwards.
TTCCTCATCACCCAGGGCGCGCCGGGCACCGAGACCCGCACGGTGGTCTGGTTCATCGTCGAGGAGGGGCTGCGGGACAACGACGCCGGTCGGGCCGCCGCGATGAGCATCGTGTTCGCCCTGATGCTGGCGGTCGTGAGCCTCGCCAACTTCCGCCTCTTCCGCTACCGGGAAGACTGAGGGGACCGCCATGACGACGCCCACGACCGACACCCGCCCCGCGGCACCGGTCCGTGACACGCCCACCGGGCGGGCTTCCGGCACCGGCCTACGCCGCGCCGGTCTCTACGCGGTGCTGATCACCCTGGCCCTGGTCTTCCTGGCTCCGCTGGTCTGGATGGTCATCACCTCGCTGAAGACCTACACCGCCGCCCAGCAGATCCCGCCGACCTGGGTGCCCGACCCGCTCTCCGGGTACGGCTACGAGCAGATCCTGAACAACACCGCGAACCCGGTGCTGCGCTGGTTCCTCAACAGCATGATGGCCGCCACGCTGCACGCGATCCTGGTGCTGGTGACCGCCTCGATGGCCGCGTACGCCCTGGCGCGGTTGGAGTTCCGCGGCCGCAAGGTGATGTTCGCGCTGATCGTCGGCACGCTCTTCATCCCGCCGACGTCGTTGATCATCCCGAACTTCCTGATCGCCGACTCGCTGAACTGGATCGACACCCTCACCGTGGTGATCGTGCCCGGTGCGGCGAGCGCGTTCGGGGTGTTCTTCCTGCGGCAGTTCTTCGTCTCCCTGCCCCGGGAGCTGGAGGAGGCCGCGACCCTGGACGGGGCCACCCAGTGGCAGATCTTCTACCGGGTCGTGCTGCCGCTGTCGAAGCCGGCCCTGTCGACCCTCGCGGTGCTGTCGTTCCTCACCAACTGGAACGACTTCCTCTGGCCGATCTTCGTGCTGTTCAGCCCGGAGACGCTCACTCTGCCGCCGGGCCTGGGCCTGCTCCAGGGCTCCTACGTCACCGACTACCCGGTGATCATGGCCGGTGCGGTGCTGGCTAGTGTGCCGGTGCTGATCCTCTTCGTCCTCGCGCAGCGGCACATCATCCAGGGTGTCTCCCGCAGCGGCCTGAAGGGATGAGGGCGGGAACCTTCCGGCGACGTGGCGCGGCGGCGGTCGTCGCCGCCGCGCTGCTCGTCGCCGGCTGCGGACAGAACCCCACAAGCACGAGTACGGGAGAAAGCGTGTCCACGTTCACCAACCCGGTCGTCCGGAGCGACAACCCGGACCCGCAGGCGATCCGGGTGGGCGACACCTGGTACCTCTTCTCGACCAACGCCGGTGGGCGTAACGTCCCGGTGCTCACCTCGCCGGACCTGGTGGAGTGGTCCCCGGCCGGGGACGCGCTGCCGGACCTGCCGGCCTGGGCGCTGACCGGGAAGACGTGGGCGCCGGAGGTGATCGAGCTGGCACCGGACCGGTTCGTCCTCTACTACACGGTGGCCGACAAGGAATCCGGCCGGCAGTGCGTCGGGCGGGCGGTGGCGAGCGCGCCGCAGGGGCCGTACCGGGACGACTCCACCGGGCCGCTGATCTGCCAGGCGGGGACGGGCGGGTCCATCGACGCCAGCCCGTTCCGGGACACCGACGGCAGCCTCTGGTTGCTGTGGAAGAACGACGGCAACGCGATCGGCGTGGACACCTGGCTGTGGTCGCAGCGCCTCGCCGACGACGGCCTGACGCTGGTGGGCGAGCCGACGAAGCTGCTCAAGCAGACCGAGCCGTGGGAGGGCACTCTCATCGAGGGGCCGTTCCTGCACCGGCAGGACGGCAAGCTGTACCTCTTCTTCGCCGCCAACGCGTACGACCGGGCGGAGTACGCCCAGGGCTACGCGGTGTGCGAGTCGCCGGCTGGCCCGTGTGTGAAGGCGCCGGAGAACCCGATCCTGAAGAGCAACGACGTCGCCTCCGGCCCGGGTCACGCGAGCATGGTGGTCAAGGACGGCCGCACGTGGCTGCTCTACCACGCCTGGCCGCCCGGCCAGGAGGGCACGGTCGACCCGGGCCGCCAGGTCTGGCTGGACGAGGTCGTCTGGGAGAACGGCAAACCCGTCGTGAAGGGCCCCACCGGCACCCCCCAACCCCGCCCCTGACCCACGCGCCACGTCCTCGGCTTCGCCCGCAGTTTCACGGAAAGAGTGGCCATTCCACGTGGAATGGCCACTCTTTCCGTGAAACAGGCCCCTCGCGGAGGGGGGTGACGGGCGTCAGCCGGCGGCGTGGTGTTCGCGTTCCGCCAGGCGGTTGCGGCGGTAGCCGTAGCCGAAGTAGATGACCGCGCCGAGCAGCATCCACGCGCCGAACCGCATCCAGGTCTCCACCGACAGGTTCAGCATCAGGTAGAGGCAGGCGAGGGCCGACACGATCGGCAGCACCGGGTTGAACGGCACCGTGAACGGCCGGTCCAGGTCGGGCCGCTTGCGGCGCAGGATCGGCACCGCCACCGACACCAGGACGAACGCGCAGAGCGCGCCGATGCTGACCAGGTCGGCCAGGGCCGACAGCGGCAGGAAGCCGGCGAGCAGCGCGACCACCACCGTCATGACCGCGGAGATCCGGTACGGGGTGCCCCAGCGCGGGTGCACCTTGGCGACCGAGGGCGGGATGAGACCGTCCCGGGAGATGGCGAAGCCGATCCGACCCATCGCCACCAGGTCGACCAGGATGACGCTGGTCAGACCGGCGACCGCGGCGATGGAGACGAGGATTCCGGCCCAGTTGGCGCCGACCGCCTCGAAGGCGGCGGCGATCGGGGCGCCGCGGTCGATCTGGTCGTACGGGACCATGCCGACCAGCACCAGCGCGACGCCGATGTAGAGCACGGTGGAGATCAGCAGGGTGCCGAGCAGGCCGAGGGTCAGGTCGCGGCGCGGACGCCGGGTCTCCTCACCGAGGTTCGCCACGGCCTCGAAGCCGGTGTACGCGAAGAACACCACCGCGGCGGCGCTGAGCACACCGACGAAGCCGAAGACCGAGGGCTCCAGCCCGAAGAGGGCCTGGGTGACGGGCTGCTTGATGCCGTCCTCGCCGGCGTCGGCGGGCTGCGCCGGGGGGACGAACGGGGTCAGGTTGGACGCCTTCACGAAGAACGCGCCGGCGATCACGATGAACACGCAGATCGCGACCTTCACCAGGACGAGCACGTTGGTCACCCGGGCGGACTCGCGGACTCCGATGATCGCCACGATGCCGAGCAGCAGGACGATGCCGATCGCGCCGAGGTTGACGACGCTGCCCTCCTCGCCGAACCAGGCGACGGGCAGGTCGAACAACTCGGCGAGGTAGCCGGACCAGCCTCGGGCGACCACCGCCGCGCCGAGCGCGAACTCCAGGAGCAGGTCCCAGCCGATGATCCACGCGACGATCTCGCCCATCGTGGCGTACGCGTAGGTGTAGGCGCTGCCGGCGGCCGGCACGCTGGACGCCAGTTCGGCGTAGCAGAGCGCGGCCAGCAGAGCGACGACCCCGGCGATGGCGAACGAGATCACCACGCCCGGCCCGGCGCTGTCACGGGCCTCGATGCCGGTGAGCGTGAAGATGCCGGTGCCGATCACGATGCCGATGCCGAAGCCGGTGAGGTCACGCGCGCCGAGCCGTCTCTTGAGCCCGGGGCGGCCGTCCTCGCCGTCCGCCTCGCTCTGCGCCAAGACGTCCTTGATCGGTTTGGTACGCAGCACGGACACCGCGTTTCTCCCCTCCCCCTGACCACCCCCGCGGTGGCCGGTGCCGGGCGATGCTACCCAGGTGGGACCCTCCCCAACCGCCACGGATCCACCCAATGAAGGCATCACCACAGGTGTGGAACCGGTCACGGACGGCAGGGTGGCGACGGCCACAGGGGCGACGGCGAACCCGACGAACGGATCGATCGGCGCAGACCTCTTGCGCGACGCCCACCCGGTGTGAAAATTTTCTACCAGCGGCAGTTAATCAGCGGCGAATTGTGCCGATGACACCCGTGCCGCGACGCACCCCTGCCACGGGAGCCCAACGAAGGGACAGGCCCCATGAAGGCACCTCGGCTCGGAGCAGCCGGGCTGGCCGCAGCCCTGCTCGGCGCGCTCGTCGCCGTCACTCCTGCGAGCGCGGCGCCGGACGCGCCCACCGCCGACTCCACCACCACCTGCGTCACCGACCCGGCCACGCCGAAGCGGCAGTTCCGGGCCATGTGGATCTCCTCGGTCGTCAACATCGACTGGCCCAGCAAGGCGTCCCAGACCGCGCCCGACCAGGTCGCCGCCCAGCAGGCCGAGTACCGGAGCCTGCTCGACCTGGCCGAGCGACTCAACCACAACGCCGTCGTCGTCCAGGTCCGCCCGACCGCCGACGCGTTCTGGCCGTCACCGCACGAGCCCTGGTCGGAGTTCCTGACCGGGGTCCGGGGCCAGGACCCGGGCTGGGACCCGCTGGCGTTCCTGGTCGCCGAGGCACACGCGCGCAACCTGGAGTTCCACGCCTGGTTCAACCCGTACCGCGTCTCCATGCCGGCGCCCAGCGGCGCCGGGGCCGACGTCACCAAGCTCGCGCCCGGCCACCCGGCGCGGGAGCACCCCGAGTGGACCTTCGCGTACCCGCCGGCCGGCGTCGCCGGCAGCCGGCTCTACTACAACCCCGGCATCCCGGAGGTCCGCGAGTTCGTCCAGACCGCGATGATGGACGCGGTGCGGCGGTACGACGTCGACGGCGTCCACTTCGACGACTACTTCTACCCCTACCCGAGCGGCACGTACCAGGTGCCCGACGACGCGACGTTCGCGGAGTTCAACCGGGGCTTCACCGACAAGGCCGACTGGCGGCGGGACAACATCAACCTGCTGGTCCGGGAGATGGGCGAGAAGGTCAAGGCTGCCAAGCCGTGGGTGAAGTTCGGCGTCAGCCCGTTCGGCATCTGGCGCAACAAGACCGTCGACCCGCTCGGCTCGGACACCACCGGCAGCCAGTCGTACGACATCATCTCCGCCGACACCCGTAAGTGGATCAAGGAGGAGTGGATCGACTACGTGGTGCCGCAGCTCTACTGGTACATCGGTCAGTACCCGGCCGCCGACTACGCGCGCCTGGTGCCGTGGTGGGCCGAGCAGGTGCGGGGCACCCGCGTGCAGCTCTACATCGGGCAGGCCGACTACAAGAGCGGCGATCCGGCGTACGGGCCGTTCTGGCAGAACCCGCGGGAGCTCTCCGACCACCTGACGCTCAACCGGTCGTACCCGGAGGTCCTGGGCAACGTCCACTTCTCGGCCGTCCAGGTCCGGGCCAACCGGCTCGGCGCCACGGACATCTACGCCGCCGAGCACTACTCGCGGCCGGCGCTGGTGCCGGCGATGCCGCACCTGCCGCGCAAGCCGCTGCTCATGCCGGTGGTCACCGGGACGCAGCGCCAGGACGACGGGGTCCGGCTGAGCTGGCGGCAGCCGGCAAACGGGGTGGCCCCGCTGGGCACCGCCACGTCGTACGCGATCTACCGGCTGGACGGGATCGACCTGGCCGACCGCTGTGACCTGGCGGACGCGGCGCACCTGGTCGACACCGTCCGCGCCCAGCCCGGTGCCGCCACCCAGACCTGGGTGGACACGACGGCCGAGCCGGGTCAGCGCTACACGTACGTGGTGACGGCCCTGGACCGGCTGTCGAACGAGGGTCCGGCCAGCCCGCCGGCCTTCGTACGCTGACCGGTCGGCCGGTCTGACCGATGCCCCGGGCGCTTCCCGCGCCCGGGGCATTCGTCTGTTTCCACATCCGTCACGAATCCTTGACCCTCCGCACAGGTCCCGGCCGGTCGTGTCATCGAAACTTGTCAACATCTGGTTACCCGCCGGTGAACGACCGCCCACCCGCACACCCCCGCGGAGGTACCCGTGCCCAGACGTCTCACCACCGGAATCGCCTCGGTCGCACTCGCCCTGCTCGGCGTGCTGGGGGTGGCCTCCCCCGCCGCCGCCGTCACCACCGCCGAGAAGGTCGCCGTCCTGTCCAGCTGGACCCAGACCAGCGCCACCAGCTACAACGCCTGGAACTCCGCACGGCTCGACAAGGCCCCCTGGTCGGCGTACGCCTTCGACTGGTCCACCGACTACTGCTCGTCGAGCCCGGACAACCCCCTCGGGTTCACATTCGACCGCTCCTGCCAACGGCACGACTTCGGCTACCGCAACTACAAGGCGGTCGGCCTGTTCTCCGCCAACAAGGCCCGAGTGGACAGCGCCTTCTACGCGGACCTCAAGCGCTCCTGCGCCACGTACAGCACGGTCGTCCGGCCCGCCTGCTACAGCCTCGCCTGGACCTACTACCAGGCGGTCAGCATCTTCGGCTCGACGGCCGCCGTCCAGCAGTCCGACATCGACCGCGCCGCCCGCATGAAGGCCGACGCCGAACGCCACACCACCACCCACCCCTAACCCCGCTCCCGCCCCCGCCCACCCCTGTTGATCAAGAGGTTTGCGTCAGATCCCGCTCGGATCCTGACGCAAACCTCTTGATCAACTCGCGGAAAGGGGGGGGTGGGGGTTAGGCGTGTTCGGTGTGGCGGTCGGGGGCGCCGGAGGGTTGGCGTGGAGGGGTCGGCCGGGGCGGGCTCGCGCGGGTGTGGAAGCGCGTCGAGCCGGCTGCCAGGTCCGGGTGCTCGACCCCCAGGGCCACCGTGGCGGCCTCCTCCAGACCCAGGTCGACCCCTTCGCCGTACGCGGCGTCGAAGGTCGCGTCACCCATCCGCAGGCGCAGCTCGGCCTGCTGCTCGGCCCAGTACGCCCCGTGGATGCCGGCGGTGGACCGCAGGCTCGCCCGGGTCGCCCGCGCCGCGCCGAACAACCGCGCGGCGGTCGCCAGGTCACCACCGAGCGCGCACCGCACCGCCATCGCGTGCAGTGTGTCGCAGGCACGACCGTGGAAGCCGTGCGCCATCCGGGACCGCAACGCCACCACCAGGTGCTCGTGCGCGGCGATCAGGTCGTTCCGGGCCAGGGCGACCATGCCGAGCAGCATGTCGACCGAACGCCGACCACGGTCGAGCGGGCGGGCCGCCTCCACCGGGCGTGCCGCGCCGAGCAGCTCCGCCGCCTCGTCCAGGGCACCGCGCCGCCACAGCAGCTCGGCCAGGGCGTACACCGCGAGGAGCGCGTCGCCCACCACGTCCTGCCGGTGGGCCCAGTCGATGACCTCCCGGCAGACCCGCTCGGCCTCGGCGAACTGTCCCATGTCGACAAGCGGAGCGGCCCGCCCGGCGAGCACCCGGGCCAGCAGGCCGGCGTCGCCGGCCTGCCGCGCCGCCGCCTCCGCCCGCTGGGAGAAGCGCAGCTCCTCGACGAACTCACCGTCCGCGCCGGCGTGCAGCGAGTGCATGTGGTACACCGCCGCCAGCTCCGCCTCGGGGACCCGCTCCCCCGTCTCGGCCAGCCGCCCGTACAACCGGGACAGCCACAATCGCCCCTCGCGGGCCAGGCCGCGCTCCCGCCACCACTGGTCGAGGCCACCGGCCAGGCGCAGCCCCGCCCGGGCGCTGCCCCCGACGGCGCACCAACGCAGCGCGGCACGCAGCTCACCGGCGAGCGGGTCCAGGGCGTACAGGGAGAGGGTGACCGGCCGGCCGTCCGGGTCCAGGTGCGCCCGCTCCAGCGCGTGCGCCGACCAGGCCACGTGGCGGTTGCGGGCGGCCTCCTCCTCACCCGCCTCCGCCAGCCGCCGGGCCGCGTACGCCCGGATCGGGTCCAGCATCCGGTACGTGCTGCCCGACGCGTGCGGCTCGGCCAGCACCATCGACTTGTCCACCAGCACCGAGAGCGGATCCAGCGGGTCGTCCGTGAGCAGCCACTCCACCGTGGAGAGGTCCACCGGCCCGGCGAAGACCGACAGCCACCGCAGCAGGCGCGCGGCGCGCGGGCCGAGCGTCCGGTACGACCACGTCACCGTGGCCTGCATCGTCAGGTGCCGCTCGGTGGCCGACCGCTGCACTGCCCGGGTGGCCGGGGACGGCGGTGACAGGCCGACGGCCGCCGCCACCAGGTCCACGGTGTCCTGCTGGTTGCCCGTCCACGCCCGCTCCGCCGGCGGCGCCTCGGGAACGTCCCGCCCGGCGTCCAGGGTGCCGAGCACGTCGTCGAGGCGCTCCGCGAGCTGCCCGACCGACAGCACCCGCAACCGGGCGGCGGCCAGCTCGATCGCCAGCGGCAGGCCGTCCAGGCGCTGTACCACCCGGCGCAGGTCGGCCGACTCGGCCGGGTCCGGTTGCCGGCCGCCCCGGGCCGCCGCCGTCCGGTCCAGCAGCAGCGCCACCGCGTCGCTCTCCGTGCCGTCGGTCGGCGGGTCCACCGACAACGGCGGGATCCGCCACACCACCTCGCCGAGCAGGCCGAACGGCTCCCGGCTCGTGGCGAGCACCCGGACACCCGTACCGCCGGCCAGCAGCCGGGAGATCACGTCGGCGGAGGCGGCCGGTTGGGCGTCGCAGGTGTCGAGCACGATCAGCATGCGTCGGCCGGCCGCGTGCTCCACCAGGGTGTCCACCACCGGGCGGCCCGGCTCGGGACGCAGCCCGAGGACGGCGGCCACCGCGAACGCCACCAGGCCCGGATCGGTGACCGTGGCGATGTCGACGAACCAGACCCCGTCCGGATGGGAGTCCACCAGGTCGGCGGCGAGCTCCACGGCCAGCCGGGTCTTGCCCGTCCCGCCCGCGCCGAGCACCGTCACCAGCCGGTGGGCCTCCACCAGCCGCCGCAGCTCCGCCCGCTCCGCCTGCCGGCCCACGAACGAGGTGACCTGGGTGGGCAGGTTGTGCGCGACCGCGTCGGCGGTACGCGGCCGCGGGAACTGCCGTTCCAGACCCGGGGCCACGAGCTGGAAGAGCCGTTCCCGGTCGTCGAAGCCCCGCAACCGGTGCAGGCCGAGGTCGAGCAGGGAGGCGCCGGGCGGCAACGGGGCCGCGTGGCGTGCCGCCGACGCCGAGCAGAGCACCTGCCCGCCGTGCGCCGCGGCGGCGACCCGGGCGGCCCGGTGCACCTCGGGGCTCGCGTACTCGCCGTCGCGCGGCTCGGCCCAACCCGTGTGCAGACCCATCCGGACCCGGGGAGCGGACTCCGGCGTCGGCCAGTCGTGGTTGGCCAGCGCCCGCTGGGCGGTCAGGCAGGCGGTCAGCGCGGCGGACGCGTCGGCGAAGACCAGGAAGAACGAGTCGCCCTCGGTCAGCAGCTCCGCGCCCTCGGTCGCGGCGATCGTGCGGCGCAGCAGGCGCCGGTGCTCGCGGAGCACCGGCCGGTAGTCGGGGCCGAGCAGCTGGGCCAGCCGCGTGGAGCCCTCGATGTCGGTGAACACGAAGGTCACCCACCCGGTCGGGAGGTGGATCCGTGTCGACATGCGAGGAACCTCCGCCCGTGACGTCGGGTTCATGCTGCCCGAACTCGCGTCGTCACGCATCGTGAGAACGGTCGGCCCGGTTCGGCCCCAACGTGCCAACTCGAACCGCCTGGCGACCGGAACGAGGGACCGTCGGCACGCACCGCGCCGGCGACGACCACGCCTCCCCCGCCGGGCGGGAACACCCAGCTCAGCAGCCGCAGCCACCGCCGCAACAGCCGCCACCGGCGGCCGGCGCGGAAGGACCGACGGCCGCCCCGGCACCACCGCGGCCGGTGACCGCCACCGTCGAGAGCAGCTTCACGGTGTCGGTGTGTTCCTGCGGGCAGGACGCCGGTTCACCGGACTGCGCCATCGGGCGGTTGACCTCGAAGGTGTCGCCGCAGGCGCGGCAGCGGAACTCGTACCGGGGCATGGCAACAGGGTACGACCGGTCCTGACGTACGGGCGAGCATGGGTGATACTCAACTGGTGGTGGACGGCGAGGACAGATCGGCCCTGCGACCCCTGCGCCCGGCCGCGCCGCTCGACGGGCCGCTCGCGTCTTCCGGCGCCGCGCCGGACGAGGCGACCGGTGTGGTGCCCCGGCCGCGCCGTCCCTGGCTGAGGACACAGGCCCCGCCCTCCGGCACGCCGGACGCGACCGGGGCCGACGAGCCCGAGGCCAGCGCACCGAAGGTCGACCAGCCGGACGCCACCGCCGACCGGCCGAAGGCCGACGAGCCGCAGACGGCCACGGCCAAGGCCGACGAGCCGGAGAACGTCACCACCGAGGCCGACGAGCCGGGGGCTGTTGGGGCCGCGGCCGACCCGCCGAAGACCGGTGACACGAAGGCCGGCGAGGCCCCACCCGCGGCCGGCGGCTCCGGGACGCCGTCGGCCGACGCGGTCGCCCCCGCCGGTCCACCGGCAGCCCGGCGGCGCCGGGTGCCCTTCGCCCACGCCGTACGCACTCCACCCGGTCGTGTCGCGCTGACCGCCGCGCGGGCGACGCGCGACTGGTCGCGGCGCCCCAGCGGTCGGCTCACCGTGCCCGGCGTCTTCCTGCTGGCCCTGGTCGCGGCGACCGCCGCGGCCGGCGCGCTGCTGGTGCCGGCGGCGGTCCGCGCTCCCCGCCCGGTGGCCGTCGACGCGACGGCGCCGACGGGCCTGCCGGACGGTGCCTTCCCCGCCGGGTCGCCGCCGCCCCCGGCCACCCCGCTGCCGAGCGGGTCGGCGCCGATCGGGGCGCCGACCGTCGGCGTGCCGACCGGGGGTCCGGTCGTCGGCACCGGTCGCCCCGCGGACGCCCTCGCCGCCTGGGCCGCGCAGATCAGCCCGAAGGTCACCATTCCGGCGGTCGCCCTCCAGGCGTACGGGTACGCCGAGCTGGTGCTCTCCCAGACCAACCGCAGCTGCGCCCTGAGCTGGACCACCCTCGCCGCGATCGGTCACGTCGAGTCCGGGCACGGCAGTGCGAACGGCGCTCGGCTGGGCACGAACGGCAAGGCGCTACCGAAGATCATCGGCCTGCCGCTGGACGGCCAGGGCGGCCGGATGCGGATCGCGGACACGGACCGGGGCCTGCTGGACGGGGACGCCGCTCTCGACCGGGCGATCGGGCCGATGCAGTTCATCCCGACCACCTGGCAGGAGATCGGCGCCGACGCCGACAACGACGGGATCCGCGACCCGCACGACATCGACGACGCCGCCCTCGCGGCCGGCAACTACCTGTGCAAGGGCGGCCGGAACCTCACCATCCCCGGCGACTGGTGGAACGCGATCCTGTCGTACAACGACGTCCGGCGGTACGCCCAGGACGTGTACGACACCGCCAACCGCTACGGACAGGCCAGCCGTACGTGACGTGATCGTCCGCGCACATTGGAGAACTGGACACTTCCCCCCGGCAGCCGTTAGCGGCAAGCTAGACGGGTGATGGTGCGCGAGTGGGACCCCAGGACCGCGTCGTCCGCCGAGATCGCGTCGCTGCTGGACACGTTGAACGCGATCCTGGCGTCCGACCTGCCGCAGGATCCGCCGTGGCGGGAGAACTCCCTGCGGGAGTACCTCACCGAGGTGATGCCCGGCGAACGGCGGATCTCCTGGGTGGCGCAGGCCGAGCCGGCCGCCGACGGCACCCCGGGCGCGATCCTGGGCCAGGTGCACGTGCTGCTGCTCGGTGACATCGGCGTGCTGGAGGTGCTGGTGCACCCCGACGTCCGGCGCACCAGCCTGGGCAGCAGGCTGGTCCTGGTGGCGGCCAAGCGGGTCTACCAGGAGGGTTTCCGCTCGATCGGTGTCGAGGTGGTCGGCGACACGCCCGCCGTCGGTTTCTACGAGTCGCTCGGGTTCGCCCGCGAGTACGTGGAGACCCGCAGCGTCCTCGACCTGACCGCGGTCGACTGGACCGAGCTGACCGAGATGGCCTCCGGCATCGGCGCGGGCTACCACCTGGAATTCTGGCCCGGCGGCCCGCCGGACGAGCTGATCGAGGCGTACGCCCGGGCCAAGGCCGAGGTGCGTGACGTCGAGGACGGCGAGCTGCGCCCCAGCTCGTACGACCCGCAGCGGCTGCGGGACAGCCTCGACTGCCTGCACCGGCGGGGGATGAAGCCCTACATCGTGCTCGCCCTGCACGAGCAGAGCGGCGAGGTGGCCGGTCTGACCGAGGTGGTGGTGCCGGCCCAGCACCCCACCCGCGCCGACCAGTACGACACGATCGTCGCCCAGGACCATCGCGGCTACGGCATCGACCGCGCGATCAAGGCGCGGATGCTGCTGGAGCTGCGCTCGGCGGAGCCCGAGCTGACCGAGGTGCAGACCTGGAACGCGCAGGCCAACGAGGCGATGCTCAAGGTCAATGCCGAGCTGGGCTACCGTCCGGACCGGGAGTGGTGCGAGTACAGCGTGGACGTCGCGGAGCTGGTCCACCGGATGGACACCGGCCGCTGATCGGGCAGAAGTTCACGAAACCGTCCGATGGGGGATGGACGCCGGTCAACCACGCGCCTTAACGTGCGTTAGATCCCGTCCACCCATCGTGGAGGCCCTATGCGCCCGCGCCGCACACTTGCCGCGCTCGCGACCGCCACCGCAGCCGTGACAGTCACGGCCGTCGGCGTCGCACCCACCGCGGCAAGCGCCGCGCCCACCGACCTGTTCATCTCGGAGTACGTCGAGGGCTCGTCGAACAACAAGGCGATCGAGCTGTTCAACGGCACCGCGGCGGCCATCGACCTGACTGCCGGCGGATACCAGCTCCAGCTGTACTTCAACGGTGCCATCACCCCGTCGACCAGCCTGGCGCTGACCGGCACGGTCGCCGCCGGGGACGCCTTCGTGCTCGCCAGCTCCTCGGCCAACGCGGCGATCCTCGCCCAGGCCGACCAGACCACCGGCGCGAGCCTCTTCAACGGCGACGACGCGATCGTGCTGCGGCGGGGCGCCACGGTGCTCGACTCGATCGGCCAGGTCGGCGTCGACCCGGGCACCGAGTGGGGCAGCGGCGTCACCAGCACCGCCGACAACACGCTGCGCCGGCTCGGTGCCGTGACGGCCGGCGACACCGACCCGTCGAACGCCTTCGACCCGGCCACCCAGTGGGCCGGCTTCGCCATCGACACGGTCGACGGGCTCGGCGCGCACAGCGTCGACGGCGGCGGCCCGGTCGACGTGCCCGGCTCGGTCACCTGCGGCGGAGCACTGGTCACCGCCGCCGGCACCGCCGGGACCCGGGAGGTCACCGCCACCGACGCCGACGACCGCGTCGTCGACGTGGCCGTCACCTCGGTCACCCCGACCCCGGCGGCCGGCTCGATCAGCCGTACCGACCTGATCCCGGCCGACGCGGTCGCCGGCACCGCCCGCGCCACCGTCACGACGAGCACCGACCTGCCCGGCGGCATCTACGCCGTCCAGGTCACCGCCACCGACGCCGACGGCGGCACCGCCACCTGCACGCTCAGCGTGCAGGTCGTCGAGGAGGTCACCGTCGGGCGGGTGCAGGGCCCGACCCGCGACGACGAGTCCGGTCCGACCGACCGGTCACCGCTCGCGCCGACCACCGGTGGCGGCAGCAGCGACCGTCTGTGGGACGTCCGGGGGGTGGTCACGCAGCTCACGCTGGCCCGCGCCAGCAACGGCAGCGACCAGCGGGGCTTCTTCCTGCAGAGCCGCGCCGACGCCACCGACGGCGATCCGACCAGCTCGGACGGCGTCTTCGTCTTCATGGGCGCGTTCACCTCGCTGATCGGCGGCTACGTGCCGACCGTGGGCGACGAGGTGGTCGTACGTGCCCGGGTCGCCGAGTACTTCAACATGACCCAGCTCTCCAGCGCCTCCCTGGTGCGCAAGGTCGCCTCCGGCGTCGACGTGGACACGGCGGTCGAGGTCACGGACGCGGTGCCGCCGGCCGACCTGGCCGACGCGGAGCGCTTCTGGGAGCGGCACGAGGGGCCCGGCTGCGGGTCCGGGCCGGCAGCGCCGCGGTGAGCGGCCGGAACGTCTTCAGCTCCACGGCCGACGCGGAGACCTACGTCATCGACCGGGACGACCCGCTGCTCGACCGCGCCGACCCGTACGCCCGTCGGGTGTTCCGGGACTCGCACCCGTTGGACAACGACCCGACGCGCCGTTTCGACGACGGCAACGGCCAGCGCATCCTGCTCGGCAGCATGGGCGTCAAGGGCACCACCGGCGACGTCACGGCGTTGCTGCCGCCGGCGCACACCTTCGACACGCTGACCGCCGACGCGGTGGGCGGCCTCTACTACTCGTTCGAGAAGTACGGCGTCCAGGTCGAGTCGGCGCAGTTCACCGGCGGGGCCGACCCGTCGGCGAACAACCCGCCGCAGCCGGCCGACCGGTCCCGCGAGGTCGCGGTCGCGACCTACAACGTCGAGAACCTGTACGACTTCCGCGACGACCCGTTCGACGGCTGCGACTTCACCGGCAACCCCGGCTGCACGGGCGTACGGCCCCCGTTCGACTACGTGCCCGGCAGTGAGCAGGAGTACCGGGAGCAGCTCGCCGCGCTGGCCGACCAGATCACCACCGACCTGCACTCCCCCGACCTGATCCTGGTGCAGGAGGCCGAGGACCAGGACATCTGCACCGTCTCCGGCACCGAGCTGGCCTGCGGCACCACGAACGACGCCGACGGCGCTCCGGACACCCTCCAGGAGCTGGCGCTGACCGTCGCGGCGAACGGCGGGCCGGCCTATGCGGCCGCGTACGACCGGACCGGCGCCGACGCGCGCGGCATCACCGCCGCGTTCCTGTACCGGACCGATCGGCTGTCGCTGGCCGAGGCGACCGCGGGTGACCCGCTGCTCGGCTCCGCGCCGACGGTGCAGTACCGGGGTGCCGCGCTGGCGAGCAACGCCGACGTGCAGAACCCGAAGGCGCTCAACGCCGTCCTCCCCGCCGACGTCGACGTCAGCACCGGCCGGGACGGCAGCAACGTCTTCACCCGTGCCCCGCAGCTCGGCAAGTTCACCGTCGCGGCCGCGCCCGGCTCGTCGGAGCGGTTCACCCTGTGGGCGGCGAGCAACCACTACTCGTCCGGCCCGGACAGCCGGGTAGGGCAGCGCCGGGAGCAGGCCGCGTACGGGGCGGCGATCGTCACCGCGATCGAGGCGTCGGACGGAGACGCCCGCGTCGTCTACGGCGGCGACCTGAACGTCTTCCCGCGCCCCGACGACCCGATCGCCACGGCGGCGAACCCCACCCCGTCGGACCAGTTGGCACCGCTGTACGACGCCGGGATGCGGAACCTCTGGGAGGACCTGCTGGCCGACGCGCCGTCGTCCGCCTACTCGTACAGTTTCGAGGGGCAGGCGCAGACGCTGGACCACCTGTTCGTCAACGAGGCGCTGCACGGTGACCTGGTGCAGATGCGGGCCGCGCACATCAACGCGGACTGGCCGGCCGAGTACGCCGGGGACGGCTCGCGGGGCTCCAGCGACCACGATCCGCAGGTCGCCCGGTTCCGCTCCCGCGCCACGCTGAGCGTCGGGGACGCGTCGGTGGTCGAGGGCGACCGGGGCACCAGCACGCTCACCTTCCCGGTGAGCGTCTCCCGGCCCCTCTCGCAGCCGGTCGTGGTCTGCGCCGCCACCTACGGCGGCACGGCGCACGCCGGCTCCGACTACGACCCGTACGTCGGCTGCCGCACCCTGGCCGCCGGCCAGACGACGCTCACCTTCGCGGTGACCGTCAACGGTGACCGGAAGCGGGAGTCGGACGAGAAGCTGACGCTCCTGGTGGCCGGCGTGCCCGGTCTGCTGCTCGGGGACCCGGTCGGCACCGGCACCATCACCAACGACGACTGACCTCGTTCCGCACGTACGCCGGCGGCCCGCCGGCCCGGGTCACCCACCTGGGCCGGCGGGCCGTCGTCACTCGCGCCGGATGCGGTCGGGGTCGAGCATCGCCCGGTACCGTGCGCTGCGGAACACGTCCGGCGGCGGCGGTACGTTCCGGTACTTCGCCACCCGCACCTCCCACTGGCTTCGCCGCCGCAGGGCGTCGCGGACCAGACGGTTGCGGTAGAACGTCTCCGGCGGACGCGCGAGGCCGTACCTGTCGGCCCACCACTCGCCCGGCTCCGGATCGAGGATCGTGTCCAGGTGGGACGGGTACCGACGGTCGGCGCCATCGCGGATGTCGTCGCGGTCGCGCATCGGACGCAGTACGCGGCCCCGGTCGTCGACGACCGCCAGCCGGAACCCGGCCGCTCCGAGAACGCGCCGGAGCAGATCCAGGCTGGGCGTCAGCCGGCCCGCCTCGATGCGGCCGATGGTGGCGTGGTGCACGCCGACGTGTCTGGCCAGTTCCCGCTGGCTCCAGTCGGCCCGACGCCGGGCAGCCCGGACCAGCCCGACGACCGGCCACGACTCGATGTGCTCGACGAACCCGACGGACCCGACGGACCCGACGGGCTCGACCGGCTCGACCGGCTCCGCCTGCTCCCGCTCCGACCGCTCCTGCGACGACATGCCCATCACGGTGCCGGACGCCAGACCTCGGTTCCACCCCGTCCACCCCGCCTGTGGACAACCGCCGACCCTGTGGACAACCACCCGCGGCCAGCGGATCGGCCGAGGCCCCGGCCCCACGTCGTCAGCCGCCTCGAACACGCTCGGTAGCGACACCCGATCCGGGGCCGGCATCACTCTCCGTGATGGCACCGATCGAGGGGTCGGCCGGCGCCGATCCGGCGCTCACATCTCTGACCAGGCACAACGCCGGCCGGGCCGGCTACCGCCGACAACCGTTCCGCCTCACTTTGCTCTGCACCCCTATACGCGCCAGGCACTCAACGTCACTGGCGCGTATAGGGGTGCAGAGCAAAGTGGGCGGAGGCGTGTGGTGGTCGCCGGCCCGGCTGTTACGGACAGTCATCTCTTGTGCGTCCGGCGATCGGGGCGGAAGGAGGCGCCGAGCAACCACGCGACCGAGCAAGCAGCAGGCAGGCACGCAGGCGCGCAGCCCGGCAGGACGAGCGCCGACGGCCCGGCCGTCAGTAGCGCTGGCGGAGGAGCTGGGCGGCCTCGACGGCCCAGTACGTCAGAATGATCTGCGCGCCGGCCCGACGGATCGAGGTGAGCGTCTCCAGGATCATCCGCTCGCGGTCCACCCAGCCGTTCGCGGCAGCCGCCTCGACCATCGCGTACTCACCGGAGACCTGGTACGCGGCGACCGGCACGTCCACCGCCGCGCGGACCGCCGACACCACGTCGAGGTACGGCAACGCGGGCTTGACCATCACCATGTCGGCGCCCTCGGCCACGTCCAGCTCCACCTCGCGCAGCGACTCGCGGAGGTTCGCCGGGTCCTGCTGGTAGGCGCGGCGGTCGCCCTCCAGCGCCGACTCCACCGCGTCCCGGAACGGGCCGAAGAACGCGGAGGCGTACTTCACGGCGTACGCCAGCACCGCCACGTCCTGGTGACCGGCGGCGTCGAGCGCCCGGCGTACGACGCCGACCTGGCCATCCATCATCCCGGACGGCCCGACCACGTCGACCCCGGCGGCGGCCTGGGCCACCGCCATCTCGGCGTACGCGACGAGGGTGGCGTCGTTGTCGACGTCACCCTCGGGGGTGAGGAGGCCGCAGTGCCCGTGCGAGGTGAACTCGTCCAGGCACAGGTCGCTCATCACCACGGTGGCGTCGCCCACCTCGGAGACGACGTCCCGGATGGCGACGTTGAGGATGCCGTTCGGGTCGATGCCACCGGAGCCGGTGGCGTCCCGGGACGCCGGCACCCCGAAGAGCATGATGCCCCCCACACCGGCCTGGACCGCCTCGACCGCCGCCTTGCGCAGCGAGTCCCGGGAGTGCTGGAGCACCCCCGGGAGCGACGCGACGGCCCGCGGCTCGGTCAGCCCCTCCTTGACGAACATCGGCACGACCAGCTCGGCCGGGTCGACGCGGGTCTCGGACACCAGCCGCCGGACCGCCGCGTTGCGGCGCAGCCGACGGGGCCGGATCTCGGGGTACGGCATGGGGGCCTCCTGCTAGGACTACCGGAACCTCAGGGCGGTCGGCCCCTGCACCTTCGAACCACGACGCTGCTTCGCCGGCATGGCGGCAAGCTTCTCGCGCAGCTCGACGGCGTAGGCGGCGAGCGCCTCCACCAGATCGGGGACCGAGGCGTGCGGCGGCTGGACGTCGACCCGCAGGCCGAACTCCGTCGCGGTCTCCGCCGTCTTGGGCCCGATGACCGCAACAACGGTACGCGCATGCGGCTTCCCGGCGATGCCGACCAGGTTCCGGACGGTGGAGGACGAGGTGAAGAGCACCGCGTCGAAACCGCCGGACTTGATCGCGTCCCGGATCTCGGCGGGCGGCGGGGCGGCCCGGACGGTCCGGTACGCGGTCACGTCGTCGACCTCCCAGCCGCGCTCGGTGAGCCCGGCGGCGAGCGTCTCGGTGGCGATGTCGGCGCGGGGCAGCAGCACCCGGCCCACCGGGTCGAGGACCTCGTCGTGCGGGGAGAACTCGGCCAGCAGCCCCTCGGAGGACTGCTCCCCGGACGGGACCAGCTCCGGCTGGATGCCGAAGGCGCGGACCGCTTCGGCGGTCGCCTCACCGATGCAGGCGATCTTGACGCCGCCGAAGTGGCGGGCGTCGAGGCCGTGCTCGGCGAACTTCTCCCAGACCGCCCGGACCGCGTTCACCGAGGTGAAGATCACCCAGGCGTACCGGCCGTCGACCAGGCCCTTGACCGCCCGCTCCATCTGGGCGGGCGTACGCGGCGGCTCGACGGCGATGGTCGGCACCTCGCACGGGATGGCCCCGTACGCGCGCAGCCGCGCGCTCATCGCGCCGGCCTGCTCCTTGGTGCGGGGCACCAGCACCTTCCAGCCGTACAGCGGCCGGTTCTCCCACCAGCTCAGCTTGTCCCGCTGGCCGACGCCCTCACCGACGGTGAGCACGACCCGGCCGGTGAAGCCGAGTGCCGCCGCGACGAAGGAGTCCACGGTCGACGTGGTCGTGTACTGCGTCTCACCGGTGCCGTCGCCGGTCACCCCGACGCCGGTCGTGCCGTCCACCCCGGCGGCCAGCAGGCCGTCCCGGATCGCGGCGAGATCGCCGGCGTCCACCGCCAGAGCGAGCGAACCCCGCCCGACGGCCGCCGCCAGCGCCTCGAAGTCCAGGGTGTTGACGTCCTCGACGTCCGCCGCGGTCCGTACGCCCGGCAGCGGCACACCCGCGTACGTGGCCACACCCTCGGCCTGTCCGACACCGGGGACCACCTCGAAGTGCGCGGCGGTACGGGCCACCGCCTGCACCTCCTTGACCACCGAGTCGTGGCCGAAGGGGTCACCGGCGACCAGGTGCACCGCGTTCAGCCCGGAACGGGCCGCCGAGATCAGCACCTTCGCCACGTCACCCGGAGCGCCCTCGGCCGGGGTGAACTGCGCGTCTTCCTTCGCCTCGGCACGGACGGCGTCGAGCAGCGACTCGGGGACTCCCCGGTCGTACACGACCTGGTCGGCGTCGACGAGGGCGTCGTGCGCCCGGCGGGTCAGCAGGCCCGGGTCGCCGGGACCGGCCCCGACGAACGCGATGCGGCCTACGGGCTTACGGGTGCGGGTCATTCTGTGCTCCCAAATTGCTGGGTCCCCGGGCCGGTGTGTCCTTCCTGGCCGAGGATCGAGTCGGCGCCGAGGTCGAGGAGTTCGGCGGCGAGTGCCTTGCCGATCTCCGCCGCGTCGGCGGGCGTACCGGTGTGGGACAGCCGGAGGTCTCGCGAACCGTCCGGGCTGATCACCGCACCGCGCAGGTAGATCTCATCGCCGGTCTCGCCCTCGGCGAGTTCGGCGTAGGCGGCGACGGGAGCGGAGCACCCGGCCTCCAGGGTGGCCAGCAGCGCCCGTTCCGCGGTGACCGCGGCGCGGGACGGTGCGTGGTCGAGCACGGCGAGCAGCTCGACCAGGTCCGGGTCGTCGATCCGGCACTCCACCGCCAGGGCGCCCTGGGCGGGCGCGGGCAGCATCAGCATCGGGTCGAGCGTCTCGGTGATCACGTCGGTACGGCCCAGCCGGGCCAGCCCGGCCCGAGCCAGGACCACGGCGTCCAGGTCGGCGTCCGGGCCGAGCACCCGCGCGAGCCGGGTGTCGACGTTGCCCCGGATGGGGGTGACCTCCAGTTGCAGCCCGAGCGCGTGCAACTGGGCGATGCGGCGCAGCGCGCCGGTGCCCACCACCGCGCCGGGCGGCAGCTCGGCGAGCGTACGTCCGTCCGTGGCGATCAGGGCGTCCCGCGGGTCCTCTCGGGGCGGTACGGCCGCGATGTGCAGACCGGGGGCCGCCGCGGTCGGCAGGTCCTTGTAGGAGTGCACCGCGAGGTCGATCGTTCCGGCGACCAGCGCGTCCCGCAGCGCGGAGACGAACACACCGACGCCGAGCCGGTGCACCGGCGCGGACGAACGGTCACCGGCGGTCACCACCTCGACCAGTTCGACGGTGCGACCGGTGGCGGCGGTCAGGGCGTCGGCGATCTGGCCGGACTGGGCCATCGCGAGCTTGCTGCCCCGGGTACCGAGACGCAGGGGGCTGTTCATCGCTCACCTCCGGTGGGCGGGATGTCGGCGACGGTGCCGCCGAACGGCGGGACGTCGCTGTCGGTGCCCCCGAACCGGGGGACGTCGGCGGTGTCGACGATGTCGGGGACCGTGTCGACCGGGGAGGTCTGCGGCACCTGGAGGTCGAACAGCTCGCGCAGCAGGGCCGCGTACTGGTCGCCGCCGGGCTCGGCCGCGAGCTGGCGGACCCGCACGGTGGGCTGGTGCAGCAGCCGCTGGACCACGCGGTGCACCGTCCGGGCCACCTCGGCGCGCTGGTCGTCGCTGAGGTCGGGGCGGCGCTGGGCCAGCCGGCGCAGCTCGGCGGTCACCACGTCGTCGGCCCGGCCGCGCAGCGCGGCCACGGTCGGGGCGACGTCGGCGCCACGCAGCCAGGTGAGGAACCCGTCGACCTCGCCGACCACGATCCGCTCCACCGCCGCGGCATCGGCGGCGGCCGGACCGTCCGCGATCATCGCGGCCATCCGGTCGATGTCGATCACCTCGACGCCGGGCAGGTCGGCGACACCGGGCTCCACGTCCCGGGGCACGGCCAGGTCGAGCAGGACCAGCGGGCCCCGCTCCGGGTCCCGGTCGGCGAGCGCCCGGCCGACCACGTCACGGGTGAGGACCGCCTCGGTGGAGGCGGTGGCCGCGACGACGATGTCCACGGTGGAGAGGGCCGAGGTCAGCTCCGCGATCGGTACGGCGGCGGCCCCGTACGACTCGGCGAGCCGGACCGCCCGGTCGGCGCCCCGGTTGGTCACGGTGAGCGGGCCGGCGCCCAGCCGGGCGAGCGTCGCCACGCCCAGCGACCCCATCGCGCCCGCGCCGACCACGAGGGCCGGGCGTCCGTTCAGGTCGCCGTCGAGCAGCTCGGCGGCCAGGTCGAGCGCGGCGGTGACCACGCTCTGGCCGGCGCGGTCGATGCCGGTCTCGGCGTGGGCCCGCTTGCCCACCCGCAGCGCCTGCTGCATCAGCTCGTGCAGGAGGCGGCCGGCGGTGTCGGTGCCGGTCGCCCAGTGGTACGCGTCACGGAGCTGGCCGAGGATCTGCGCCTCGCCGACGACCATCGAGTCCAGTCCGGCGGCGACCCGGAAGACGTGGTCGACGGCGGCGGCGTCGAAGTGCACGTACAGGTTGTTGGCGAGCGCCGCCGGCTGGCAGCCGGCCTGCTCGGCCAGGACCGCGCAGATGTCGCCCAGCCCGCCGTGGAAACCGGACACGGCGGCGTAGACCTCCACCCGGTTGCAGGTGGAGACCAGCACCGCCTCGGTCACGTACGGCTGCGCGACCAGGCGGTCCAGCATGCGGGTGAGGTCGGCGGGTGCGACCGCGAGCTGCTCCAGCGTGGCGACCGGAGCCGTGCGGTAGGACGCGCCGACGACGAGGAGTTTCACGTGCCGATCGCCTCCTGCGTGTCGGTGACCGCGAGACCGCCCGGCAGGGCGGTGAGGGCGGACCCGCCGGTGGCGGGGAGCGCGGTCAGAGACGCCTTGCGGTGCTCGTGGAAGGACAGGATCTGCAGCTCGATGGCGAGGTCGACCTTGCGCACGTCGACCCCCTCCGGAACCGAGAGTACGCAGGGCGCGAAGTTCAGGATGCTCGTCACACCGACGGCGACGAGCTGGTCGGCGACGGCCTGCGCGGCGGCGGCGGGAGTGGCGATCACGCCGATGGCGAGGGCCTCCTCGGCGGCGATCCGGGGCAGCTCGTCGATGTGCCGCACGACCAGGCCGTTGATCTCCTCGCCGACCCGGGAGGGGTCGGCGTCGAGGAGCGCGGCGATGCGGAAGCCGCGGCTGGCGAACCCGTCGTAGCCGGCCAGGGCGTGACCGAGATTACCCACGCCGACCAGGGCGACCGCCCGGCGCTGGGTGAGCCCGAGCACGTACTCGATCTGCTCGATCAGCAGCGCCAGGTCGTACCCGACGCCCCGGGTGCCGTAGGACCCGAGCTGGGAGAGGTCCTTGCGGAGCTTGGCGGAGTTCACCCCGGCGGCACTGGCCAGACCCTCGCTGGACACGGTCTCGTGGCCGCTCTCGGCCAGGTTGTGCAGGGCACGGAGGTACTCGGGGAGACGCGCGACGGTCGCCTCGGGCAGGTCCGGGAGCGCCGGTACGGCACCGGCGCGGCCGGGCGCGCCTGGGTGACGGTGCTGACTCATGAGACTCCGTGCGGTGCGATCCTCGGCCAACTCCGCTGGTCGGCCGCTTAGGGACTCCCGCTGGCGACCGAGATTGCCGGCTGTGCTAGCAGGGCGCGTCGGAACTACAGAGTAGGCGCTTGTGAAGACGTGCACAAATCGCGATCTTGCTGGCCCGCGACGCGGCTCCACCAGGCCCTCCATTCCGCAAGATCGATCGGACACCTCGGGCGGCGCCGCTCGGCAATTATTGCTCAATTAAGACTTCTCTGACCAATCGCGCGACGCGGCTCGCCGAGGAGGGCAGGGCCAGCCCTACGCCGGAGAGACCGGCCGACGGGATGGGTACGGCGGCCGGTGCTTGCCTAGCCTCGTGAACATGACCGCAGTTCCCGCCGCCGAGCCCCTGGGCGAGTCCGACCGGCGGCCCAGCGCCTTCGGGCAACTCCTCGTCGACTCCGGGTACGTGGTGCTCAGCCTCCCCCTCGCGATCGTGTCGTTCGTGATCCTGGTGACCGGGGTCGCACTCGGTCTCGGGCTGCTGGTGGGCGTGGTGGGCCTGCCGATCCTCACCGGCACCCTGTACGCGGCCCGCGGGATCGCCGACATCGAACGCCTGCGCCTGCCGGCGATCCTGCGCCGGCCCCGGATCCGTCCGCGGTACCTGGTCCCCGAGGCCGGCGCGGGGGGCTGGCGGCGGATCTTCCTGCCGATGCGCGACGCCCAGTCCTGGCTGGATCTTGCCCACGGCATCTTCCGGCTGGTGGTGGCCGTGGTCGCCTTCGTGGTCACGCTCACCTGGTGGGCGGTCGCGCTCGCCGGTGTCCTCTACGTCACCTACGACTGGGCGATCCCCTACGGACCGGAGGACGCCGGCCTCAACGACCTCCTCGGCCTCGGTGACTCGCCGGCCGCCCGGATCGCGGTGAACACCGCCATCGGGCTGCTCTTCCTGTTCACGCTGCCGAACGTGGTGCGCGCGTGTGCCCTGCTGGAGGCCTCCCTCGGCCGGGCACTGCTGACCGGGGTGGCCGAGATGCGCAACCGGATCACGGTGCTGGAGGAGCAGAAGCGAGCCGCCGTGTCGGCGGAGGCGACCGCGCTGCGCCGCCTGGAACGGGACATCCACGACGGCCCCCAGCAGCGCCTGGTCCGGCTCGCGATGGACCTGAGCCGGGCCCGGCAGCAACTGGCCACCGACCCGGAGGCGGCCGGCCGGACCCTCGACGAGGCCGTCGGTCAGACCCGGGAGGCCCTCGCCGAGCTACGCGCCCTCTCCCGGGGCATCGCACCGCCGATCCTGGTGGACCGGGGCCTGCCCAGCGCTCTGGCGGCCCTCGCCGGCCGGGGCCTCATCCCGATCGAACTGCGGGTCGACGCGGACCTCGGCGATCCCGCGGGACGGCTCGATCCGGTGACCGAGAACACGGCGTACTTCGTCGTCGCCGAGGCGCTCACCAACGTCGCCAAGCACAGCCGGGCCACCACGTGCCGGGTGAGTGTCTCCCGGGAGGGAGGACGGCTGCGGGTCGTCGTCGACGACGACGGTCAGGGCGGCGCCAACGTCGCCAAGGGCCACGGCCTCGCCGGCATCGCCGACCGCGTCCGGGCGGTCGGGGGCCGGCTCACGGTGGCGAGCCCGACCGGCGGCCCCACCGAGATCGGCGCCGACCTACCGCTCTGAGCCCGGCGTGGTAGACAGCGGCATGCGCATCGTGATCGCGGACGACGCCGTGCTCCTGCGGGAGGGCCTGGTCCGGCTGCTCTCCGAGCAGGGGCATCGGGTGGTGGCCGCCGTCGGGGACGGCGACGCGCTGGTGGAGGCGGTGGTGACGCACCGGCCGGACGTGTCGATCGTGGACGTGCGGATGCCGCCGTCGCACACCGACGAGGGGCTGCGGGCGGCCGTGGAGGCACGGCGGCTGGTGCCCCGTACGCCGATCCTGGTGCTGTCGCAGTACGTGGAGGTGTCCTACGCCGACGACCTCCTGGACACGACCGGGGGCGGCGGGGGCGGGATCGGCTACCTGCTCAAGGACCGGGTGGCCGCCATCGACGAGTTCCTCGACGCGCTGACCCGGGTGGCCGGGGGCGGCACCGTGCTCGACCCGGAGGTGGTGGGGCAGCTCTTCGCCCGCCGGCGCCGCGACGACCCGCTGCGCCACCTGACCCCCCGCGAACGCGAGGTGCTCGCCCTGATGGCCGAGGGCCACTCGAACACGGCCATCGCCCGCACCCTGGTGGTGAGCGACGGCGCGGTCGAGAAGCACGTACGCAACATCTTCACCAAGCTCGACCTCCCGCCGGACACCGAGCAGCACCGGCGGGTGCGCGCCGTCCTGGCCTACCTGCGCGACTGACCCACGGTCAGGGCAGGGTGCGGGCCAGGGTCACCGCCTCGGTCAGGGTGTCGGCGACCGGGTGGCCGGAGGCCCGGAGGCGGACCGGGTCGGTGAAGCCGCCGGTGTAGAGCACGGCGCGCCCGCCGACCTCCACTGCCGCGTCGGCGTCGTCGAGGGAGTCGCCGATCAGCACCACGTCCCGACCGTCGACGTCCAGCTCGGCAAGGTGCCGCCGCAGCGACTCGGCCTTGCGGTCACCGCCGACCGTGGCCCGCAGCCCGTCCACCCGGACGAAACGGCCGGTCAGGCCGTACGTGTGCACGGTCGGGACCAGCTCGGAGTGGAACCACATGGACAGCAGGGACTGGCTGCCCGGCCAGGAGGCCATCGCCACCTGCGCGTCGTGGGCGAGCCGGCAGGTGGTCAGCCCCTCCCGGTACGCGCTGTGGAAGATCGTGTCCAGCCGGCCGAACTCCTCGTCGTCGACCGCCTGACCGAGTACCTCGGCGTAGTAGTCGGCGATCGGACGGCGGAACCGCACCCGGTGCTCGTCGGCGGTGACGGCGGGACCGCCGACGGTGGCGAAGACGGCGTTGGTCGAGGCGACGACCAGATCGAGGTCGTTGAGCAGCGTGCCGTTCCAGTCCCAGACCAGGTGGGGTCGTGCAGCGTCCATCGCCGCACCCTACCGAAGGCGGCCGGACCGGCGCCGTCCCGGCGATCCGGGGCCGGCCCCCCTCAGAGCTGCGGGGTGGTCAGGTCCTTCAGCAGCCGCTCCTCCTCCACCCGCCAGTAGCCGTGCTCCTTGCCGTCGAGCAGGACCACCGGCAGCCGCTCGCCGTACTCGCGCTCCAGTTCGATGTCGCCGGTGACGTCCTTGGAGATCCAGCGGTCCCCGGTGACCGCGACCACCCGGTCTAGGGCCTCCTTCGCGTCCTCGCAGAGGTGGCAGCCGGGCCGGGTGATCAGGGTGATGCGGGGCTCACGCATCGGTGTCCTCCGTGGTGCGGGCGTCGGCCGGGGCCGACGGTCGGGTGGCCGGTGCCGCGTCGGGGCGGCACCGCGGGCGGCGCCGCCTCACGACGACTCCGGCCGGAGCAGGGTCTTACGTACCTTGCCGATCGCCGAGTGCGGCAACTCGTCGACGAACTCGACGGCGGTCGGGCACTTGAACCGGGCCAGGTTCCGGGTGCAGTGGGCGAGCAGGTCCGCACCGGTGACCGGCCGCCCCGGCGCCGGCACCACGTACGCCCGGACAGTCTCTCCGGTCCGGGGGTGCGGCACACCCAGTACCGCCGACTCGGCCACGCCCGGGTGCGCGGAGAGCACCAACTCGACCTCGTGCGGGTACACGTTGAAGCCGTTGACCAGGATCAGCTCGCCGATCCGGTCGACCAGGAAGAGGTCGCCGGAGTCGTCGGCGTACGCGACGTCGCCGGTCGCCCACCAGCCCTCGGCGTCCGGGCCGCCCCGACCGTCCGGCCAGTAACCGGAGAAGAGGTTCGCCCCGCGCACCACGATCTCCCCCGGGTCGCCGCCGAGCGCCGCGTCGGACAGGTCCGGCCCGTCCGGGTCGTCGTCCGGCGCGGTCCCGCCGTCCGGCCACACGTCCGTGCCGTCCGGCCCGACCAGACGCAGCTCGACGCCGGGCAGCGGCCGGCCGATCGAGCCCGCCTTCGGCTCGCCGCCGACCAGGGTGGACGTGAGCACCGGCGCGGTCTCGGTCAGGCCGTACCCGACGTGCACGGGCCGTCCGGCGACCTCGGTGAAGCGCGCCGCGACGGCCGGCTCCAGTGGCGCCGCGCCGCACACCACCACGCGGACCGACGCCAGCGCCGTGGCGACCGTGTCGGCGTCCGTGTCGGACCAGGCCGCGACCATCGACGGTACGCCCACCAGCACGGTGACCCGGCGCCGTGCGATCTCGGCGAGCCCGGCGTCGTCGCCGAGGTCGTCGACGAGCACCCCGGTCGCGCCGTGGTGGACCACCGCGCCGAGCCCCGAGTTGAGCCCGTACGCGTGGAAGAGCGGCAGCGCCAGCAGCAGGGTGTCGTCGGGACCGACCACCGGCGGGTCGATGGCGTCGACCTGGTCGTGGTTGGCGGCCAGCGCCCGGTGCGACAGCATCGCGCCCTTGGGCCGCCCCTCGGTGCCCGACGTGTAGAGCAGTACGGCCAGGTCCTCGCCACCGCGGGCGGGAAAGGCGTCGGTGCCGTCGGCGGCCGGTGGCGCGGTGTGCACCGCGCCGAGCGCGGGCAGCTCGTCGGTGACCGTGGCGATCCGGTCCCGGACCGGCTCGGTGCAGATCAGCACGCCGGCGCCCGAGTCGGCGAGGACGTGCCGGAGCTCCGGCCCCGTGAAGCCGGGGTTGACCGGGACGGCGACCAGTCCGGCGCGCAGCACGCCGAGGTAGCTGACCACGAAGTCCGGCGTGTTGCCCAGGGCGATCGCCACCCGGGGCGGATGCCGGTCCGGCCCGGCGGCCGGCGTCGGCACGGCGGCCGGCGTCGGCACGGCGAGGGCCCGGGCGGTGGCACTCACCGCGGCGTCCAGCTCGGACCACGTCAAAGTCTGCTCGCGCCAGTGCAGCGCGGGAAGGTCGGGGTGGGCGGCGGCCACCCGACGGAGCCGGTCGGCCAGTGTCGACCCGCCGCTTGTGGTTGCGTCCTGCACGGTGGCTGAGTCTGGCACAGCAGAACCCGTGCCGACAGTGGACACCGTCGAGGCCAGCACCCGGGAGAGTCCCGACGACGGGACTGCGTGGCGGCGCGGGCGGCTACGGAGCGCACGCCCACCCGCGACGGACCGGACGGCCGCCGACACACCGGCGACGGCGTCGGCCGACCCGGCCGACTTTCGCCGGCGCACGTGCCGACCAACCCCGCTGACCTGGAAATCCACTCGCGACCAGCGAGTCGCGGCGAAGTCAATCGCACACGACGGACAACCGGTCCGCCATCGGTGCGACGCGCGGGGAAATACTTCGGCCCTGTGTAACGGACTTGCCACGCGCGGGTGACGTTGGCCCTATCATCACTCGGGTCGGGTCACCCCATTTGCCGTGAGTCGACACCCCTCAGCCCGAGGAGGCCCCCGTGCCCGTGAGCGCATTGGACCAGCACCTCAGGGGGATCTGCCGCCCGTCGGCAGACCCCCGACCCGCCCCATCCGGCCACGCCGTACCCGGCCGGGACGCGGTGGCGACACGCCGAACGGCGTACGTCGCCGCCAGCGGGACGGAGGCGGTCCGATGACCACCTTCGGATTCGCCGAACGCCCGACCGGCCTGACCCGCCCGGCGATCCGCGCCACGGTCAACGAGCGCTCCGCCGCCCGGGCCTCCGCCGAGGACACCGGCAACCTCGTCGTCCAGGGCGACGGGTCGAGCCGCACCCGGAACCGGCCGCCGCACCACAACGAGCCTCCTCCCCGTCCCGCCACACCGGGCGGCAACGCCAAGCCGATCGGCGGCCGGGTCGCGTCCCCGGCCCGACCGACGATGCCGGTCCAGGGGCGCCGGTCCGCGGACCCGCCCACGGCGGTCGAGGAGTCGACGACCGAGACGGCGGTGCTGCCGGCGGTGGCCCCG
This sequence comes from Micromonospora sp. BQ11, assembly GCF_052068135.1. Classification (NCBI taxonomy): domain Bacteria; kingdom Bacillati; phylum Actinomycetota; class Actinomycetes; order Micromonosporales; family Micromonosporaceae; genus Micromonospora; species Micromonospora sp. BQ11. The sequence goes on along the minus strand of NZ_JBQHDB010000006.1, from coordinate 213,359 downwards.
ACGCCCGCACCCGCCACGACCTCCACCGGATATCCCAGCAGGCCCGACCCGTCCGACCCGGCCACCGAGGTGTGGAGCCTGGTCGAGCGCGCGCAGGCCGGTGAGGCCGAGGCGTTCGGCCTCATCTACGACCGGTACGTGGACACCGTCTTCCGCTTCGTCTACTTCCGCGTCGGCAACCGTCAGCTCGCCGAGGACCTGACCTCCGACACCTTTCTGCGCGCGTTGAAGCGGATCGGCAGCTTCACCTGGCAGGGCCGGGACCTCGGTGCCTGGCTGGTGACGATCGCCCGCAACCTGGTGGCCGACCACTTCAAGTCCGGCCGGTACCGGCTGGAGGTCACCACCGGCGACGTGCTCGACGCCGACCGGGAGGACCGGGGCCCGGAGGGCAGCCCGGAAGCGGCGGTGGTCGAGCACATCACCAACGTCGCCCTGCTCAGCGCGGTCAAACAGCTCAACCCGGAGCAGCAGGAGTGCATCGTGCTCCGTTTCCTCCAGGGTTTCTCGGTGGCCGAGACCGCGCGCGCGATGGGCAAGAACGAGGGGGCGATCAAGGCTCTCCAGTACCGCGCGGTGCGGGCACTGGCCCGGCTGCTGCCCGACGGTTTCCAACCGTAGTCCCGTCCCGGTGGTGGCCGGCCCGGCCTGCGGACGTACCCGCAGGTCATGGCCGTGCCCCCGGTGACGGCGATCACTTTGCGTGAGTTCGCCCCCGCCGGGCCCGTAACCCATGGCATGCGCGAAGCGTTTCTCCGGGTGCGACCGTTGGCAGCCCCGGCATCCCCCGGGCCCCAGGTCCGGCAGCGTGGCCGGCCACGACCTCCGTCCGTGGTGTGCCGCCGTCACCGGTCGCTGGCGACGACAGCGGCCGACCGGCCGCGACCAGCGAGAGGAGGTGCCTGCGGTGGACAGCGACCTCTTCTCCCGCCGGCGCGCCGAGCGCTTCGCGCAGCTTCTCGACGAGGCCAACGGTGGCCGACGGCACCACGTCCGTTCCCGGGCCGACGACCAGCTCGCCGCGCTCGTCGCGGTCGGACAGCGCCTCCGCGCGGGGGTGCCGAACGTCGACGTGGAGCCGGACTTCCGCACCGGCCTGCGGGCGATGCTGGTCGCCACCGCCGAACGCGAGGGCATCGGCGCTCCGGCGGCCACGCCCGAGCCGGCGGCGCGACGCCTCGCCGGGGCCGTCACCCGGAGCCGGCTGCTGCCGGCGGTCACCGGCCGGCGGGCCCGCGCCCGGGGTGCGATCCTCGTCGGCATCGCGGCCGGCGCCGTCGCCGTCTCCGGGATCTCCGCAGCGAGCGAGAACGCGGTCCCGGGCGACGCCCTGTACGGGATGAAGCGCTCGACGGAACGGGCGCAGCTCGCCCTCGCCAGCTCCGACGTGAGCCGGGGGCAGCTCTTCCTCGACTTCGCCCGTACCCGCCTGGACGAGGCGGCGTCCGTGCGGGGCGACCGGGCCGGCTTCAGCGGCGTCCTCGACGACATGGACGCCGACACCCGGCAGGGCGTACGGCTGCTGACCACCGCCTCGGCGCAGCGCTCCGACCCGGCGGCGCTGGACACGGTCAACACCTTCGTCAGCGGCCAGCGGCGGGCGGTGAGCGGCCTGCTCGACGACGCCACCCGCGCGGAGCAGGACCGCACGCGGCGGTCGCTGGCGCTGCTGGACGCGATCCGGAAGCGGTCCGACGCGCTGCGCGCCGCCATCGCCTGCGACCTACCGGTGCCGACGGTCAGCGACGCCCTCGGCCCGACACCGGTCCGCTGCCCCGGCGACTGACCGGAGCACCACCGGACGAGCCGTCCGCGTCACACGTGACGTGAGTAGCCGGTCCCGCCGCTCCTGGGCGGGCTACCCTCGCTCAGGGACGTACGCCGCGCCGGTCGAGTGGAGGGAGGTCGGGTGGCCCGCAACCGCAAGGTGACGGTCAGCACCGACGTCCACGGCCACACCACCGGTTGGGCGGAGGTCGAGCCGTCGACCCCCGTACGGCCCGACCCGGCCGTGGCGGCCTTCTTCGACGTGGACAACACGATGATGCAGGGCGCCTCGATCTACTGGTTCGCCCGGGGCCTCGCGGCGCGCAACTACTTCACCACCTCGGACCTGGCCCGCTTCGCCTGGCAGCAGCTGCGGTTCCGGGTGCTGGCGACCGAGCACGCGGGCGACATGTCGCAGGCCAAGGAGGCCGCCCTCGCCTTCGTGGAGGGCTGGCGGGTGGACGACGTGGAGCGCCTCGCCGAGGAGATCTTCGACGAGCTGATGGCACCCCGCATCTGGGGCGGCACCCGCCGCCTGGCCCAGCGGCACCTCGATGCCGGCGAGCGGGTGTGGCTGGTCAGCGCCGCCCCCGTGGAGATCGGCCGGGTGATCGCCGCGCGCCTCGGCCTCACCGGTGCGATCGGGACGGTCGCCGAGGTCGTCGACGGCGCCTACACCGGGCGGCTGGTCGGTGACCTGATGCACGGCCCCGCGAAGGCGGACGCGGTCCACCAGCTCGCCGCCGTGGAAGGGCTGAACCTGGCCCGCTGTTCGGCCTACAGCGACTCCGCCAACGACCTGCCGATGCTGAGCGCGGTGGGCCGGGGCGTCGCGGTCAACCCGGACGGCACACTGCTGCGCGAGGCCCGGCAGCGCGGGTGGGAGGTCCGGGACTTCCGTACCGGCCGACGCGCGGTGAAGATCGCCGTACCGTCGACGGCCGCGGCGGGCCTGGTCGCCGGTGCCGTGACCGCCGGCCTGGCGTTGCAGCGGCGCCGTCGCGCCGACTGAGGCCCCGGCCGCCCGCTACGGCCCGAACGGGTCCGGACGGCGTTCCAGCAGCTTGTGCAGGGTCTGTTGGATGGTCTCCCGCACCTGGTCGGCGAGGTTGAACACCACCAGCGGATCGTCGGCGGAGTCGGTCAGGTGCGCGGTGGGGATCGGCGGGCAGAACTCGATCAGCCACTTGCTCGGCAGCGGCACCATTCCGAGCGGACCGAGCCACGGGAAGGTCGGCGTCACCGGGAAGTAGGGCAGCTTCAGCAGCCGCGCCAGCGGCTTGACGTCGGCCAGCATCGGGTACGTCTCCTCGCCGCCGACGATGGCCACCGGCACGATCGGCGTACCGGTGCGCAGGGCCGCCGACACGAAGCCGCCTCGACCGAAGCGCTGCAACTTGTAGCGCTCCGAGTAGAGCTTGCCGATGCCCTTGAAGCCCTCGGGGAAGACGCCGACCACCTCACCGTTGGAGAGCAGCCGCTCCGCGTCCGGGTTGCAGGCGACCGTGCCGCCGGTCTTCCGGGCGATCTCGCTGACCACGGGCATCCGGAAGACCAGGTCGGCACCGAGCAGCCGCAGGAAGCGGTGCGCCGGGTGCCGGTCGTGCAGGACGGCCGAGAGGATCAACGCGTCCAGAGCCACGGTGCCGGAGTGGTTGCCCACCACCAGCCCGGCCCCGTCGGTCGGTACGTGCTCCAGCCCGGAGACCTCGGTGCGGAACCAGTCGCGGTAGAGCAGCCGCAGCAACGGGTGGAAGACCGTCTCGGTGATCTGCGGGTCGAAGCCGAACTCGTCGACCTCGTAGTCGCCGGCGAGCCGGCGGCGCAGGAACGCCAGGCCGTTCGCGACGGTGCGGTCCCAGTGGTCGCCCGGCCGGTCCGGCACCGCCGGCCCGGTCGCCGCCGGGTCCGGCCGGCGGGTCGCGGCCGGCGCGTCCACCACGGCGGGCTCGTCGGTGCGGGCCGGCTCGTCGGTCGCGGCGGTGTCGATCTCGTCGACCGTCGGCCCGACCGTCGCCGGGCCCCGTTGCGCGGCCGTCGCGGTCGGCCGGTGTCCGTTGGACCGCGCCGGCTGTGCGTCCGACTCCGGCACGGTCAGCGGTACGTCGTACCGGCCGCCGCCCTGGGCGCCGTCACGGGGGTGCGGACCGGTCACGACCGCTCCCCGACGGCGGAGCGGACCTGCCGGATGCTCTCCCGGACCAGCCGCTCGGCGGCGGCCAACTGGTCCCGGGTCACCACGGCACCACCGTGGTGGGCGCGGATGAACTCCTCGAAGGCGATCGCCGTCGAGCGGGGCGTGAAGCCGAACTCCCGTTCCAGCCGGCCGGTGTCCACCACCCGGCCGTGCACGAAGAGGTCGACCTGGTCCAGGCCGACCCGCCCGAAGCCGAGGCTGCGGGCCAGTGCGGCGGCACCGGAGAGGCCCGGTTCGAGAACGGGCAGGGCGACCCGCCCGGCCCGCCGGATGGCCTGGGACAGCGCCAGTACGCCGGGACCGGCGACGTTGTAGGTGCCGGGATGGTCCTCGACGATCGAGCGGTGCAGCACCTCCAGCGCGTCGTCGAAGTGCAGGAACTGCAACCTGGGGTCGCGGCCGAAGACGGTGGGCACCACCGGCTGGGAGAAGTAGCGGGTCAGCGTGGTGTCGGCGGTCGACCCGATGAACGGCGCGAAGCGCAGCACGGTGACCGTCGTGTCGGGGCGACGGCGGCGGAAGCCTCGCACGTACCCCTCGATGTCCAGGATGTCGCGGCCGAAACCGCCGCGCGGCACCTCGCGCGGCTCGGTGTCCTCGGTGAAGACGGCCGGATCGCGGAAGGAGGCCCCGTACGCGGCCGTCGACGAACGGACGACCAGCTTGCGCAGCCGGGGCGCCCGCTGGCAGGCGGCGAGGAGCTGCATGGTGCCGATGACGTTCTGGTCCTTCATCCCCGACCGCCCGCCGTGCTGCGGGTCGGGGGCGCTGACCAGGGCGAGGTGCACCACCGCGTCGACGTCCAGGTCGGCGAGGAGGCCGCCGATCGAGCCGGCGTCCACCCGGATCCGCTCGACCCGGTCGAGCAGGTCGGTGAACTCGGCGCCGGGCTCCGGCGGGTCGACGCCGATGACCCGCTCGATGCGGGGGTCGGCGGCGAGCCGGGCGGCGACGTGCGCGCCGAGGTAACGGCTGACCCCGGTCACGACGACGACCCCCGGAGCACCTGGGGTGCCACCGGGGGTCATGTCGTGCACCTACCCTGGCAGGCGGGACCGAGCCGGGACGTCCGCGGCCTGATCACCTGAGCCTCCGAGGATCGACAGTTGGCATGTGACGAGGGGTGCCGGGCCAGGCCCGGCCCCGGTCACTTGCCGAGACGGCGACGCTGGACGCGGGTCTTGCGCAGCAGCTTGCGGTGCTTCTTCTTAGCCATGCGCTTGCGGCGCTTCTTGACCACCGAGCCCATACGACAGCCTTTCGATGCAACGTGCGGGGCGGACCGGAGAACGCCACGAATGGCGTCGGCGACCGCATGCGGACAACGGACCGGACCAGCGGGATGAGCGGCGGGGCGCTCCTGCGGTCACGGTCGGGGTCCAGGGTAGCCGGAGAGCGTCAGCAGGACCAACGCGGCCCCTCGATGCCCGTCACGGGGCCTCCGGCGGACTGCCGGAGGGAGGCTCAGGCGGTCTCCTGAAAGGCGCCGCGCAGGTACTCGTGCACGGCGTGCTCCGGGACGCGGAACGACCGCCCCACCCGCACGGCGGTCAGCTCACCGCTGTGCACCAGGCGGTAGACCGTCATCTTCGACACCCGCATCACCGTCGCCACCTCGGCGACGGTGAGGAATTTGACATCCGACAGCCGACCGTCGGACTGCGACCCGGCCATGGCTCACCGACCCATCCCATGCCCGGCGCGTCCCATCCCGACGGGCTGCTCCCCACCCGGGCCGGCGACGCGCGTGTTACCAGTACCGTAGCGGGGCCGCTGTGACCGGCGCGATCCCTTCGGCGCAACTGACCCCGAAATCGGCCCCGCCCCCACCGGCTTCGACCAGGGCCCTTTCCGACCGCTCGCGGCCTTTGCGACCGGCTGCGCCGGACGTCCGGTCGCGGTCACTCGGCGCGCAGCGCCACCACCGGGTCCAGCCGTCCGGCCCGCTGCGCCGGCACCACGCCGAAGACGATCCCCACCGCTGCCGAGACGCCGAACGCGAGCGCCAGTGACCACCAGGTGATCGCCGCCGGGATCGGTGAGAACGCGTCGACCAGCAGGGCGGTGCCGACGCCCAACGCCATCCCGGTGAGCCCGCCGATCGAGGTGAGCAGCACCGCCTCCAGCAGGAACTGCACGCCGATGTCCCGGGGCCGGGCGCCGACCGCCTTGCGCAGGCCGATCTCCCGGGTCCGTTCGCGGACCGAGACCAGCATGATGTTGGAGACTCCGACGCCGCCGACCAGCAGCGAGATGCCGGCGATCGCGGCGAGCACCCCGGTCAGGATGCCGAGGATGTCGCCGAGTACGCCGAGGATCTGCTCCTGCGTGACCGCGCTGAACTCGGTGCCCGGGTGCCGCCGGGTCAACTCGGCGACGATCCGCTCGCCCAGCTCGTCGATCCGCTCGCGGTCCGGTGCCTTGACCGCGATCCCATCCACGCGCTGGGTGCCGTAGAGGCGTTGGGCTGCGGTGACCGGCACGTGCACCTCGTCGTCGCGGTCCACGCCGAGACTCTGGCCGAGCGGCGCGAACACCCCGATGACCCGGAAACGCACGCCGGAGACGGTGATCTGCTGGCCGACCGGGTCCCGGTCCGGGAAGAGGGCGCGGGCCACCGACGCGCCGAGCACCGCCACCCGGCGGCTGGTGTCCACGTCGGAGCCGGTGAGGTAGCGCCCCCGGGCCAGGTCGCGAGCGAAGACGGTGGGGGTCGTCTCCAGGACGCCCTGCAGGGTACTGAAGTCCGACCGGTTGCCGGCCCGTACGGTCGCGCCGGAGGCCACCGTGACCGCCACCCGGTCCGGATCACCGACCACCCGCGACACGGCGTCCACGTCGTCCAGGGTCAGCGGGGAGACCGCCGGTGCGGCGCCCACGTCGAGCCGGCCGGGCACCACCAGCAGCAGGTTCGAGCCCAACCCCTCGACCTGCTGCTCCACCTGCTGCTTGGTGCCGGTGCCGATGGCCACCAGGATGACCACCGAGGCCACTCCGATGATCACGCCGAGCATGGTGAGCGCACTGCGCAGCCGGTTCGCGCGCAGCGCGTCGAGCGCCACCCGCCAGGCCTCGGCCACCCTCACGAGCCGGCCCCGTCCCGCGTACCCGACCGCGGAAGGCGCCCGGCGGCTCCGGCGGCGCCACCGGAGCCACCGGGCGGTTGCCCCGGTCCGCTTCCGGAAGCGGACCGGGGCTCCGCGCTGGGAGCGGACACCAGTGTCTCAGGTCCGGCAACGGCGCCCGAGGGCGGTCGATCATGAACCGCGCCGACCTGGTCGGAGGCGCTGTCGGCGACCACCACGCCGTCGCGCATCGCGATCCGCCGACGGGCCCGGGCCGCCACCTCCTGGTCGTGGGTGACCATCACCAGCGCCACCCCGGACTCGGCGTTCAGGTGTTCCAGGAGCTCCAAAACGGCCGCGCCGGTCACGCTGTCCAGGTTGCCGGTCGGCTCGTCGGCGAGCAGCACCGTCGGATCGGTGACCAGCGCCCGGGCGATCGCCACCCGCTGCTGCTCGCCGCCGGAGAGCTGGTTGGGCCGGTGGTCCAGCCGGTGTCCGAGGCCGACCCGGCCGAGCATCGCCGCCGCCCGCTCCCGCCGCTGTCGTGCGGACACGCCCCGGTAGACCAGCGGCAACGCGACGTTGTCCACCGCGGACGTCCGCGGCAGCAGGTGGAACGCCTGGAACACGAAGCCGATGGTCTCGTTGCGCAGGGACGCCAGCTCGGGCGCGGACAGCCTGGCCACCTCCCGACCGCCGATCACCAGCCGGCCGCCGGTCGGCCGGTCCAGCCCGCCCAGCAGGTGCATGAGGGTCGACTTGCCGGACCCGGACGGGCCGACCAGCGCCACGTAGTCACCGGGGGCCACGGTCAGCGTCACCCCTCGCAGGGCCGGCACCGAGACCCCGTCCAGCTCGTACGTCCGCGACACGTCGACCGCCTCGATCGCGGCCGGTACGGTCATCCGATCTCCTGGCCGTCGCGGACCTGGTCGGTGCCGCGCACCACGATCCGGTCCCCGGCCTGCACGCCGCTGGTGATCTGCACCAGGTCCTGCCCCTGCACGCCGACGACGACCGGCGCCCGGTCGACCCGCCCGTCCCGGACCACCCAGACCGTGTCCCGCCCGTCGGCCGAGAAGATCGCCGAGGCCGGCACGGTGACCGCGTCGGCGGCCTCCCGCACCCGCAGCCGCACCACCGCGTTCATCCCCGGCCGCGGGGCGGGTGCCGGCTCCGCCTCGCCGAGACGCCCCGGGCCGAGCGCCAGCCGCACCCGGTAGCCGACCCCACCCCGCGCGGAGCTCACCGGGAGCACGTCCACCGACCGGACGGTGGCGTCGTACGTGGCACCGGTCACCGCGTCCAGCTCGACGGTGGCCGTCTGACCGGCCCGCACCAGCAGCACGTCGGTCTCGTCGACCTCGGCGAGCAGCCCGAGCTGACTGGTGTCCACGATGGTCAGGACCGGGGTTCCGGCGGTCACCCGCCCGCCCACCGGTACCGCGACGTCCACGCCCGGCGGGGGGCCGGCCGGTGCCGCGCCGAACACGGACGGGTCGATCCCGGCCGCCGCGCCACCGTTCAGCACGCCGGCCAGCGCGTCGGGGGACACGCCGCCGGTGGCCGTCCCGCCGGGCTGCACGACGCCGGCGATCGGCGCGCGCAGGGTCAACGCGTCCACGGTCGCCTTCGCCAGGTCGTACGCCTGCCGGGCCTGGAGCCGCTGCGCCGTGGACAGCGCGCCGACCGCGGAGTTCAGGTTGCTCACGCCGCGCTGCACCGCGCGCAGCGCCTGGTCCGCGGCGCGGGCGGCGGCGTCGTACCGCTCCTGCGCCGTGCGGACCTGGAGCAGCAGGGCGTCGCGGAGCTGCGGGTCGCTGATCTTGCCGGCGGCGGCGCGGGCGGCCCGGTACGTCTCGTCGGCGGCCCGGTCCGTGCCGCGCAGGCCACCACGCAGGTCTCCCCCACCACCCCGACGTCCGGCCCGCTCGGCGGCTTCGAGCGCCTCCTCCGCCTGCCGGAGCCGGTCCTTCGCGGCCGGGGAGTCGAGCACGGCCAGCACCTGCCCCCGCTTCACCCGCTGCCCGGGTTGGACCCGGAGGCTGACCAGCGTGCCGTCGGTCGGGGCGGTGAGGGTGGCGGCGGAGCGGGCGACGACGGTGGCGGGGGCGTCGATCACCTCGGCGACCGCGGCGCGGGCGGCGGCGGCGAGGGACACCGGGGACTCGTCGTCTCCACAGGAGGCGGCGGTGGTGGCGGTCAGGACGGCGACGGCGATCAGGGCGGTGAGCAGACGGGGCCGCGGGGCTGCGCCCAGCCGCGGCGGGTCGGTGCGGGGCACGCGCCCCATGCTACGACGCGGGTCGACGACCGACGATGCCCCCGCGTGACGGTCAGGCGGCGACGGACCGGGCGTACGCGACGCAGTCGTCGTGCAGGCGCGACCACGGCTCGCCGAACGTCGCCTCGGCGGCCTCGTCCAGGGTCCGGCGCTCGTGCACGACGTCGGCGAAGAAGGCGATCAGCCGCTCCGGGCCGTACCGTTCGACGAGGTGCCGCACGGCGAGGTAGGAGATGCCGTAGCTGCCGCTCACCCGGTCCGCCGGGGCGTCGGCGGCGGGGGTCAGCGAGTCCAGCCGCCCGTTCCAGCCGTTGGCGAGCAGCCGCCGCACGTCGGTCAGCCCCTGGTAGCGACCGACCGGGCGGCCGTCGGCGCCCGCGTACTCGGCCAGCCCCTCCACCAGCCACCACGTCGACTCGCCCGGGTAGCCGCGCTCGGGCAGGGAGGCCGCGTGGGTCAGTTCGTGGCGGAGCAGGTCGTCCACGCCGCTGGTGGCGAGCCCGTCGGCGTTGAGCACCACCTCGTGGTGGCCGCCGCCGACCGTCACCGCGTACCCGCCCGTCCACTTCGGACGGCCACCGCCGTACCAGCGTCGCCACTCGTCGCGACCGGCGTAGAAGATCCGGTACCGGTCGGGGACGCGGCCGCCGACCGCCCAGGCGTCCGCGGTCCGCGCCGCCGCCTCGGCCTGCGCGAGCAGGGCGGGCAGCCTCTTGCGTTGCGCCGGGGTGGTGGCCACGACGGTGCGCTGCCCCACGGCGACCACCAGGTCGCTGATCTCCCACGGCCGGGTGCCGGTCTGCGCCGACCGGGACGGTTCCACCGCGGTCAGCCGGGGCTGCGGCCCGTCACGCCAGCGGGTGGCGGTCAGCACCGGGCTGGTCCGACAGTTCGGCGCCACGAAGCAGTACCGGAACTCGACCAGCAGCCGCCACTCGCCGGGCCGGCCGTCGACCGGGGTCGGCAGGCCGTTCGGCCGGGCCTCCCAGCCGGTCACCCGCAGGGCCCGCAGCGCGGCGAAACGCCGCCGCAGGTCGCCGTGCGCGGCCGGCTCGGCCACCGCGAGCCAGCCCGCGCGGTTGCCGCGCAGCAGGGCCGTCGACTGCCGGTCGAGCTGCGCGGCCATCCGGTCGCCCAGCGCCCGGGCGGCGGCGGTCGCCGGGTCGTCCGCCGGCACCGACGAGGGCCTCCCGGGCGCCTCCGCTCCGGCGTCGCGTACCGCGCCGACCAGCAGCGCCGTCGGCACCCCGCAGGCCAGCAGCGCCGCGACCGCCGCGAGCGCCGTCCACAGTGCCCAGCGCCGTCGTGGCGCACGCTCCGAAGACCCCGGCGGTACGCCCACCGCGTCCGGCCTGCCGTCAGGTACCCGGGGCACGAGCACGGTCGGCGCGTCACCATCGGGACGCGTGTCCCGCTCCACCCTCGGCATGAACGCCGTGGGCGCCTCCCGCGCCGGCCCGACCCTCGGCATGAGGACGGTGGGCGCCTCCTGGTCCGCGCCCCGCGCCGACGGTGCCGACGCGGGCGCGACCTGAGCAGGCGCGGGACCGGGGGGCGCGGGAGTCGTGGCGGGCTCGGGGGTCGCGGCCGGCCTGGAGGTCGGCGGGACCTCGGGGGTCGCGGCCGGCCCGGTGGTCGGTGGGGCCTGGGGCTTCGCGGCCGGTCCTGGGGGCGGCGAGGCCTCGGGCTTTACGGCCGGTCCGGAGGTCGGCGGGGCCGGGGGCTTCGCGGCCGGCCCGGGGGTCGGCGGGGGCTCGGGCTTCGCGACGGGCTCCGGAGTCGCTGCGAGCCCGGAGTGCGCCGTGGGCACGGGGGCCGCTTCCGGCTTGGGGCCGGCGGCCGGCCCGGGGGCGGACGGGGGCTCGGGTGTCGCGGTGGGCTCCGGGGTCACGGGGGCCGACGCGGGCTCGGCGGTCGCGGCCGGCGACGGGGGCGCGCAGGCGGGTGACGTCACCGCGGCCCGGGGCGGGACGGATGCGGCTGGCAGATCGGCAGGCGTGCCGCCCGGGTCGGACTCGGTCGACCCCGTCGGCGGCTCGGCGGATTCCACCGGCTCCGGCCCGACGCCGGTACCGGCCGGGGATACGGCGGTGGCGCGTACGACGGACGCGGCCTCGGGCTCGGCGGGCGGTGCGGCCGTGACGGGCGCGGCCTCGGCGGCCTGCTCGACCGCGGCGGGTGGCACGTCGGAGGTCGGCTCTGTCGTCGGCGTCGACGCGACCGGGGCCGCCGGAACTGTGGACGGTGGCGCCTCCGGGGCCGGGTCCATCGTGGCTTCCCCGGCGCTCGCCGACGGCCCCTCGGTCACCGTTGGGTCGTCCGCCTCGGGCGTGCCGTGTGTCACCCGGCGAAGGTTACGGTCATTCCGTCGATACGGCGAGCACCGCCCACCATCCCATCCCACCGCACGCCCCACCCCACCCACCCTTCGCGACGATCTTGCACTTTCCGTCCCCGCAAAAGGTGTCAATGCCGCGTACCGGCGACCGAAAGTGCAAGATCGCGGGGGCTGGGGCGGGGCGGGGGTGCGGGCCCGGCGGGGTGGGTGGGTCAGTTTTCGCGGGGCCAGGAGCGGTAGGCGGCGTCCAGCCCGTCGACCATACGGTCGAAGGAGCGGTCCACGTCCCGGGGCAGGCCGAACCCGCCCGCCGCCTCCAGCATCACGAAGCCGTGCACGGCTGCGCGGAAGCTACGTACCGCGTCGACGGCCGGCTCGCCGGTCACCCCGTACCCCCGCAGGATGGCGTAGACGACGGTGACCGCCCGCTCCCCCGCGGCCCGGTGCGCGGCGTCGGCCGGGTCCGGCGCGCGCTGGGTCGCCGGGTAGCGGCCGGGGTGCCGGCGGGCGTAGGCCCGGTAGGTGGCGGCGACGGACCGCAGCGCGTCGACGCCGGCCCGGCCGGTGGCGGCCGTGGTCATCTCGTCGGCGATCTCGGCGGTAGCGAGCGCGGAGAGCTGCTGGTGGAGGGCGTCGGCGCCGCGCACGTGCTTGTAGAGGCTGGGCAGCGCGACGCCGAGCCGGGCAGCCACGGCGGCGAGGGTGAGCCGGTCGAGGCCGACTTCGTCGGCGAGGTCGGCCGCCGCACGGACCACGGTCTGGGGGGTGAGGCCGGCCCTAGGCACCGGCGGTCACCGCCAGGAACTCACCGAGCACGGCGGCGGTGGCGGCCGGCTGGTCGGCGTGCGGGTAGTGGCCGGAGTCGGCGATCATGCGGGCCTCGGCGGTGGCGAAGAGGCGCCGCGCGGCACGGGCCTCGGCGCCGGGGTCGGGGAAGTCGGGGTCCTTCGCCCCCATCAGCACCAGCACCGGCTGTCGCACCGCGCGGGTCCGGGCGGTCCAGTGGGGTTCGACCGGCGCGATGACGCCCCGGGTCGCGGCCATCCGGCCGGGTTCGCGCAGCTTGGCGACCATCGCCTTCCGGTACGCGACGTCGTCGGCCGGGCGGGGTCCCGGGAACAGCGAGCGGTGGAACATCCCGAACAGCCGGGGACTGCGCAGCACCGCGAACTGGGCGAGCCGCATGGCCGGTTTCGGCTTCCCCCGCCCGACGAAGGCGCCGACCTGCACGATCCCGGCCACCAGGTCGGGCGCGTCGGCAGCGGCGAAGACCACGCCCGCCGCGCTGGACGAGCTGCCGACCAGGGTCGCCGGCCCGCCGCCGAGGTCGCGGACCACGGCGAGCAGGTCCGCACCGACCTCCGCCGGGGCGTACGACGGCCAACCGGCGCTGGACTCCCCGTGCCCCCGGACGTCCACCGAGGCGACCCGGTAGCCGGCCTCCACCAGCAGGGGAACGAGGTGCCGGAACGACCCCCGGTTCTCCCCCATGCCGTGCGACACGACCACCAGTGGGCCCTGCCCGTGCACCTCGTACGCGATCCGTCCGCCGTCGCGCCCCACGAAGCTAACCGTCATAGCCTTAAAGCTAATGCCATTAGCCGAAACCGTCAAGCGTCCCTTGGCCTGAAGGCGGCGTGAAGGTCCAGCTTCGGTCGCATGTCACTGTCCGGGGCTCACGTACGTATCGCGCGACCGTGCCGCGACCTGGCCGCGGCGGAACGCTTCTGGGTCGGCGGGCTCGGCCTCGACGTGCTTGGCGGGCCACCGCGGGGCTGGTCGAATTCCTGACCTACTTCTTGGAGATCAGGGCCCGACCGAAGAAGACGAGGTTGGCGGGGCGCTCGGCGAGGCGGCGCATGAGGTAGCCGTACCACTCGTCGCCGTACGGGACGTAGGTACGCACGGTGTAGCCCTCGCCCACCAGGCGGGCCTGCTCCTCGGGCCGGATGCCGTACAGCATCTGGAACTCGAAGCTGTCCGGCCCGCGGTCGAACCAGCGGGCCCGGTCCTCGCCGATGGCGATCAGGCGCGGGTCGTGGGTGGCCAGCATCGGGTAGCCCTCGCCGGACATCAGGATGTTCAGGCAACGGACGTACGACTTGTCCACCTCGCGGGCCGACTGGTACGCCACCGACTCGGGCTCCTTGTACGCGCCCTTGCACAGCCGCACGCGGGACCCGACCGTCGCCAGCTCGCGGCAGTCCGACTCGGTGCGCCGCAGGTACGCCTGGAGCACGGCACCGGTCGACGGGAAGTCCTTGCGCAGCTTGGCCAGGATGTCGAGGGTCGAGTCGGTGGTGGTGTGGTCCTCCATGTCCAGGGTGACCGTGGTACCCGCCTCGTCGGCCGCCGCGCAGATCGCCCGAGCGTTGTCGTACGCGAGCTGCTCGTCGAACATCTGCCCGAGCGCGGACAGCTTCACGCTCACCTCCGCGGCGGGGGTCAGACCCGCGCCGGAGAGCTTGGCCAGCAGCCGCAGGTACTCGTCGCGGATGGCGTTGGCCTGGTCAGGGGTGACGGTGTCCTCGCCGAGGTTGTCGAGGGTGACCGCGAGACCGTCGTCGACGAGTTCGCGGGTCGCGCGCAACGCGTCGTCGGTCTTGGCGCCGGCGACGAACCGGCGGACGACGTCCCGGGTGTACGGGGCCGTCGCGACGAGCCGCTCGACCTGGGATGACCGGGAGGCGGCGAGGATGACGGAACGGAGCATGAACCGAGCGTAACGCCCTCCCCGAGCGCTCCGCCGGGCGGCGGCCGGGTCCGGGCGGTGCCCCGGCCCAGTGTTAACAGGGGGCCCTTTCACCACTCCAGACGTTAAGAAGGGGCCCTTCCTTGCACGGGTGGGGGACGCGGGGAATGGCGTTCATCGGTTACAACCAAGTCGTGACCGCACATTCCCACCGCCGGCTCCGGTCGGCCTCCGTGCAGCTCGGCGCCCTCACCGCGCTGGCGCTGGCCCTCTCCGGCTGCAACATGTCCTCCGACGACGACGATGACGACTGCGCGCTCGGCCCGGTGGGGGGCGGCGACACCGTCGCCCTCGCGCTGCGCGAGCCCCCGGTCGCCGTCGCCGCCGGCGTGGACGACCGGTCCGCCGACGCGGCGCTGCCGGACCGTGGCGGCTTCGGGACCCACCTCGCCGCCTGCGGCGGCTGAGGTGCGCCGCGAGACGGTCGGCCCCCGCCCGGACTGGGACGCCACGATCCGCTCCCAGGGCCTGGTGTACGTGGACACCGAGCTGCCCGACGGCGGGATCATGTCGTACTGGGACGAGACCGCGGCGTACGTGTTCGACCTGGACGAGGTGCTCCGGCTCGAGGAGGCCACCGAGGAGCTGCACCGGATGTCGGTGGCCGCTGCCGAGCACGTGGTGGCCCGCGGCCGGTACGCGGAGTTCGGCATCCCGGCCTGGGCCGCCGAGGCGGTCGCCCGGTCGCTGCGGGAGGCGCCGCCGACCCTCTACGGCCGCTTCGACCTCTGGTACGACGGCACCTGGCCGCCGAAGATGCTGGAGTACAACGCCGACACCCCGACCGCGCTGGTCGAGGCGAGCATCGTGCAGTGGTACTGGCTGGAGGACACCCACCCCGAGGCGGACCAGTGGAACAGCATCCACGAGCGCCTGGTGGGCACCTGGGCCAAGATCGGGGCCGGCCTGCACGACCGGCGGGTGCACGTGGTCTGGTCGAGCGAGGAGGAGTCCGGCGAGGACCACATGACCGCCGGTTACCTGGCCGAGACCGCCCGCCAGGCCGGGCTGGACGTGGAGCTGCTGCCGATCCAGGAGGTCGGCTGGGACGGCCGGCGGTTCGTCGACGCGGCGGACGCGCCGGTCACCACCTGCTTCAAGCTCTACCCCTGGGAGTGGATGATCGCCGAGCCGTACGGACGGCCGGCACTGGACCCGGGCACCCCGACCACCTGGATCGAGCCGGCGTGGAAGCTGCTGCTGTCCAACAAGGCGCTGCTCGCGGTGCTCTGGGAGCTGTACCCGGGGCACGAGCTGCTGCTGCCGGCGTACCTGGACTCGCCCCGGGGAATGCCCGAGTACGTGGCCAAGCCGCTGCTCGGTCGGGAGGGCGGGTCGGTGCGGATCGTCACCGGCGGAACGGAGATCGTCAACCCGGGGATCTACGGCGACGAGGGCTGGTGCTACCAGGAGTTCCGGGCCCTGCCCGAGTTCGCCGGCAGCCGCATGGTGCTGGGCAGCTGGATCGTCGACGGTGAGTCGGCGGGTGCCGGGGTGCGGGAGAGCGAAAGCCTCATCACCGACGGCTACGCGCGGTTCCTGCCGCACTACATCGACGCGCCGCGTACGCCGTGAGTCGTCTACCGTTGGGGGCGTGAACTTCGACGCGTACGCCCGGACCGGCGTTGACCTCGTCAATGCCCGCCTGGACGACCTCGACGACCTGCGGGCCCTCTTCCCGGACGCCAGCGAGTGGATGCGGGACGAGGTGTCGGAGCGGGACCTGGCGATCTTCCGGCGGGCGCAGAAGCGCCTGCGTGACGTCTTCGAGTTCGGCACCTCCGGGCGGGACGGCCAGGCGGTGATCGAGCTCAATGCGCTGCTCGAGGCGTTCCCCGTGCAGCCGCGCATCTCCGGGCACGACTCCAGCGACTGGCACATGCACGTGACCAGCCGGGGGGCGTCGGTGAGCGCGGAGTACCTGGCCGGCGCGGTCTGGGGGCTGTCGGTGTGGCTCTGCGAGTACGGCAGCGCCCGGTTCGGCGTCTGCGCCGACGAGCGCTGCGGGAACGTCTACCTGGACACCTCGTCGAACTGCTGCCGCCGGTTCTGCTCGGAGCGCTGTGCCACCCGCTCCCACGTCGCCGCCCACCGCGCCCGCAAGCGGGCCGCCGTCGGCGAGCAGGTCGTCGCCGCGCAGGCCGCTCCGGCGGAGTCCCTCAGCCCGGTCAGCTGACGTCGGTCCCACCCGGTCGGCGCCGGCGGCGTCGACCGGGTCCGTCGTCGGTCAGGCGTCGACCGGGGACGGGGTGCCGAGGTGCTGGCGGGCGAACTCCAACGCCTCCCGCAGGTCCGCCTCGCGAACCGCGCGGCTCTTGGCGCCTCGGGTGGAGACCTCCACGGCGACCGAGCCGGTGAAGCCGCGCCCGGCCAGCGAGCGGAGCAGCTCGGCGCAGGGCTGGTTGCCCCGCCCCGGCACCAGGTGCTCGTCGCGCCCCTCCCCGGTGCCGTCACCGAGGTGCACGTGCGCGAGGCCGGCGCCCATCCGGTCGGCCATGACGATCGAGTCGGTGTGGGACGCCGCACAGTGCGACAGGTCCAGCGTGTACGAGGCGTAACCGGCCTCGGTCGGATCCCACCCGGGGACGTACGGCACGAACTGCCGGCCGGCCATCCGGACCGGGTACATGTTCTCCACCGGGAAGCGCAGCCCGTCGAAGCGTTCCTCGGCCTCCGCCAGCCCTTCCGAGAAGGTGCGGGCGTAGTCCCGCTGCCAGGTGAAGGGCGGATGCACCACGACGGTCGGGGCGCCCAGCGTCTCGGCCATCTCGGCCGAGCGGCGCAGCCGCTCCCAGGGGTCGGGGCTCCAGACCCGCTGGGTGACCAGCAAACAGGGGGCGTGGACAGAGAGCACCGGCACGCCGTAGTGCGCGGCGAGGCCCCGGAGGGCCCCGACGTCCTGGCTGACGGCGTCGGTCCAGACCATCACCTCGACGCCGTCGTAGCCGAGCGCCGCGGCCATCTGGAACGCCGCCGCGGTCCGTTCGGGAAAGACCGAGGACGTGGACAGGAGCACCGGGACGCGGGAAGTCACACCGTCGAGGGTAGCGGGCGCCGCGCGGAGGCATCAGGACGAGTACCCGCAAAGCGCCCACACGGCGCGTGAGGTCACACCGGGGCGAGCTGGTCCAGCCGGCTCAGGATCACGCCCTCCCGCAGTGCCCAGGGGCAGACGTCCACGGCGTCGATGTCGAGGCGGTTCATCACCGCCTCGGCGACGACCGCGCCGGCGAGCACCTGATGCGCGCGGCCGACGCTGACGCCCTCCAGCTCGGCCAGCTGCGCCGGAGGGATGTGCCGGATGAAGCCGAGCACCTGCCGCAGCCCGGCGCGGGTCAGCTGCCGCCGGGCCCAGAGCCCGGCGCTCGACGGTGCCGCCCCGGCCAGCCGGGCCAGCGTGCGGAACGTCTTGGAGGTGACGACCGGTCGCTCCCAGCCCACCTCGGTCAGCCGCGTGACGACCGGGTCGAGCAGGTCGTCCACGTACTCGCGCAGTTCCTCGACGGCCCGGGCCGACGGCGGCGTCGTGGTCTCCGGAGTCACCCGGAGCCGGTCCCGGGTCAGCCGGCCGGCGCCGAGCGGCAGCGACGCCGCGACGTCCGGGTACTCGTCGATCCCGGCCGCCAGCTCCAGCGAGCCGCCGCCGATGTCGAGCACCAGCAGCCTCCCGGCGGACCAGCCGAACCACCGTCGCACCGCGAGGAAGGTCATCCGCGCCTCGTCCGAGCCGGAGAGGACCTCCAGGCGTACGCCGGACTCCTCCCGCACCCGCGCGAGCACCTCGCCCGCGTTGGTGGCGTCGCGCACGGCGGACGTGGCGAACGCGAGCAGGTCGTCCGCCTCGAGGCCGGCGGCCGCCGCCCTGGCCATGCCCACCGCCTTGACCAGGCCGTCGGCACCCGCCTCGGTCAGCGCGCCGTCCGGGCCGATCTGCTCGGCGAGGCGCAGCACCACCTTCTCGGAGTGCGCCGGCCAGGGGTGCGCGCCCCGGTGGGCGTCGACCACCAGTAGGTGCACCGTGTTGGAACCGACGTCGAGGACTCCCAGTCGCATGCCGAAGACACTAGGGCCAACACGTTTCGTCGGCTCGTCAGCCCGGGAGGGACTCCGCGCGTACGCTGGCCGGGTGACAGGGCAGAGCGAACTTCGTGTGCTCGTGGACGACCCGGCGGACCCCCGCAGTCGCGAGGTCACGCTGGACTTCCCCCGGGAGTGGATCGAGTTCGCGGACCCGGCCGACGAGACGCACGTGGTCCGGGCCGACCTCACCTGGCTGCTGTCCCGCTGGACGTGCATCTTCGGCCGGGGCTGCCACGGCATCGTCGAGGGGCGTGCCGAGGACGGCTGCTGTTCGCACGGCGCCTTCTTCACGGACGCCGACGACGAGAAGCGGGTCCGCGCCGCGGCGCGGCGCCTGACCCCGGCCACCTGGCAGCACCACCGCCGGGGCTTCAAGAACTGGACCGAGGAGGACACGCTCGACGGCAAGACGTCGGCCCGGCGTACGGCGACGCAGGCCGACGACGGCCCGTGTGTCTTCCTCAACGACGCCGACTTCCCCGCCGGCGCCGGCTGCGCCCTGCACGCCCAGGCGCTGCGCGACGGGGTGCACCCGCTGGAGTACAAGCCGGACGTCTGCTGGCAGTTGCCCGTCCGCCGGGACCAGGAGTGGGTCAAGCGGCCGGACAATACGAAGGTGCTGGTGTCCACGCTGAGCGAGTTCGACCGCCGGGGCTGGGGTGCCGGCGGGCACGACCTGAACTGGTGGTGCACCTCGTCGACCGACGCGCACGTCGGCGCCGACCCGATGTACGTCTCCTACGGCCCGGAGCTGACGGCGCTCATCGGCGCCCCCGCGTACGCGAAGCTGGCCGAGATGTGCGGTGCGCGACTGCGGCAGGGCCTGGTCGCCCCACACCCCGCCGACCCCGCCTGACCGCCTGACCGCGCGCTGCCTGACCGCGCGCCGCCAGCCGCGGGATCTCCACGACTGATCGTCACGGGGAGTGACACCGCTGTCAGCGGGCCAATGTGCCCGCTGGCCGCTTTGCTCTGCTGCCCTATACGCGCCGGGCACGCTGCGTCACTTCCGCGCCGCCGATGCCAGCTCTTGCTCCTGAAGGAAATCCCTGTTCAGCTCACTGGTGCGTATAGATAAGCAGAGCAAAGGGCCGGAGCGAGCTCATGCGTCGCCGCAGCGCACGTCACCGAGCGTCACATCAATCCGGAGAACACTTCCGACTACCTTCGGTAGTCAGTCCAGCGGCGTCGAAAGGCCGCCCAGGCCAGGGCGGCGTCGACCAGGGCACGGGCGCTGCGCCTGGCGGCCTCCGGGATCGCCGTCCAGCACGCCGCCCGCCGGCAACGGCATGCGCAACGTCAGGATCGTTCGCTGAGACGACGGAGGGGCCCGCGCGACCGGCGCGGGCCCCTCTCGCGTACGTCAGGTCACGGCTCGAACTTGTAACCCAGACCACGGACGGTGACGATGAAGCGCGGCGCAGACGGCTCCGGCTCGATCTTGGAGCGCAGCCGCTTGACGTGCACGTCGAGGGTCTTGGTGTCGCCGACGTAGTCGGCGCCCCAGACCCGGTCGATGAGCTGACCCCGGGTGAGCACCCGGCCGGCGTTGCGCAGCAGCAGCTCCAGCAGCTCGAACTCCTTGAGCGGCAGCTGGACGGCGGCGCCGTCCACCGTCACCACGTGGCGCTCGATGTCCATCCGTACCGGGCCGGCGGCCAGGGTCGGCGCCCCGGACTCGGCCACGTCGGCAGTCTGCCGACGCAGCACCGCCCGGATCCGGGCGACCAGCTCACGCGGCGAGTAGGGCTTGGTGACGTAGTCGTCGGCACCGATCTCGAGGCCGACCACCTTGTCGATCTCGCTGTCCCGGGCGGTGACCATGATGATCGGCACGTGCGAGCGTTGCCGGAGCTGCCGGCACACCTCCGTGCCCGACATCTCGGGCAGCATCAGGTCGAGCAGCACGATGTCGGCGCCGGTCCGGTCGAACTCGGTGAGAGCGGAGGGACCCGTCGCGGCGACGGACACCTCGAAGCCCTCCTTGCGGAGCATGTACGACAGGGCGTCGGAGAACGACTCCTCGTCCTCGACCACCAGAACGCGGCTCAACGGGGTTTCCTTTCCATTGCTGTCAGACCTGCCGGAGCTCGGCCGGACCGGCCTCGATCCCAGCGGAGGGCAGTGTCGCCAGGAGGTCGTCCGGCGGACGCGCGGGCAGCCGGAGGGTGAACGTCGACCCACCACCAAGAGTGCTCGACACCTCCACCCTTCCGCCATGGTTGCTGGCGATGTGCTTGACGATGGCGAGGCCGAGGCCCGTACCGCCGGTGGATCGGGACCGCGCCTGGTCGGCGCGGTAGAAGCGCTCGAAGATCCGGTCCACGTCGGTCGGGGCGATGCCGATGCCCTGGTCGGTGACGGCGATCGTGACGTGCTCGCCCTCGGAGCGCGCGGTGATCCGGACCGTGGTGTCCTCGCCCGAGTAGTTGACGGCGTTCTCGACCAGATTCGCCACCGCCGTGGCGAGCTGGGTGTCGCTGCCGTACACGGTCAGCCCCCGCTCGACGTCCACGGCCACGTCGATCCGGCGGGCGCTGGCGCTGGTGCGCGTGCGGTCGACGACCTCGGCGAGCACCCAGTCGACCGCCACCGGCTCCGGGGCCGGCTGCGGCTCGGCCCCTTGGAGCCGGGTCAGCTCCAGCAACTCCTGCACCAGCCTCCCCAGGCGGGTCGACTCGTGCTGGATCCGCTCGGCGAACCGGCGGGCGGCGACCACGTCTTCGGAGAGGTCCGGCTGCCCCTCGCCGGCCGGCTCGGTAGCGTCCAGCAGTGCCTCGGCGAGCAGTTGCAGGGCGCCGATCGGGGTCTTCAGCTCGTGGCTGACGTTGGCCACGAAGTCGCGACGCACCCGGGCCAGCCGGTGCGACTCGGTCACGTCGGCCGCTTCCACCGCGATGTAGCCGGCGCCCAGCCCCATGGCACGCAGGTGCACCCCGAGCGGGTTCTCACCGGCGTTGTCGCGGCCCCGCGGCAGGTCCAGCTCGATCTCGCGGCGCACGCCGGTGCGGCGGACCTGCCCGGCGAGCGTACGGATCAACGGGTGGGCGATCATCGAGCCCGGTGTCGCACCGGTGCGGAGCAGGCCCATGGCCCGCGCGGCCGGGTTGACCACGAGGGGCACGTCGTCGGGGTCGAGCACGACGACACCCGCCCGGAGCGAGTCGATCGTCCGGCGACCCAGCCCGGACTGCGGATCCTCGGCGATCGCGCGCCTCCCTGCGTTCCAGAGGAAGCCGGACCGGCGGCTCCCCGTTGCGGTGGTGCGGCCACGCGGTGTCGAGAGGAACCGGGACAGCAGCACCCCGGCCGCCAGCCCGGCCACCACACCCACGGCCACAGCGACCGTCACCGCCCATTCCACCCGGCGATCGTAGGGTCATTGTTAACCTGGCTACCGCCCAGAACGGGACGAACCACTCTCGCTTCCGGGAATGTTCACTGTCACGTCCGGCGTCGTTCACCGTGGTTAATCTCGGGTCCGCCCACCCGACCTACCGTTGGCTGCGCACCTGCTCCCATCGTCGGCCTCCTCGGCCGGCGACCACCGACCACAGGACGTGACCATGCGCGACGAGTTCCGGGCCGATCTGCAGATCGTCAGCCAACTACTGGTGGACATGGCGGAGGGGGTCCGGGCCGCGATGCGGAACGCCACCCGCGCCCTGCTCGCCGCCGACCGGCAGGCGGCTGAGTCGGTCATCGAACGGGACGCCGAGATCGACGGCCTCTACCGGCACGTCGAAGAGCGGGTCTGCGACCTGCTCGCCCGTCAGGCCCCGGTCGCCTCCGACCTGCGCGCGATGATCACCGCTCTGCACGTCGCCGCCGATCTGGAGCGGATGGGCGACCTGGCCGACCACGTCGCGAAGACCGCGCTGCGGCGGCACCCCTCGCCGGCGGTGCCGGCCGAGCTGCGGCCGATCTTCACCGACATGGCGAACATCGCCGACCGGATGGGCGGCAAGATCGCGTCGGTCCTCGCCAAGCCCGACGCCGACCTCGCCGCCGAGCTGGACCGTGACGACGACACCATGGACGACCTACACAAGAGCCTGTTCGGGGTGCTGCTCGGCGACGACTGGCCGTACGGGGTGGAGACGGCGATCGACGGGACGCTGCTCGGCCGCTTCTACGAGCGCTTCGCCGACCACGCGGTGAACGCGGGCGAGCACGTCGTCTACCTGATCACCGGCGAGACCCCCGCCAACTGACGTGAAAGGAAGGGCCCCTTGTTAACGCCAGGCGTTAACAAGGGGCCCTTCCTTTCAGTTGGACGTCGCTCAGCGGCCCTGGTTGGCCACCGCGGCGGCGGCAGCCTTGGCGGCAGCCGGGTCGAGATAGGTGCCGCCCAGCGTGAGCGGACGCAGGTGCGGGTCCAGGTCGTAGCGCAGCGGAATGCCGGTCGGGATGTTCAGCTTGGCGATCGCCTCGTCGCTGATCTGGTCCAGGTGCTTGACCAGCGCCCGCAGCGAGTTGCCGTGGGCGGCCACCAGCACGGTCCGGCCGGCCAGGATGTCCGGCACGATCGAGTCGTACCAGTACGGCAGCATCCGCTCGACGACGTCCTTCAGGCACTCCGTCCGAGGCATCAGCTCGGACGGCAGCAGCGCGTACCGCGGGTCTCCGACCTGGGAGAACTCGTCGTTGTCGTCGATCGGCGGCGGCGGGGTGTCGTACGAGCGGCGCCAGAGCATGAACTGCTCCTCGCCGTACTCCTCCAGGGTCTGCTTCTTGTTCTTGCCCTGCAGCGCGCCGTAGTGCCGCTCGTTGAGCCGCCACGACCGGCGCACCGCGATCCAGTGGCGGTCGGCGGCGTTCAGCGCCAGCTCGGCGGTGCGGATCGCGCGCCGCATGACGCTGGTGTGCACGACGTCCGGCGTGAGGGCGTGCTCGCGGAGCAGTTCGCCGCCGCGCCGTGCCTCGTTCTCCCCCTTCTCGGTCAGGTCGACGTCGACCCAGCCGGTGAAGAGGTTCTTCGCGTTCCAGTCGCTCTCGCCGTGCCGCAGCAGGACCAGCGTCCCGACGGTGGGCCCTTCGCTCGCAGTCATGCCGATCATCCTGCCCCAACCCGGCACCGGGTACGCGGGAAGGGTCGTGACGACCACCACGTGGAAAACCCGATGACCACCGCTCCGGCCGTTCACTAGGTTGTAAGGCGCTGCAATCATGCCGGTCATTACGGGGAGCGGGGGGCGCCGACGTGCGGACGATGCGGGGTTGGTTCCGGGACACCACCGGAGGGTTACCGACGACCTTCTGGTACCTCTGGGCCGGCACCCTGATCAACCGCCTTGGCTCGTTCGTCCTGGTCTTCCTCGCGATCTACCTGACCCTGGAGCGCGGCTTCTCCGCCACCCAGGCCGGCCTGGTGCTCGGCCTGTGGGGCGTCGGCGGCGCCATCGGCACCACCGTCGGCGGCACCCTGACCGACCGGTGGGGCCGGCGGCCGACCCTGCTCACCGCCCATCTGGGCGCGGCCACCATGATGCTCGCCCTCGGCTTCGCCCGGCCGCTCTGGGCGGTGGCGCTCGGCGCGTTCCTGCTCGGCACGTTCGCCGAGGCGGCGCGGCCGGCGTTCGGGGCGATGATGATCGACGTCGTCCCGGAGAAGGACCGGCTGCGCGCGTTCTCGCTGAACTACTGGGCGATCAACCTCGGGTTCGCCTGCGCGGCGATCCTGGCCGGCCTGGCCGCCGAGGTCGGCTACCTGCTGCTCTTCGCGGTCGACGCGGCCACCACGCTCACCACCGCGCTGATCATCTTCTTCCGGGTCGGCGAGACCCGGCGGGCCACCGCCACCGCCGCCCGCAAGGGCGGCCCGGCACCCGCCGGAGCCCTGCGTACGATCCTGGCGGACCGGGTGTTCCTGGGCTTCGTCGTGCTCAACCTGTTCTCCGCGCTGGTGTTCCTCCAGCACATCTCGATGCTGCCGATCGCGATGGGCGAGTCCGGGCTCTCCCCGACCACCTACGGCTCGGTCATCGCGCTCAACGGCATCCTGATCGTGGCCGGCCAACTCTTCGTACCCCGGCTCATCCGCGGTCGCAGCCGATCCCACGTGCTCGCCCTGGCCGCGGTCGTCATGGGGGTCGGCTTCGGCCTCACCGCCTTCGCCGAGACCGCCTGGTTCTACGGCGTGACCGTGCTGATCTGGACCCTCGGCGAGATGCTCAACTCGCCCTCCAACGCGACCCTCATCGCCGAGCTGTCCCCCGCCGCGCTGCGCGGTCGCTACCAGGGCGTCTTCTCGCTGTCCTGGCAGGTCGCCGGCGCCACCGCTCCGGTCCTCGGCGGCCTGGTGCGCGAACAGAGCAGCAACGCCGCGCTCTGGCTGGGCTGCGCGGTGGTCGGCGGCCTGGTGGCGGTGGCGCACCTGGTCTCCGGGCCGGCCCGCGAACGACGGGCCATCGCCCTGCGTACGCCCACCGCGCCGGTCGTTCCGGCGGTCGCCCTCGATCCGCCGGCACCAGAGGCGGCCGAGGCGGCGGCCACCGCTCCGGCGGAGCCCCTGCCGGCCACCCGCCCCTCCCCGGCGACGACCGCGCACTGACCTCTCGAGTGACGCGGGACACCCTGGCGCTCGGAGGGTTGGGCTTCCTACCGTCGGGAATCGATCAGTTAGGAAACTGAACTGTCAGGGGGACGGGTGCGGAGCCTGCGGCACTGGTGGGACGACACCGCCGGCGGGTTGCCCGCCATCTTCTGGTACCTCTGGGCCGGCCTGCTGATCAACCGGGCCGGCGCGTTCGCCATGCTCTTCCTGTCGCTCTACCTGACCGAGGCGCGCGGAGCCTCCGAGTCGCTGGCCGGGACGGTGGTCGGGGCGTACGGGGTCGGCGGGGCGGCCGGGGTGCTGCTCGGGGGCGTACTCGCCGACCGATGGGGCCGGCGGGCCACACTGCTGGCCGCCCACCTGGTCACCGCCGTGTTGATGGTCGCGCTCGCGTTCAGCCGGCACCTGGTGGTGATCGCGGTCCTCGCCGCCCTGGTCGGGGTGGCCCACTCGATGCCGAGCCCCGCCTTCGTCGCGGCCATCGTCGACGTGGTGCCCGAGCGGCGCCGCTCCCGCGCCTTCAACCTCCAGTTCTGGGCGTTCAACCTGGGCATGGCGGTCGCCTCCCTGCTGGCCGGCGTGCTGGCCGAGGCGAGCTTCGTGGCCCTGTTCCTCGTGGACGCGGTGGCGACGCTGGCCGCCGCCGTGGTGATCGCCGTCAAGGTGCCCGAGACGCTGGCCGGGGGCCGTGGCCGCCTCAGGATCCGCGCCCGCGGCACGGTACGGGTCCGCAGGGCGGACGGTCCCCGACCACCGGGGCTGCGCACGGCGCTGACCGACCGCACCTTCCTGACCTTCGTCGGGCTGACCCTCGTGCTGGCGGTCCTGACCCTCCAGACGTCCACGATCATGCCGCTGGCGATGCGGGACGACGGGTTGCGCCCCTCGGCGTACGGGGCGGTGGTGGCGCTCGGCGGCGTGCTGATCGTGCTCGGGCAACTCTTCGTGCCCCGGCTGATCGACGGGCACCGCCGGGACCGGGTACTGGCCGTCTCCACGGCGCTGCTCGGCGTCGGCTTCACCGCCCTGGCGTTCGCCGACTCGCTGGTGGTCTACCTGGCCGCGGCGGTGGTGTGGACGGTCGGTCAGATGCTCGCCGCGCCGCCCAACGCGCAGATCAACGCCGACCTGGCACCGCCGGAGCTGCGTGCGCGGTACCAGTCGGTCTTCTACCTCGCCTTCCCGGTGGCGTCGTTCGTGGCGCCCACCCTGGGCGGCGTCAGCCTTCAGTACCTCGGTGAGCGGCACTGGCTCATCGTCGGCGGACTGGGGTTCCTCGCCGCCGTCGGCCACCTGGTCACCGGTCCCGCCCGCGAGCGCCGCGTGGCCGCGCTGCGCCGAGCCACGACGGAGGCTCGGGAGCCGGCCCTGGCCGGCGAGAACTGACGACGGCCGGACATGCGAAACGCCCATCACGACCGAGGTCGTGACGGGCGTCCGCACCGTATGACCGGCGGCGGCGGGCGGCACTCACCCCCGTAAGCGTCGCCCGCTCACGCCGCCGGTCCAAACAGGTGGCCACCGTCCCCCAACGGTGCTGGTCCACCCGTCCCCCGCACCCCGCTCGTGCACGGATCTGATCGATCCCCCGCTCCCCCGAACGGTTCCGAGCGTGGCGCGGTGCAATAAAGTTAGTTCGCCCGGGATTACGGATTCAACCTGGCCGGGTGTCTCGCCGGTCACAGCAACCGGTGGTCCGGGCACCTCTGTCGCCGTATGTCGGGCTCGTCTGTGGCCAACAGCGCTTACCCGTCGCCCATTCCCGCAAACACTCAGGCGTCCTCCCGGTCGGGTGACTCCGTCCGGAAGAAGTTGCTGGGCCGACCGTTGCGCAGCTGCTCCTGGTAGATCAGGTTCAGCTTCCGCTGGTCGAAGGTCCCGAACCACTCGTCCCAGGTGATCTCCCGGATCCGGCTGCTCTCGCGGTAACCGGGCATGTTGAAGGTGAGCACGCCGGCCCGGCCCTCCCGCTCGGTGCCGCTGATCGTCGCCGGCGTGGCACCCCGCTCCTGCGCCCAGCGCCGGATCACGTCGTGGTTGGTGGTGACGAGGCTGCGGCCGGGCCGCTCCGGACGGTCCTGCGGCGACGAGATGACCTGCGACGATCGGACCGAGCGGGACGAGCTCCGGCCGGCGCGCACACCGCCGGCTGTCGCCGTACCCCCGCCCGTGGAGCGGGCCCGCGACGGCGCCGCCTTCTTCGCGGGCGCCGCCTTGGCGGTGGTCGTCGCCGGCGCGGCCTTCCGGGCCGCCGTCGCCTTGGCGGGCCCGGCGGTCTTCTTCGCCGCCGCCTTCTTCGTGGCCTTCTTCGCCGGCGCGGTCTTGTTCGCGGGGGCCGCCTTCGCCCGGCTCGGCGCGGCGGCCTTCTTCTCGGCGGCCTTCTTCGTGGCCGCCTTCTTCGTCGTGGCGGCCCGACCGGCCGACGCACGGGTCCCCCCGGCACGTCCGGCGGGACCGGTGGCCTTCCGCCCCGCCCCGCCGCGCTGCTCCGCCCGCAGGGTTCGCACGAGCTGCTGCACCAGGTCCGGTTTGCGCAGGGCGGAGGTGCCGGAGACGCCGTGCCGGCGCAGCTGCCCCCGGATCTCGTCGACCTTCATCCGGGAGATCGCGGACTCGGAGATGTCCGGCGTGTTCGCCGTCTGGTTGCCCGCCTGCTGTTTCGTCCTGGTCGCAGTCCCGCCGCGACCTGAGCTGCTTCGCTGCTGAGCCATGGGACGCTCACGCTCCTCGACAGTCCGTCCTCGGCGCGCGGCGGGTCCCAGTGCCGCACCGCGCGGTGCGGCATACCCGTCAGGGCCGGTCCGAACCTCCGCCCGCCGACCCGGTCGACGGTTCGAAGAGATGAGCGAAGGCGGCGAGGTTGGCGGTGGACTCGCCGCGCTTGACCCGCCACTCCCACTCCCGGCGGATCGAGCTGCCGAAGCCGATCTCCAGCATCGTGTCGAACGACTCGTCGGCGTACGTGAGGACGGCACCGAGCAGGCGGTCCAGTTCCTCGGCGTCGACACCCGCCGGGTTCACCCGCCCGGTCAGGTAGACGTCACCCACCGCGTCGATGGAGAACGAGACCCCGTACATGCGGGCGTTGCGCTGGAGCAGCCACGCCCACAGCTCCTCACGCCGCTCGTCCGGCTGGCGCATCACGAACGCCTCGACCCGCAACGCGTGCTCGCCGACGATCAGGTTGCAGACCGTCTTGAGCTTGTGGGTGCCCGGCAGGGTGACCGCGTACGACCCCGGCCCGGTGGACTCCCAGGCCAGTTCCCGCTCGTCGCAGACCGACTCGATCAGGGCCGCAAGATCAGTCTTCCCGCTCATCGCACCCACTCTACGGCCGCCGCCGCCCGGACACCGGACGGCCGGGGCGGGCGCCGACCCGGGGTGCGGGCTTGTTAAGCGGGGGCCCTTCCTCTACCGCAGGCGTTAAGCGGGGGCCCTTCCTTACACCGTCACCAGGAGCAGCCGGCGAGTTCCGAGGCGAGTCGGGTGCGGTGCCCGGCGACCGCCTCGCCGTACACGGCGAGGAGACCGGAGACCGTACGGTCCCAGGAGAAGTGGCGGGCGTGCCGTTCCGCCCCCCGGGCCAGTTCGGCGCGGCGGGCCCGGTCGGGCAGCAGGCCGCCGAGCGTACGGGCCCAGTCGACCGGGTCGTGGCCGTCGACCAGGACGCCGCTGGCCCCGTCGCGTACGGCGGTCACCAGACCGCCCACGGCGGCGGCCACCACCGGCGTACCGCAGGCCTGGGCCTCCAGGGCGACCAGGCCGAAGCTCTCGTTGTACGACGGAACCGCGACCAGGTCCGCCGCCCGGTACAGGGCGGGCAGGTCGTCGCCGGTGAGCGGCGGCAGGAGACGCACCCGGTCGGCCACCCCCAGCGAGGAGGCGAGTTCCATCAGGGCGGTGGGCCGGTCGAGGCCGCTGCCGCTGGGGCCCCCGCACACGACCACCGTGAGGTCGTCGACGAGCGCCGGGGCCCGGTCGCGCAGCGCCGCGACCGCCCGGATCAGCACGTCGGGCGCCTTCAGGGGCTGGATCCGACCGACGAAGGCCACCACGTGGCCGGTCTCCGGCAGGCCGAGCCGGCGGCGCGCGACGACCCGGGCCCGGTCCCGGTCTCCGGGCGCGGGGCAGAAGCGGTCCAGGTCCACCCCGGGCTCGACCACGGCGACCCGGGTCGGG
This sequence comes from Micromonospora sp. BQ11, assembly GCF_052068135.1. Classification (NCBI taxonomy): domain Bacteria; kingdom Bacillati; phylum Actinomycetota; class Actinomycetes; order Micromonosporales; family Micromonosporaceae; genus Micromonospora; species Micromonospora sp. BQ11. The sequence goes on along the minus strand of NZ_JBQHDB010000006.1, from coordinate 184,141 downwards.
TCGGCGTCGTACCGCTCGATCAGGTCCCCGGCCTCCACCTTGGTGTTGGCGACCAGCCGGTCCGCCTCCGCGACGACCTGCTCCTCGCCGATGACGCGGGCCTTCGGCTCGGGCCGGTCGCCGGCCGCGAGCTGCGCGTTCTTCACCTTGGCGAGGGTGTGCGCGGTGTGCACCAGCGGTACGCCCCAGCGCTCCTTGGCCAGCCAGCCGACCTGGCCGGAGAGCCAGTAGTGGGAGTGGATCAGGTCGTAGTGGCCCGGCGGGCGGGACGCCTCGGCCCGCAGCACCCCGGCGGTGAACGCGCAGAGCTGGCCGGGCAGCTCCTCCTTGGTCAGCCCTTCGAGGGGACCGGAGGTGATGTGCCGGACCTGCACGCCGGGTGCCATCTCGACCACCGGGGGAAGGTCACCGGACGTGGCCCGGGTGAAGATGTCGACCTCCACGCCGGCCTGGGCGAGCCGGCGCGCGACCTCCAGGATGTAGACGTTCATCCCACCGGCGTCCCCGGTGCCCGGCTGGTGCAGGGGACTGGTGTGCACCGACAGGGTGGCGATGCGGCGGGGGCGGGGCCACGGCTGGGCACCTCGCTGACGACCGACACCGGTGTGCATCTCCGCCACGTCCGCTCCTTCTGTCACGGTTGTTGCCGTCCGCACGACCGGCGCTTCTCGGTCAACCTCCACGCCGGATCTCATCTTCCCCATCGGGCATCGGTAATACCGCGAGGCGGGTCCCCGGCGTGACGGACCTCATCACGCCGGCAGGTCCCGTCGCGGGTGAGAATGGCCGGATGACCTCTGTCGCCGTCGTCACCGGAGCGTCCAGCGGGATCGGTGCGGCCACCGCCCGTCGCCTCGCCGCCGAGGGTTTCCACGTGCTGGCCGCCGCCCGGCGTACCGGGAGACTGGCCGCGCTGGTCGCGGAGATCGAGGCCGCCGGTGGCGCGGCCACCGCGGTGGCCTGCGACGTCACCTCCGACGAGTCGGTGGCCGGGCTGGCGGCGGCGGCCCAGGCCGCGCCGGGGGAGGTCACGCTGCTGGTCAACAACGCCGGCGGCGCGCGCGGTCTCGACCCGGTGGAGACCGGGTCGGTCGGTGACTGGCAGTGGATGTACGACGTGAACGTGCTCGGCACCCTGCGCGTCACCCAGGCGCTGCTGCCCGCGCTGGAGGCGTCCGGCGCCGGCACCATCGTGGTCGTCTCCTCGACCGCCGGCTTCACCGTGTACGAGGGCGGGGGCGGCTACGCCGCCGCGAAGCACGCGCAGACGGCGGTGGCCGGCACGCTGCGGCTGGAGCTGTGCGGCCGCCCGGTCCGGGTGGTCGAGATCGATCCCGGCATGGTGCGGACCGACGAGTTCGCGCTGGTCCGCTTCGACGGCGACGCCGAGCGCGCGGCGGGCGTCTACGCCGGGGTGGCCGAGCCGCTGGTCGCCGACGACGTGGCCGACTGCATCGCCTGGTGCGCGACCCGACCGCACCACGTCAACGTGGACCGTCTGGTCGTCCGTCCCCTCGCGCAGGCCGCGCAGCACAAGGTCCATCGGGTCACGTGAGCCGCTCGGGCGGGTCGGTGGCACGGTGACGGGCGGGGCGGGCCGGCACCGGCCGGTCGGCGCGGTCACCCGGGGTACGACCAACCCGAACCGGCTCCGTCGGGTGGACAACTGGATCGTCGAGACCTGCGGTGACGCGCTGCGCGCCGCCGCCGACCCGCTGGTGGTCGACCTCGGTTACGGTGCCTCCCCGGTCACCGCCGTGGAGCTGCGCGCCCGGCTGGCCACCGCGGTCCGTGCCGACGTCCGGGTGGTCGGCCTGGAGATCGATCCAGTACGCGTCGCCGCCGCCGCACCCGCCGCCGACCCGCCCGGCCTCACCTTCGCCCGGGGCGGCTTCGAGCTGGCCGGGCTCCGCCCCGCCCTGGTCCGCGCCTTCAACGTGCTGCGGCAGTACGACGAGAGCGAGGCCGGGGCGGCCTGGCGGACCGTCACCGCCGGGCTCGCGCCGGGCGGGCTGCTGGTCGAGGGGACCTGCGACGAGCTGGGCCGCCTCGGCGGGTGGGTGCTGCTGGACACCGCGGGACCCCGCACGCTGACCCTCGCCGCGAAACTGACCACGTTCGAGAGCCCCGGACAGCTCGCGGAGCGGCTGCCGAAGGCGCTGATCCACCGCAACGTACCCGGGGAACGGATCCACGATCTCCTGCGCGCCCTGGACGACGCCTGGCACGCCGCCGCCGGCTACGCCCCCTTCGGCCCCCGCCAACGCTGGCTCCGTACGGTGACGGCGGTCCGCGAGTCCGGCTGGCCCGTCCTGGACGGCCCCCGCCGCTGGCGGCACGGCGAACTAACGGTCCCCTGGCAAGCGGTGAGCCCGACCTGACCTCTCCACGCAACGGCGGGGCGCAGCCCTCCGGGTGGGGCTAGCTGTCCGGGTGCCGTTGACCTGGACCCGACCCGGCGTGTCGTGCGACCGCCGAGGCGGTCGCCGCGAGAAGCCAGATCACCGGCCCGGACAGACCGCCGACAAGGTCCACGTGACCGGGGACGACGAGGACCACGACGAATGCAAGGTCGACCGCGCCGAGGGTGAGCAGGTTGAGCCAGTGCCCGAATCGGCTGTTCACCCGGTTCATCGCCAGCGCCACGGCGATGGCTTGAGCGCCGAAGACCACCGCACACACGAAGAACATCCGGCTCTCCGCCGCCAGCTCGGCCTGCGGCGGATCGGCGGGCGGGCTGCCCATCAGCATCACGACGCCGAGGCCCAGGTGCAGGACACCCCACAGCACGTACAGCGCCGTGGCGAGTCGCGCCGCCCGGCCGGCGAGTGGGCCGTCGTGCGTCAGGATGGCGGATCCAAGATGGTACACGGCGTGTAATATACACGCCGTGGAGCAACCTGACGTGACGACGGGTACCGGCCGGACGCGACCTGAGGTCACGGGTGCGCTGGCCGCGATGCGAGAGCTGCACTCGGCCACCGAGGTGCTGCTCGACGCCGTCGCCGCCCGGTACCGGATCAATCGCAACGACCTGCACTGCCTGGAGATCCTGCAGCGCGAAGGGGAGATGAACGCGCGCCGGCTCGCCGAGTTGAGCCAGCTCAGTCCCGCGGCCATCACCAAGATCACAGATCGCCTGGTGGCCGCCGGTTACGTGACCCGGGAGCCCAGCCGTGACGACCGACGCGCACATCTGATCCGGATCTCTGCTCAGCACGGCGAGTTACGGGAGGCGGTGTGGCGCCCGGTGGTAGAGGCCGCGAGTGCGCTGCTCGGCACGCTGCCCAGCACGGAGGTGCGTCGGATGACCACCATCGTGCGCGACCTGTCGCAGGTGAGCCGCGAGCACGCGCGGAATCTGCGACGGGAAGGCCCGTCGGTGCCCGACCGGAGCCGAGCCGGCACGGGCTCGCGGGCAGATGATCAGAGGCGCTGAGATCCACCCTCGAGGCGGCCCCGCTCATGACACAGGAGCCGGGAGGTTACCGGTGGGGCGGTCAGATGGCGCAGTTGACCAGGACGGGTTCGGGGTGGAGGGTCACGCCGAAGCGGGACTGGACGCCGTCGCGGATCTCGCGGGCCAGCGCCACCAGGGCGGCCGTGGTGGCGGTGCCACTGCGGTTGGTCAGCGCCAGGGTGTGCTTGGTGGAGATGGCGACGCCCCCGAGGCCCGGGTGGCCCTTGCCGAAGCCGGCCTTGTCGATCAACCACGCGGCGCTGACCTTCACCGTGTCTCCCGTGCTCGGCCAGGCCGGCGGCTCGCCGATGTCGGCGGCCCGCTCCCGCAGCCGCTCGTACGCCGCCCGGTCGAGCACCGGGTTGGTGAAGAACGAGCCGACCGACCACGTGTCCGGGTCGACGCCGTCCAGCACCATGCCCTTTCCGGCGCGCAGCCGCAGGACGGTGGCCCGCGCGTCGGCCAGCGGCACCCGGCCCCCCACCTCGACGCCGAGGGATCGGGCCAGTTCCGCGTACCGGATCGGGCCGCTGAGCGGGGATCTGCCGAGTCGGAAGTCGACCGAGAGGACCACCCAGCGGTCGCTGTACTTGAAGATGCTCGACCGGTACGCGAAGCCGCAGTCGGCGGCGGCGATCCGGTCGGTGGTGCCGGCCACCCGGTCGTAGACCTGCACGCCGGTGATGGTCTCGGCGACCTCCTGCCCGTACGCCCCGACGTTCTGGATCGGGGTGGCGCCGGTGGAGCCGGGGATGCCGGAGAGGCACTCCAACCCGGACCAGCCGTTGGCGACGGTACGGGCGACCAGGTCGTCCCACGGCTCGCCGGCCTCGACGCGTACGGTGACGGTGTCGTCGTCCTCGTCGAGCACGCGGACTCCGCGGGAGCGGACCAGGACCACGGTGCCGGCGAAGCCGGCGTCGCCGATCACCACGTTGCTGCCACCGGCGAGCACCAGGACCGGACCGTCGGCCTCCCGGACCGCTTGGACGATGTCGTCGGCGGTGGTGGCGGTGACGACCCGATCGGCCACGCCACCCAGGCGCAATGTCGTGTATGGCGCCAGATGGCACTCGCTGTCGGGTTTGGCTCCGGTCGTCGGCTGGGCGTAGACGTCTGACACGCCTTTCACCCTAGGCTGAGGGGTAGCCGCGGCACCCACTGGTGGCCCGGTCACCCCCGGGAGGATTGGCGATGAGCAGACTGCACGTGACGAAGGACTTCTGGATCGGGGCGCTGCGGGCGGAGGGCCCGACGTTCGCCGCCGCGGTGGCGGAGGCCCCGCCGGAGACCCCCGTCCTCTCGTGCCCCGGCTGGACGGTCGGCGATCTGACCCTGCATCTGGCCGGCATCTACCGCTGGGTCCACTCCTTCGCCGGTTCGCAGGTCGCCACCGCACCTCCGACCCGGGCGCAGCGCGCCGAGCTGGAGGCCGGCGCCACGGCGCTCCAGGTCTGGCAGCAGTCGTACGACCAGCTGATGACCCTCCTCGACGGGCTCGACCCGGAGGCGCCGGCGTGGAACTGGGCACCGCAGCCCAAGAAGGCGGGCTTCTGGGCCCGCCGGATGGCGCACGAGACGGCGGTGCACCGCTGGGACGCGCAGCTCGCCATCGCCGCCGGTGAGCCGATCGAGGCGAAGCTCGCGGCCGACGGGGTGAGCGAGGTGCTGGACACCTGGCTCCCGGCCGGCCGGCGGCTCCACCCCGGGCCGTGGCACGGGGTGGTGCATCTGACGGCGACGGACGCCGGGCAGGACTGGTTCCTGCGGCTGCGCGGCGAGGGCGTGGCCCTGCTGGACACCGCCACGATCTTCGACCACGACGACCACCACGCCCGGGTGCAGGTGGCGGGGACCGCCAGCGACCTGCTGCTGGCACTGTGGGGCCGGGTCAGCTTCGACACCCTGGGCGTAACAGGCGAACGCGCCCTCCTAAACGGCCTCCGCACAGGCTGAGCCCCCACCCCCCACCCCCCACCCCCCTACCCCGCACTTTCACGGAAAGAGTGGTCATTCCATCGGGAATGACCACTCTTTCCGTGTAACTGCACCCTTTTCTCGGTGCCTTGGAGAGCGCTCTCTTGACAGGCGGGGGGCGAGCGGACAGGCTGCGTGAGAGCGCTCTCTCAGAATCACCGACGACCACCACCCACCCGACCTGAGAGGGGTCCGAGACACATGGGTGCCAATACGCTCCGCCGCCGCGCGGCGGTCGCTCTCGCCGCCGCCACCGCCCTGCTCGCCACCGCCGCCTGCGGAGGGGGCGACGCGGAGGACGCCGCCGACGGCCCGATCACGTTGACCGTCGACGTCTTCGGCCAGTTCGGCTACGAAGAGCTGTACAAGGAGTACATGGCCAGCCACCCCGACGTGAAGATCGTCGAACGGGGCACCGGGGGCAACCTCGACGAGTACTCGCCCAAGCTGACCCAGTGGTTGGCCGCCGGCAAGGGGGCCGGCGACGTGGTCGCCATCGAGGAGGGCCTGCTGGTCGAGTACAAGGCCAACCCGGGCAACTTCGTCAACCTGCTCGATCACGGCGCGGCCGAGCTGAAGGGCAACTTCCTGGAGTGGAAGTGGAACGCCGGGCTCACCGCCGACGGCAAGCAGCTCATCGGCCTCGGCACCGACGTCGGTGGCATGGCCATGTGCTACCGCAAGGACCTGTTCGCCAAGGCCGGGCTGCCCACCGAACGGGACGCGGTCAGCAAGCTCTGGCCGACCTGGCAGGACTACATCGCGACCGGCGAGAAGTTCACCGCCGCGAAGACCGGGGCGTCCTTCCTCGACGCCGCCACGAACACGTTCAACACGATCGTGCTACAGACCGCCGGCAACGCGCAGGGCTACCACTACTACGACACGAGCGACAACCTCGTGGTCGACAGCAACCCGGCCGTGAAGCAGGCGTGGGACACCACCATGGACATCATCGACTCCGGCCTCTCCGGCAAGTACGGCTCCTGGTCGGAGGAGTGGGTCTCGGCGTTCAAGCAGGCGAAGTTCGCCACCATCGCCTGCCCGGCCTGGATGACCGGCGTCATCGAGGGCAATGCCGGCCCGGCCGGCAAGGGCAAGTGGGACATCGCCGACGTGCCCGGTGACGGCGGCAACTGGGGCGGCTCCTACCTGGCCGTGCCGAAGCAGAGCAAGCACCAGGCCGAGGCGATCGAGCTGGCGAAGTTCCTGACCAGCGCCAAGGGCCAGATCGGCGCGTTCAAGGCCAAGGGTCCGCTGCCCTCCTCGCCGCAGGCCCTGGACGACCCGGCGATCACCGGTTCCACCAACCCGTACTTTTCGGACGCCCCCGTCGGGCAGATCTTCGCCGCCGGCGCGAAGAACCTGAAGCCGGTCTACATGGGTCCGAAGAACCAGGCCGTCCGCACCGAGGTGGAGAACGCCGTCCGCACGGTCGAACTCGGCCAGCGCAGCCCCGACCAGGGCTGGACCGACGCGGTGAACAACGCGAAGAAGGCCGCCGCCAAGTAACCGCTCCCCGCCCGCCCACCGGTCCGGCCGCCGACGAGTCGTCGGCGGCCCGGCCGGTGGGGACGGGCGGCGTGGAAAGGAGTCCCGGGCCGTGAGCGTGCAGCTCGACGCGCGGCCGCCGGTCGTGGCGGCGTCACCCGTACGACCCGAACGGTCGCACCGGCTCAGCCGGTTCGACACGAAGTGGTCGCCCTACCTGTACATCGCCCCGTTCTTCGTGCTGTTCGCGATCTTCGGGGCCTACCCGCTGGCGTACACCTTCTGGGTGTCGCTGCACGACTGGGACCTGCTCGGCAGCAACCCGGCCTTCGTCGGCGCGGAGAACTACACCCGGCTGCTGGCCGACCCGGACTTCTGGCACGCGGTGGTCAACACGCTGGGCATCTTCGTCATCTCCACCGTCCCGCAGCTGCTGGCGGCGCTCTGGCTGGCCAACATGCTCAACCGGCAGCTACGGGCGCGCACCGGGTGGCGGATGGCGGTGCTGATCCCCAACGTGACCTCCACCGCCGCCGTGGCGATCGTGTTCGGGGTGCTGTTCGGGCGCGAGTTCGGCATGATCAACTGGCTGCTCGACCTGGTCGGTCTCGACGGGGTGGACTGGAAGTCCAACCGGGTGGCCTCCTGGGTGGCCATCTCGGCGATGGTCGACTGGCGGTGGACGGGCTACAACGCGCTGATCTTCCTGGCCGCCATGCAGGCCATCCCCCGCGACCTCTACGAGTCCGCCGCGATCGACGGTGCCAACCGGGTCCGGCAGTTCTGGTCGATCACCGTTCCGCTGCTCAAGCCGACGATCATCTTCGCGGTCATCATCTCCACGATCGGCGGGCTCCAGCTCTTCACCGAGCCCCGGCTCTTCCACTCCGGCACCAACGCGATCCGGGGTGGACCGATGCGGGAGTCGCAGACGATGACCATGTACATGTTCGAGAACGCCTTCGCGCCGTACTACAACTTCGGCTACGGCTCGGCGGTCGCCTGGCTGCTCTTCGTCCTCATCGCCGTCGTCGCGGCGATCAACGTGCTGATCATCCGGCGACTGGGCGCCGGGAAGGGAGACCGGTCATGAGCCGGCTGTGGCGGGCCAGCCCCCTGACGTACGGCGCGCTGATCGTGGCCACCTTCGCCTCGATCTTCCCGATCTGGTGGATGTTCGTGGTGGCCAGCCGGTCCAGCGACGCGATGGGGCAGCTGCCTCCGCCGGTCACCCCCGGCGGCAACCTGGGTGCCAACATCGCGCGCCTGTTCGCGAACACCGACGCGTACTTCCTGACCGGCCTGATCAACTCGGCGATCGTGGCGACCACGGTCACCGTCTCGGTGGTCTTCTTCTCCACCCTGGCCGGCTTCGCCTTCGCCAAGCTGCGGTTCCGGGGACGCAACGCGATGCTCATGGTGATCATCGCGACCATGATGGTGCCCACCCAGCTCGGAGTCATCCCGCTCTACCTGCTGATGACCAAGCTGAACTGGAACGACCGGCTGCCGGCGGTCATCGTCCCCGCCCTGGTGACCGGGTTCGGGGTGTTCATGATGCGGCAGTACGCGGGCCAGGCCGTCAGCACCGAGCTGATCGAGGCGGCCCGGGTGGACGGCTGCAACACCGCGCGCATCTACTGGAACGTGGTGCTTCCCGCCCTGCGCCCGGCCGCGGCCGTGCTCGGCCTGCTCACCTTCATGACCACCTGGAACGACTTCCTCTGGCCGTACGCCGTGCTCAACGACCCGGAGAACCCCACGGTCCAGTTGTCGCTGCGGGCCCTGTCGGACGGCTACTACCAGGACATGTCGCAGGTGTTCACCGGGACGGCCATCGCGACCCTGCCCCTCCTGCTGGTGTTCATCGTGTTCGGCCGCCAGATCATCGGCGGCATCATGGAAGGTGCGGTCAAGGCGTGAACGAGCTTCGATTTCCCGAGAACTTCCGCTGGGGCGCCGCCACCGCCGCGTACCAGATCGAGGGCGCGGCCCGCGACGACGGTCGCGGCCCGTCGATCTGGGACACCTTCAGCCGTACGCCGGGCAAGGTCCACCAGGGCCACACCGGCGACGTCGCCTGCGACCACTACCACCGGTACGCCGACGACGTGGCGTTGATGGCGGAGCTGGGACTGCACACGTACCGCTTCTCGATCGCCTGGCCCCGGATCCAGCCCGACGGCACCGGCCCGGTCAACCCGCGCGGCCTGGACTTCTACGACCGGCTGGTGGACACGCTGCTCGCTCGGGGGATCGACCCGATCGTCACCCTCTACCACTGGGACCTGCCGCAGGCCCTGGAGGACCGGGGCGGCTGGACGGCGCGGGAGACCGCCGAGCACTTCGCCACGTACGCGACGGCGGTGTACGCCCGGCTCGGCGACCGGGTGGGCACCTGGACCACGCTCAACGAGCCGTGGTGCTCGGCCTACCTCGGGTACGGCAACGGGGTGCACGCCCCCGGCGAGCGGAACGCGGGCGCGGCGTTCACCGCCGTACACCATCTGCTGCTCGGGCACGGCCTGGCGGCCCGCGCGCTGCGCGCGGCGGGCGCGGAGACCGTGGGGATCACCCTCAACCCGGCCGACGTGCGCGCGGCGGACCCGGACAGCGCCGCCGACGCCGCCGCGGTACGCCTCGTCGACGGCCTCCAGAACCGGATCTTCCTCGACCCGCTGCTGCGCGCCGCCTACCCGGAGGACATGCTGGAGCACGTCGCCCGGATCGTGGAGCCGACGTTCGTCCGCGACGGCGACGAGAAGCTGATCGCCGCCCCGATCGACCTGCTCGGCGTGAACTTCTACCAGCCCACCTACGTCGCCGGCCGGCCGGACGGCGCCGGGGGCGGCGGCGCGTACCCGGGCACCGACGGCGCGGTGGAGTTCCTGCCGCCCACCGGCCCGCTCACCGACATGGGCTGGATGATCGAGCCGGCCGGACTGACCCGGCTGCTGGAGCGGATCGCGACCGACTACCCGGGCGTGCCGCTGCTGGTCACCGAGAACGGCGCGGCATTTCCGGACAAGGCGGGGTCGGATCCGGCCGGCGAGGTGCAGGACACCGACCGCATCGCGTACCTGGACGGACACCTGCGGGCGGCGCACGAGGCCATCGCCCGGGGCGTGGATCTTCGCGGTTATCTCGTATGGTCGTTGCTGGACAACTTCGAGTGGGCCGAGGGTTACCGAAAGCGATTCGGGATCGTCCACGTGGACTACCTGACCCAGCGGCGCACACTCAAGTCCAGTGCCCGGTGGTACCAGGAGGTGATCTCCCGGAACGGGCTGTGACGAGGTGGTGATGCCAGCGATGACGACGGCGCAGCGGCCGACCCTGGAGGCGGTGGCCCGGCGCGCCGGGGTTTCCCGCGCCACGGTGTCCCGGGTGGTGAACGGGTCGACCACCGTCGCCGAGCCGATCCAGGAGGCGGTCCGCCGGGCGGTCGCCGAGCTGGGGTACGTGCCGAACCTGGCCGCCCGCAGCCTGGTCACCCAGCGGACCGACTCCATCGCCCTGGTCCTGCCCGAGGAGGCGACCCGGGTGTTCTCCGACGACCAGGTCTTCCCCGGGATCATCCGGGGCGCGGCGCAGGAGCTGGAGGCGGCCGACAAGCAGCTCGTGCTGATGCTGGCCGGCTCGCAGGCCGGGCACGATCGCGTGGAGCGGTACACCACCGGCCGGCACGTCGACGGCGTGCTGTTCGCCTCGCTGCACGGCGCCGACCCGTTGCCCGGCCGGCTGGCCCGGATGGGCATCCCGGTGGTGTGCAGCGGCCGGATGCTCGGCGACGTGCCGGTGCCGTACGTCGACGTCGACCACGTGGGCGGGGTGACCGCGGCCGTGCGCCACCTGATCGCCGGCGGACGCCGGCGGATCGCGACGATCGCCGGACCGCAGGACATGGTCGCCGGGGTGGAGCGGCTGGCCGGCTACCGCGCGGCGGTGAGCGCGGCGAGCCTGCCCGAGCTGGTCGCCGTCGGCGACTTCACCCGGGAGTCCGGCGGGGCGGCGATGCGCCAGTTGCTGTCCCGGCACCCCGACCTGGACGCGGTGTTCGCCGCCTCCGACCTGATGGCGCACGCCGCGATGCGGGCCCTGCGGGAGGCGGGACGGCGGGTGCCGGACGACGTGGCGGTGATCGGCTTCGACGACATCGAGACCGCCGCGTACACCGACCCGCCGTTGACCACGGTCCGCCAGCCGATACTGGAACTCGGCCGGCAGGGCACCCGGCAGCTGCTGCGGCTCGCCGCGGGCGACACCATCGAGCCGTCCATGGTCCTCCCCACCGAACTGGTGCTCCGCGACTCCGCATGAGGTGTAAGGAGGGGCACCCTATTAACGCCTCAGGTAGATGAAGGGCCCCTTCTTAACATCGAAAATCGGTCGAGCAGTGCCCGTGGCGAGGGCTAGCGTCGGCCCGTGCCCCACCTTCTTCACGTCCCCGCGCTCGCCCACACCGAGTACGCGTACGTCGCCACCGTCGAACCGCCCGCCCGTCTGGTCTTCGCCGCCGGTGCGTGCCCGCTCGACGCCGACGGCGCGACCGTCGCCCCGGGTGACCCGGTGGCGCAGGCCCGGCAGGTGATGGCCAACCTGGAGACCGCCCTCGCGGCGGCCGGCGCCCGGCTCGCCGACGTCGTCAAGACCACGGTGTACGTGGCCTCGCCGGAACGGGCCGACCTGGTCGCCGTCTGGCAGGTGGTCCGCGACGCGTTCGGCGACCACGATCCGCCGAGCACGCTGCTCGGGGTGACGGTCCTCGGCTACCCGGACCAGCTCGTCGAGGTCGAGGCCGTCGCGGCGGTGCCGGCCCCGTGATCCGTGACGCGTGTCCGGACGACGCGGCGGACGTGGTGGCGCTGCGCGCGGTCGTTTACCCCTATCTGGTACGCGGGGTCGACTCGACCCGGAAGATGATCGCCGAACCGCCAGCGGGCGAGGACTGGACGGCGTACGTGGCGGAGGTCGACGGACGGGTCGTCGGCTGGGTGTCCGCCTTCCGCAACATCGGAACCACGGAGCCGGACGTCGGGGAGATCGCCCTCCCGCACGTCCACCCGGCCCACCGGCGGCGGGGCCTGGGGCACGCGCTCGTGACGCGGGCGCTCGACCGTGTCACGGCGCTGGGCATACGCCGGATCCGCACCTGGGCGCAGCCGGAGTCGCTGTCGTTCGCGCGCCGGCACGGCTTCACCCCGAGCCGGGAGGTTCGCTACTCGGCGCTGGACCTGCGGTCGGCCCCGTCCGCCCCGACGCCGCCGCCCGGCGTCTCGCTGCATCCGCTGGCCGGGCTGGACCCGCGCCGGGTGCACCGGCTGGAGGCCGCCGCCGCAGCCGACGAGCCGGGCGACGTCCCGGTCGACGTGGTGACCTACGACCAGTGGCGGTACGACGTGTGGGACAACCTGGGACTGGACCGGGAGGCCAGCACGGCGGTCGAGGTCGACGGCGAGCTGGTGTCGTTCAGCGTCGTCAAGCGGGACGGCGACCGGATGTGGTCGGACTACACGGGAACCCTGCCCGAGCACCGGGGACGAGGGTTCGCCCTGCTGGCGAAGCGCGCCGCCCTGCACCGGGCCGCGGCCCGGGGCGTCCGGGTCGCGTACACGTCGAACGACGAGGCCAACGCGCCGATGCTGGCGGTCAACGCCCGGCTCGGCTACCGGGCGGTGGCGTCCCAGTGGTCCTGCCTGCGCGAGCAGCCCTGACCCCTGCGGCGTCCGGACCCGGCATCAGGACCGCACCGCCGTCCGAGCCGGGGACCGGCGGCGAACCGGGGCGGGGACCGCGGGGATCTCGTGCCGCGGGCCGGTGATCCGGCGTACGCCGGCGCGCAGCGCGTACAACTCGCGGCGACGGACCGCGTCTCCACGGACGTCCAGCTCGTACCCCTCGAACCAGAACCAGCCTTCGTACGGGTACCGGTCGGAAAGCTCGCGGATCACCCGAACCGTGATCGGCCGGGCGAACTGCGGGCTCGCCGCGCGGGTCAGCAGGACCACGTCGCCTGCCGTCAACGTCACCGGACCGACCTCCGGTCCCGCCCGCCGTCCCCCCGGCGGCATCGGCTTGGGAGCCGGCTTCGGCTTGTCCGGCAACGGTGGCTCCTTCGTCCGGTGGTCGGGGAGGGGGTCGCCGTGAGTCCTCGCCCCACGGCGACCCTGGTCAGCGCGACCGGCGGGCGTCCTCACCTCCACCGGCTCGCGCCGTCCACACAGCACCCTGCCGGACGGTTGCCGGACAATCACACAGCGTTGTGTAATCTCCTTCGGACAGTCACTTCGTTCCGGGGAGGGTCAGGCATGAACCACGCGTTTGTCGCAGCGCTCGCCCACACGGGTCACACCGCCGAGAGCCTCGCTGGTCACCTGGGTGTCCATCCAAAGACCGTGGCCCGGTGGGCAAACCCGGGGCACATTCCGCAGAGCCGACATCGCGTCAAGGTCGCAGATCTGCTGGAGCAGGATGTCGACGCGCTCTGGCCGGACATCGTGAAGCGCCGCGAGCCGGTGTGGTTCCGGCCGTGGGTGGACATCGAGCGGGAAGCGACCACCCTGCGCGCCTTCCAGCTCGCATGGGTACCCGGCCTCCTCCAGACCCCGGCCTACGCGCGGGCCACGCTCACCGGCGGGGTCCTGACCGCCGACGCCGCCGACGAACTCGCGGACGCCCGGATGAGCCGGCAGGCGATCCTCCGGCGGGAGCGGGGCCCGCTGCTGGTCGCGGTGCTGGACGAAGGAGTTCTCCGGCGCCGGGTCGGCGACAGCCGTGCGCTCATGGCGGACCAGCTCATTCACCTGCTGGCCTGCGCCGACCTGCCGAGCGTGCAACTGCACGTCGTGCCGCTGGATGCGCCCAGCTACCCCGGGCTCGACGGGCCGTTCACCATCGCCGACATGCCGGACGGCACCCGAGTGGCGCATGTGGACAGCCCCGCGCAGGCGCAGATCCTGGATCAGGCATCCGAGCTTGTTAGCCTGGAACGCCGTTGGGAGCGCATTCGTGGCGAGGCACTTCCACGCGGACGAACCCTGGATCTCCTGAGAGAAGCGGCCAGATCATGGACCTGATCGACGCACGGTGGCGCAAGAGCACCAAGAGCGGCGGTAACGGCGGCGACTGCGTGGAGGTGGCCGACAACCTTGCCGGCGTCGTCGGCATCCGGGACTCCAAGGACCCGACCGGCCCGGCGCTCACCTTCACCCCGACCGCGTGGCGCGGTTTCGTCGCCGAGGTGAAGCGCACCGCCCGCTGACCGGCACCGCACCGAGGGGCTTCCGGTCGGATCGCACCTGATCGACGAGGGATGCGAGCCGGCGCAACGCGGTCGGCGTCAGCCCGCGTACACCCGCTGGGCGACCGCGGCGGTGTCGGCGCCGAAGAGCACCAGCCGGGCCTCGGTGACGTGCGTCGGTTCGGCGGCCCGCAGCACCGACAGCGCCTGCCGGACGGCGTCCTCCACCGGCCAGCCGTAGATCCCCGCGGAGACCAGCGGGAATGCCACCGTCGTCGCGCCCAGGTCGTCGGCGACCCGGAGACTGTTCGCGTAGCAGTCGCGCAGCAGCGTCGACCGGTCCTCGCCGGCTGAGAACACCGGGCCGACCGTGTGCACCACCCACCGCGCCGGCAGGTCCCCGGCGGTGGTGGCGACCGCCTGTCCGGTCGGCAGGCCCCGTTCGTACGTCGAGGCCCGCAACGCGCGGCACTCGGCAAGGATCGCCGGCCCGCCCCTGCGGTGGATCGCCCCGTCCACTCCCCCGCCGCCCAGCAGCGACGAGTTGGCGGCGTTCACGACCACGTCCACCCGTTGGGTGGTGATGTCCCCCTCGACCAGCACGATGTCCACGTCAGCGCTCCTCGATGGGCAGGCCGAGCGACCGGCGGGCGAGCAGGGTCGCCCCGGCGACCGCGGCGGGCATGAGCAGCACCGCCCCGAACGGGATCAGGAAGCAGACGAACACGGCGACGCCGAAGCCGAGCGCCATCGGGCGGTCGGAGCGCAGTGCGGCCCGCCGGTCCGGCAGCCGCCGCCCGCGCCGCGAGAAGGCCGCGCCGGTCAGTTCCAGGGCGAGCAGCCAGCCGCCGACCGCCGCACCGATCACCGGTACGACGGTCTGCCCGACCACCGGCACGAATCCGGCGACGAAGAGCGGGATGCCGACCAGCACCGACAGGCCGACCAGCTTCAGCGAGTCCACCGCGCTGCGCCGGAGGGAGGGCCAGAAGGAGAGTTCGACCCCGCCGGGCGTACCGCCGAGACGCTCCTCGACCCGTTCGGAGATCTTCTCGTAGAACGGGTCGCCAATCACCAGGGTGACCGCCGTGAAGCCGACGACCGCGAGCAGGCCGCCGAGCCCGAGGAACGCCAGGCCCGCGATCACCCGGACCAGGCTCCGCGCGGTGCTGGACCAGTCGTCCGCGAACGGTGTGACGAGCGCCGCCAGGTCGTCCACGACGTACGCGAGGAGGACGAACGCGGTCACGAAGAGCACGGCGGAGATCAGCGCCGGCAGTACGCCGAGCAGCATCAGGCCGGGGCTGCGGACGTACAGGCCGAGGCCGCGCAGGAGCAGCCCGACGCCGGAGAGGAACCGGCCGACGGCGGAGGTGGATCTCGGGCGTGCGGTCACGACCGGTGAGCCTAGTGGCCCGGCGCGGGCGGGGCACGGCAGCACGAACCAGCCGCCGGGCGCATCAACCGGTCGGTGGACCGCCGGGATCCACCACCGCCGCCGGTGATCACCGCCGCCTGGTCGATCCGCCGCCGTCCCCACCCGGCGATCCTTGACCCGTACGACGCCGACGGAAGGGCGACGGGATGCCGGTCATCGAGGTGACCAACCTGCACGAGCGCTACCGGGACCAGGCGGCCGTGCGCGACGTCTCCCTGACCGTGCGGGCCGGGGAGGTCTTCGACATCCTCGGGCCGAGCGGGGTTGGCAGGACCACCACGGTGGTGTGCGTAGCCGGCCTCCGCGTCCCTGACGGGGGCGGGGTGTCGGTCCTCGGACTCGACCCACGCCGGGACGCTGGCCGGCTACGCGAGCAGGTGGGGGTGCGGCTCCAGGAGAGCCGGTTGCCCGACCGGGTCCGGGTCGGTGACGACACGCCACCGGCCGTGCAGGCGCTGCTTCACGCTCGGACCCGCACCCCGACCCCGGCCGTCGCACCTGGCGATAATGGTGTTGGTCGCGGTGCTCGCGGGCGTCGCCGCGGCCGAGCTGTTCCGCTGGGAGTGACCGAGCTGCCCACACGCCGGAGGGCGCGATGACCGCCAGCTCCGTCGAGCAGGTGAACCGGCTGGCCGCCTGGGAGACCCGGCAGGCCGCCCTGTACCGGGTGCTGCCGTACGCCGGGCTGGCCCTCGGCACGATGCTCGCCGCCGTCGCCCCGGCCCCCGGGGGAATCTCGGTGTTGCCGGACCCGCTCGCCGCAGGGTTGGCCGGATGCTGGGTGGCCTGGTTCGTGACCCTGCACCCGACGTGGGTCAGCCGGCGACCGTTGATGGGGGTGTACTACACCGGACTGATGGGTCTCGCCGCCCTCCTGGTGCTCAGCAGCCCGTGGTTCGGCTTCTTCGCCTGGATCGGCTTCCTGCACGCGTTCCTCGTGCTGCGCGGTCGGTGGCGCCTGGCCGGGGTGGCCACCACCGGCGTGCTGGTGGCCACCGCGCAGAGCGCGGGACCGCCGTCGTCGCCCGGACACTGGTTGCTCTGGTCCCTGCTGGTGCTGTTCAACGTGGGCGTGGCCGGTGGGTTGAGCTGGTTCGGCATGGTCGGCGAGCGGCAGAACACCAACCGTAAGCGGCTGGTCGAGGAGCTGGCCGAGGCGAACGGCCGGCTGGCCGAGACGATGCGGGAGAACGAGGCGCTGCACGCCCAGCTGCTCAGCCGGGCACGGGAGGCGGGGGTGACCGACGAACGGCAGCGGATGGCCCGCGAGATCCACGACACCCTGGCCCAGGGCCTCACCGGCATCATCACCCAACTTGAGGCGGCCGGCCAGGCTCGGGACCGGCGGGCCGACTGGCAGCGGCACGTGGACACGGCAGTCGCCCTCGCCCGGGAGAGCCTCACCGAGGCGCGTCGGTCGGTCCGGGCGGTACGCCCGGAGGCGCTGGAAAGCGCCCGGCTGCCCGACGCGCTCGCCGAACTGACCCGCCGCTGGGCGACGATCAACGAGCTGCGCGCCGACGTGAGTGTCACCGGTGAGCCCCACCCACTGCACCCGGAGGTCGAGGTGACACTGCTGCGCGCCGCCCAGGAATCGCTGGCGAATGTGGCCCGACACGCCGGGGCGTCCCGGGTCGGGCTGACCCTGTCGTACATGGGCGACGTGGTCACCCTGGACGTGCGGGACGACGGGAAGGGCTTCGCGGTCACCGACCTGCCCGCCGTCCGCAGGTCCGACGGAGGCTACGGGTTGCTGGCCATGCGGCAGCGGGTGTCCCGCGTCGGCGGCGAGCTGACCGTGGAGAGCGAGCCGGGCGTCGGCACCGCTGTTTCCGCGTCCGTGCCCGCGCTCGTCGAGGGTCCCCGGTGAGCCCGCCGGTCCGGTTGCTGATCGTCGACGACCACCCGGTGGTCCGGGACGGGCTGCGTGGCATGTTCACCGGCGACCCGGGCTTCGAGGTGGTCGGCGAGGCGCGCGACGGTGCGGAGGCGCTCGCGCTGGCCACGCAGAGCCGACCGGACGTGGTGCTGATGGACCTACGGATGCCGGGGATGGACGGGGTGACCGCCATAAACCGCCTGATCGGCTCAGGCAGCCCGGCGAAGGTGCTGGTGCTGACCACGTACGACACGGACGCCGACGTACTGCCGGCGATCGAGGCCGGCGCGACAGGTTACCTGCTCAAGGACGCACCTCGGGAGGATCTGGTCCGCGCCGTGCGGGCTGCCGCCCGCGGCGAGTCGATTCTGTCGCCGAGCGTCGCCGGCCGGCTGATGGGCCGACTGCGGACCACGGCCGAGGAGCCGCTGAGCCAGCGGGAGCTGGAGGTGCTGACCCTGGTGGCGCGCGGCTCGTCCAACCGGGAGGCCGCCGCGCGGCTGTTCATCAGCGAGGCGACGGTCAAGACCCACCTGCTGCACGTCTACGCCAAGCTCGGGGTCAACGACCGCGCCGCCGCCGTCGCCACCGCGTACGACCGGGGCCTGCTCACCCCCGGCGGACGCTGAACCGTTCGGTCGAGGGCGCGGGGTGTTAGGAAGGGGCCCTTCCTCTACCGCAGGCGTTAAGCGGGGGCCCTTCCTTACACAATGGGGGGATGCGGGCTGCGCGGTTGATCTCCCTGGTGCTTCTGCTCCAGGCGCGGGAGACGATGACCGCCGCCGAGCTGGCACGGGAGCTGGAGGTGTCCGAGCGAACGGTCTACCGGGACGTGCTGGCGCTCTCCGCCGCCGGGGTGCCGGTCTATGCCGACCGGGGACGGGCCGGTGGTTACCGGCTGCTGGGCGGCTACCGGACCCGCCTGACCGGGCTGAGCCGGGACGAGGCGGAGGCGCTCTTCCTCGCCGGACTGCCCGGTCCGGCCGGTGACATGGGACTCGCCGACGCGGTCGCCTCGGCCGAGCTGAAGGTCCTGGCGGCGCTTCCGCCCGCGCTGCGCGACGCACCGGCACGTACCGGGCAACGGTTCCACCTCGACGTGCCGGGCTGGTTCCGGGAGTCCAGGCCGCCGCCCCTGCTGACCGAGCTGGCCGGCGCGGTCTGGCGGGACCGGGTGGTGCGGCTGCGCTACCGGCGCGGCGAGCGGGAGGTCACCCGCGAGCTGTGCCCGTACGGCCTGGTGCTCAAGAACGGTGTCTGGTACCTGGTCGGGCGTGTCGGCGACGACGTGCGGACGTACCGGGTGGACCGGGTCACCGGGGTCCAGGTGGGCGACGCGACCTTCAGCCGGGACGAGGGGTTCGACCTGGGCGCGTACTGGCGCGGGCAGGCCGAGGCGTTCCTGCGGGACATGCTGCGGGCCCAGGTGACGCTCCGGTTGAGCGCCGCCGGCCTGCGCCGGCTCCGCTTCGCCGCCGACGCCCCCTTCGTGTACGACGAGGCGCTCGCCACCGCCGACGGACCGGACGGACAGGGGTGGACGACCGTCCGCCTGCCCGTCGAGTCCGTCGAGGTGGCGTACGCGCAGGTGCTGGGGCTGGGACCGGAGGCCGAGGTGCTCGACCCGCCCGAGCTGCGGGCGCGGCTGGCCGAGGCGGCGGCCCGCTCGGCGGCGCTCTACGGCGTACCAGTGTTAGGAAGGGACCCTTTTACTACCTGAGGCGTTAAGCGGGGGCCCTTCCTTACCGCTCAGCGGTAGCCGGCGACGTCGGCGGGCTTGCCGGCGTCGACCACCTCGCTGATGTAGCGGAAGGCGTCCGGCCGGCTGCCGTCGACGTCGGTGAACCCGTACACCTGGGAGAGTTCCCCGGCCGAGACCGACCGCCCGGACCAGCGGGCCTTCTCCTCGTCGGCGGCCAGGGCGGCGACCGCGCGCCCGACGAAGGCCGGGGTCTCCGAGATCAGGAAGTGCGGGTCCTTCGCCGCGCCGTCGCGCCAGTTCTCCTCGGTGACCCCGAAGTGCTCCAGCATCGACTCGGACCGGATCCACCCGGGGGTGAGCGCGACGGCGGTGCACCCGTGCGGCTTCAGCTCGTGGGCCCAACTGAACGCGAGGCGGTTGACCGAGACCTTGGCCAGGTCGTAGAAGACCGACAGCCGGTAGTTCTCGTCGTTGTACGTCTTCGTGCCGTCGCCGATCTCGACGACCAGGCCGCCGGGGCGGCGGATGAGCAGTGGCAGGGCGTGGTGGCTGGTGATGATGTGCGTGTCGATCGCCAGTCGCAGAGTGCGGAACCCGGCGTCGAGGGGCTGCTCCCAGACCGGCTTCTCCCAGGTGATCAACGGGTCGCCGCCCCAGATGTCGTTGACCAGCACGTCGAGCCGGCCCTGCTCCGCGTCGATCCGGGCGACCAGGTCGCGTACCTCGTCGGAGACCAGGTGGTCGACGCGGACCGCGATGCCGGTGCCCCCGGCGGCGGTCACCAGCTCGGCGGTCTCCTCGATGGTCTCCGGCCGGTCCATCTCCGATCGGCCGGCGCGGCTGCTGCGCCCGGTGGCGTAGACCGTCGCGCCGGCCGCCCCGAGCTGGACCGCGATCTGCCGGCCGGCACCCCGCGTCGCCCCGGCGACCAGCGCGATCTTCCCTGTCAGCGGTTTCGTCGTCATGCGTCCGACCCTGACAGGAAAACCTGACACCCGAAGTCCGCTTTCCGGAACGGGTGTCGTGCGTCATGCTCGCCGGCATGCACCTGCTGCTCTCGGGGATCGTCGGCTCGGTCGCGTACGGGCTGGCCGGTCCGGGCTCGGACGTCGACCGGATCGGCGTGTTCGCCGCGCCCACCGTCGCGTTCCACGGCCTGCATCCGCCGAAGCAGTCCGTGGTCACCACCGACCCGGACGTCACTCTGCACGAGGCCGGCAAGTACACGCGCCTGGCGTTGAGCGGCAACCCGACCGCCACCGAGCTGATGTGGCTGCCGGACGACTGCTACGAGACGCGGACGGAGTCCGGCGAACGGCTCGTCGCGATCCGGTCGGCGTTCCTGTCCGCGCCACGGGTCCGGGACGCCTTCCTCGGGTACGCGTCGCGGCAGTTCCGCAAGCTGGAGTCGCGGGGCGACGGGACGTTCTCCTCCGACGTCCGGCGACGCACCGCGAAGCACGCCCGGCACCTGGCCCGCCTGGTGCACCAGGGCCGGCACCTCTACGCCACCGGGGTGCTGGAGATCCGGCTGGCCGATCCACAGTGGTTCCGGTCGTTCGGCGAGCGCGTGGCCGGCGGTGACATCGAGGTGGCCCGGGCGCTGCTGGCGGAGGCGGAACGCGACTTCGACGAGATCCGTACGCCGCTGCCGGACCGCCCGGACGAGGCCACGGTGGAGCGGTGGCTGCTCGACGTCCGCGCCGCCCACCTCCCGGCCGCGCCGCGCCGCTGACGCCACGTCGGCCGGGCCGGTCGGGGAGGGTGTGGCCTGCCGGGCGCCCCGCCCTCCCCGGCCGGTAACTCAGACCCCGATCCGGCGCCAGTCACCCCAGATCGCGAACGTCATGCCCCGGCTCGCCTGGATGTTGACGAACAGGGTGTGCCCGTCCGGGCTGAACGTGGAGCCGGCGAACTCGTCGTTGGACCGGTCCACGCCGGTGCTGCTGACCAGCCGGTTCAGCGCGATGTCGAACAGGTCGCCACGGGGGGTGAGCCCGCGCAGGTAGTTGTCGTTGACGTTGTCCTCGCAGACCACGAGCGTGCCGCGCGGGCTGGTCGTCACGTTGTCCGGGAAGTCCAGCACGTCCGGCCCCGGCGACTCGTACACCAACCGCAGCACCTGCTGCCGGCAGTGGTACGCCCACACCTGGCCGTGTCCGTTGCCGTACCCGTCGGCGATCGGGCCGGTCGACGTCTCCGCGGGGCCGCCGCCCTGGGTCGCGGTGAAGTAGACGACGCCGTCGTCGTACGCCGAGCCTTCCAGCCGGGAGAAGTACGCGGCGCCGCGCTCCCAACCCTGCCGGGAGACGTGGGTCAGCGCCTGCTCGTTCGTCGTCGGCGCGACCTGCCCCGGGGTGTACGGGAACCGGGGCGCCGGGTCGTCGATGTCCACCCACTCCACCGCGTACGTCGCGCGCCGCCGCTGCGCCGCGGCCAGGTCCAGGTTGGGCCGGCCCCGTACGGCGAGCATCTGGAGCCGACCGCCGTCCAGCAGTCGGCCGCAGACCCCCGGGTGCTTCGGCGGGGTGTACCGGTAGAAGCCGGACGGGAACCCGAAGTTGTCCTCGGTGAGGTACAGGTGCCCACCGCGCGGGTCGTACGCCACCGACTCGTGCGCGAAGCGGCCGGCCGCGGTGATGGGTGCCCGGTCCGACTGTCCGTCCGCCGGGACCTCGTAGATGAAGCCGTGCGGCTGGGTGAGCGGCACGTTGGAGGTGCCGGTGAAGTCCGGACCGACGTCCGGCCCGTTGACCGTCTCCTCGCAGGTGATCCAGCTGCCCCACGGCATCTGCCCGCCGGAGCAGTTCATCATGGTGCCGTTCAGGCTGGTCCAGGAGCGACGGACCTCGCCGAACCGGGTCACCTCGACGGTGGTGGTGCCGCCCTGCGCCATCGGGTCGTACGCGGCGGAGGCGTCGCCGAACGCGGGGCCGGGGTTGTTCACCTCGTGGTTGCGGACCAGCCGGACAGTGCCGCCGGGGCCGCGGAAGGCACCCATGCCGTCGTGCCGGCCGGGCAGCCGCGTGCCGTCGTCGAGCACCACCGGGAACTCGGTGTCGTGGAACGACCGGTACCGGAAGCCCTCGGGCAGGTGCAGGCGGACCGCCCCGTCGCGCAGGTCCGGCACCGGCCCCAGGATCGGGTCGGGCACCGGCCGCCGACCGACCGCGCCGGCCTCGCCGCGCGCCACGAAGCCGAGGAACGGGCCACCGAGGACGGCGCCGCCGGCTGCGGCGGCGGCGCCGCGCAGCAGGGTACGCCGGTTGAGATCAGGCATCGAGACTCCTTTGTCGCGTGGCTCCCGCCGTCGGAGCCGGGGGCCGACCTATCGAGGATCCTCGTCACCCGTTCACCTTCTGGCAACCTTCCGGCAATCGACACGGTGCCGAGACCGGACACCACCGGTGTCCAGCGCCTACGCCGCCGCGCACCCCGGTCAGTCGACGACGCGGACGCGGACCCGGCGGTTCGCGCAGCCCTCGCTCTCTATCTCGACCGCCTGGACCTTGCCGATCTGGGTCGGAGAGGCCATGTGTGTGCCGCCGTCGGCCTGCACGCCCAACCCGACAATGTCGGCGAACGCACCCCTCCTGCTGGTCCGGCGGCGTCGGGTTGGACTGGGTGCGGATCATGTCCGGCCAGGCGACCCCCCGGGTCGAAGTCCGGGAACACCACGCCACACAGCACAGGTCACCCCGACCGGGTAAGGCCAGCCGCGACCCAGCCCTCCGGACCGCCGTCGACACTGCAGCCGGCGATCCGGAGGGGTCGAGTCCTTACGTGTGAGAGCTCAGCTTGTCGTTGAATCGGCTTCCGACGTTGGAAGTGTATTGATAGGGGTTGAGCTTGAAACTGTCCCCGCTCCACCAGGAGTTTACGTAGAATTGCACTACGATGACAGCCCGGTTCTTTACTGAGGTGACCTGGTCGTTGACGTTACCACCATTCGTGAAGTTGAGGATCGGGTAGTAGCCCTCGATGGCGCCGACCGGCGCCTCACCACCCGTATAATCAGCGCTCTTGTAGAGACATACGTACGTCGGCGCACAATAGGCGTGCGCAGGGTTGGCAGGGATCACGAAGACCACCGCCATCGCGGCGAATGCCGCGACCAGGAGCTTCCGTAGCATCGAAAAAATCTCCCTCCAATAGACCGTGGCGCCTTCGCCGCCACGTCTACAAGGCTAACGAGACGCGCTACTCGCCTCATACTGGGCCGATATCGGTTGGCTACTCGATGGTGCCGCAGGGCGTACTTCCGAGTGTAGGTTGATGCCGTCAACGAGAACGAGGAGATAACAGTGCGAAGCGGACGCGGCTATCTTCTGTCAGGTGCAGTCATGATCTGCGCAATGCTGCTCACGGGGTGCACCAAGGGAGACACCCAAGATCCTCAGGGCGAACCCGCTATTGGCGATCCAGTTTCAATTACCGACCTCAAGACATACAGTCTGCCCCTTGACGCCTTCGAAGCCAGCCCGATGCAGAATGTCGAGTTGGACAGGGCACGCCTACTCCTTCTTGAGGACTGCCTTAAGCGTTTCGGGTTCGACCTCACGCTTCCCGACCCGGTGCCGCCTCCGTACACGGGCAACGAGCGGCGGTATGGCCTGGCCGATCTGGACGCCGCTCGAACGCGGGGCTATCATCCGCCTCGGGAGGCTCTTGCCAAGCGGGTGGACAGCGTGCCCAAATTGCCGCCCGCTGCCGAAGCGATCGCTAGCGGAGAGGGCGTCGGATCTGCACAGGGCGTCCCGAAGGGTGGTTGCCTCGGAGAGGCGCAGCGGAAAATCAGCGCTAACGCACCGGCGACCGACGACCCGATGCTCGCAGAGGCTTTGTCCAGTCAGAGCTACGAGCAGTCACGAAACGACAGTAGGGTACTCGGGGCCATGAGTAAATGGTCTGACTGCATGCGCCGATCGGGATATGAATACGATTCCTCAGACCAGGCGATCAATGATCGCCGCTTCCATACAGAAGAACCGACCGCACTGGAACTTGCCGTCGCTTCTGCCGACGTGGAGTGCAAGAATGAGGCCGACCTGGTGGAGGTGTGGGCAACTGTCGAAGTTGCGTACCAGCAACGCTCACTGGAGCAGAACAGGGATCGCCTCCGCGTGATCGAGCAAATTCTCCACACGCAGCTCAGTAATGCTGCGTCCATCGCGGCTAGGCGATGAGGGGTATCGCCCATGGAGCTCATTCGAAAGAACCGTATCGCGGCCAAGACCGCCCGAAAGAAGCCGCTGGTCGCCGTGGCCATAGTCGCGATCCTGACCACCGCGAGCGGTGCGATGGGATCGAAATGGGTGAGGTCGTCGGGTGAAATAGCCGCGGAGACCGCGCCTCCCCCGCCTTCGATCCTCACGGCCGATGTTGAGGAACGTGTGCTCAAGGATACGGTCCTGCTACGTGGCACGGTGATGGCGAGAGAGGTCATCGAGGTTTCCCCCGCCGACAGTGCGGCCGTCATCACCGGCGTCCGGAAGCGGGTCAACGACCCAGTGAAACCGGGCGAGGTTATCGCCGAGGTATCGGGCCGACCAATTTTCGCCTTGGCTGGCAAGATTCCAATGTACCGGGACCTGCGACCGGGAGCCGGCGGCAGTGATGTCGCACAACTGCAGGCGGCATTGAAAAAGCTCGGCTACGATGTCCGCGACCGTACCGGATATTTCGGTTCAAACACACGGCGGGCAGTGGAGCGTCTCTACTTGTCGATGGGCTACAGCGCCTCAACCACCGGTAATGAGCTCGAGGTTGACACCGCACGCCGCGCGCTCCGCTCGGCGGACCGGGCCGTCGAGGACGCCGCCGAGGCCCTCAAGTCAGGGGCTCCTTCAGGCAAAGAGACACCTCCCTCCGCGCATGAGGCAGGACGCGTTCTCGCCCGCGCCAAGGAGGACCGCGCCGAGGCACGGGCGGCGTTTGCAGCTCTTGAAACCCGATCGGGTGCAATGGTACCGCTGACTGAGATGGTGTTCTTGCCCTCTTTTCCGGCACGCGTCTCCATGTTGGGCTCGGTCGGGAACCGCATCACGGAACCACCAATCCTGGCCCTGTCCTGCGGGGACCTCGTAGTCACCGCCCGGTTGAAGCCGGGCGAGCGGGACCTGCTCGACGTAGGAATGTCCGTCGAGATCCACTCGGAGATCGAGAACTTCACTGCGCAAGGCGCCGTCACCGCTATCGGAGGGCTCGAGGCCGACGCGGAGGGCGTACGTGCGCATCCAGTGATCGTCGCAGCGAAGAAGCCTATGCCTCCCGCCCTACAGGCAGAGGACGTACGCCTCACGGTGCACGCCGCCTCGACGGCTGGCTCGGTGCTTGTGGTGCCGCTTATCGCGGTGTCGGCTGGGGCGGACGGTCGTACCCGCGTCATCAAGCTGACGGCTGCGGGTGAGGAGCGCGTTGAGGTCAGAGTGGGTGTGTCCGGTGACGGCTTTGTGCAGGTGGAACCTGTCGAGTCGGGCAATCTCGTCGCAAGAGACCGTGTGGTGGTAGGGAGATGACCACGCCGCCCCTTATCGCATTGAATGGAGTGGCACGGACCTACAAGGGTCCACCGCCGACGCACGCCCTCAAGCCTGTCCAACTCACCATAGAAGAGGGCGATTACGTCGCCGTCATCGGGCCGTCGGGATCGGGCAAGTCCACGCTGCTGAATATACTCGGCTTACTCGACAGGGCTACCGCCGGGACATATTCGCTCGGCGGCGTCGACATCAATGACTTCAACGAAGCGGACCTGGCTTACCTGCGGGGGAGCCAGATCGGCTTCGTCTTCCAGTCATTCCACCTCATGCCTTATCGATCAGCGGTCCAGAACATCGAGATCGGTTCACTCTACGCGGGTCGGGGATCGAGACGTCAGCGCCACGCGAACGCAGTTCAGCTGCTGGAAAAGATGGGCCTGGCGCACAGGGCGGAAAGCCCGGCCTCACGGTTGTCCGGGGGCGAACAACAGCGAGTAGCCATCGCACGTGCCCTGATAAACCAGCCCCGACTGTTGCTGTGCGACGAACCAACCGGAAACCTCGACTCCGAGAACACGATCGGCATTCTCAACCTATTTGAGTCGCTCCGGGCCGAGGGGTTAACTATTGTCGTCATCACCCACGATGCGCAGGTAGCAGCCAGAGCAGATTGTGTTCATTCGATGAAGGATGGCTTGCTCCGGCCCGACCTCGCCGCCACGGGGCGGCGAAAATGAGTCGATTCGGGCGGCGGGGTGGGACCGCGCGGGCACGGCTTTCATCCTACGATCTGATCGGCGAAGCCCTAGCTGGCGTTCTCGCCCGACCCGGCCGGACCATGCTGACCATGCTCGGCACAGTTCTCGGCGTCGGTTCATTCGTGGCCGTCCTCGGGGTAACCGCCAGCACGGCCAGTCAAATCGGCAAACAATTTACCGTTTTGTCCGCCACTGAGGTACTGGTGGAGCAGATCCACTCACCCGCCGACATCGCAGGCCCGGGTCTGGCCTTTCCCACAGATGCCGACGCCAGGGTCGGGTCGCTGGCGGGCGTCCGGTCCGGCGGAGTCCTGTGGGTCGTAGACGGCGGTGATGTCGGGGCAGTATCGTCCACGCCGGTATCGCAGCCGAAACAGAACGGAGGTGTAGATCAGTTAAGCGTGATCGCAGCGTCCCCCGGCGCGCTGAACGCCCTGCACCCCGTAGTGTCCATCGGCCGCACCTACGACGAGTTCCACGAACGCCGCGGGGAGCACGTCGCAGTACTCGGCGCAGGTGCCGCACGTCGCCTCGGAATCAACCGGCTCGACGCACAGCCCGCAATCTTTGTCGGCGATAAGCCGCTAACGGTGGTGGGTGTCATCGACGACGTGGAGCGCAGACCCGAGGTCCTTCTGTCCGTCATCGTGCCTAGGTATACCGCGGAAACCTTGTGGGGACCGCCGGAGAACCCTCCCGCGATGCTGATCGACACCGAGCTTGGCGCCGCGCAGACGATCGGAAGGCAAGTAGCTCTTTCGCTCCGGCCGGATGCGCCTGAATTGTTCAAGGTTACCGTTCCCCCCCACCCGCAGGCCCTTCGCGAGGCCGTCGAGAACGACCTCGCCGGCCTGTTCCTCATCCTCGCCGCAGTCTGCCTCTTCGTCGGCACCGCAGGCATTGCGAACACCACCCTCGTCGCCGTTGTTGAGCGGATGCCGGAGATTGGTTTACGCAGGGCAATAGGTGCCCGGCGCCGCCATATAGCGGCCCAGTTCCTGGTGGAATCGACGGTTTGCGGGCTGCTCGGCGGCCTCGTTGGAAGCAGTTGCGGAGTCGTCCTCGTCCTAGCACTCGCCACGGTGCAGGATTGGACGGCTGTCGTACCCACATGGACAACGATCGCCGCACCTTTGATCGGCGCCCTCACCGGGCTCGTGGCGGGCCTATACCCGGCCCTCAGAGCCGCTCGCCTATCGCCGATAGAAACGATCCGTCGCTAGCATCGCTGGGCCAGCACTCGATACAACTCACCTTTTCATTCGGTGTCAACGCTGGCTAGAGCCCAGGTCACCACCCCATCCGGCCGACGCTCGCCCCGAAAACAAATCAGACCTGTTTGGCGCACACGAGAGCGCAGGCAGGTTATCTCCGACTTCCCTCGAGCCGCCGAACCGGCGAGCCATAGCGTGACCGGCCCGAACACCATGTCCGATGGAAGACCTGCAACGAACACCTACGTCGGTGGTCATTGCGATCCACGCAGATGCCGCTGGTCGTCGCCACCTACGGCTACCAGAGATTCACCGCCGAGCAGAATTGCATGGTTGAGCTGCTGAAGATCCACGCTCGGGTCAATGCCGTGCTCCTCAACCAACGATGTCCGGAACTTTCGGTAAGCCTCGATGGCATCGACGCGCCGACCACACCTGGAAAGCGCCATCATCAGTTTGCCATGGAGCTGTTCGTCGAATGGATGACTCGCCGCAAGTACGGCTAACTCCGGCACCACCTCGGTGTTCCGACCCAGCTCCATCTTGAGCGATATCCGCTGCTTCATCACCAAGAGCCGGCGTTCGTCCAGGTGACGCCGATGAGTGGTGAGCCTCGACAGGCCGTCCAATGCCGGGCCGCGCCACAACGAGAGCGCACGATTCAGGTACTCCAGGGCCAATGCTTTTTCGTTCGCCGCGACCATTCGCTGAGCCGTTCGCACATGGCCGTCGAAGACGGCCAGGTCAACCTGATCCTCGGCGACCTGCAGCATGTAGCCCGCCGATCGGGTGACAATGACATCGTCGAGCACCCGTCGCAGCGCGGAAACCTGCGAGACGACCTGTTGTCGCGCGGTCTGCGGTGTTCTGTCCCACAGGTCCGTGATCAGACGTTCGACCGTCACCACCCGATTTGCACGGAGGGCCAGAAGTGCGAGAACCGTGCCTGCACGGGGTCCGCCAATTGAGACCGCCCTCGACTGATGAAGGACCTCTAGCGGCCCTAATAGATGAAAGTCCATAGCCCCCGCTCGCCTTCATGTAAGCTCGTCAACGGCACCAGGTTCACGGCCACGCGAACGACCTCCGAAGCGAGTTTAGATCGTTCGCCGTAAGTGCGTCGCCCCGAAATCGAAGGCTTACAGCGTGTCAACGAACCGCAGGCTACAGTTGATCAGAAGCCAAGCGGACGTGCTCACGATCAATGTCACATGTGCGGGTCGGCCGATTTGTGTTGGCTACGGTAGACATAGCCAGGTCAGATGCTCTCGCCGGTTGAAAACCGGCCCACCATCCCAGCTTCAGCATGCCCCCTAGGACTGCGCCCCTTACTCAACCAGCTGGGCGCAGACCTGGCGGTTCGCGCGGCCCTTGCCCTCCATCTGACCACCTGAACCCTTCCCGATCTGGGCGGTGGGGGCCCCGTGCGTGCCGCCGTCGGCCTGCACGTCCAGCCCGACGATGTCGACGATCTGCACCTCCTCCTCGCTCGGCGGGGTCAGGTTGGGCTGGGTGCGGATGGTATCCGGCAGGGCGAGCGCCGACGGTCCGGTCGGCGGCGACCTCGGCGTTGATCAGCTCCTCATGTGGGTCTTGAAGTCGGGCGGCACCTCAGGGAGATTGAAGTGCATCCGGGCCTCGCCCGGCTCCATGTTGCCGCCGGTCATCAACGCGCCGGACTCCCGGAAGACGACGCCGCAGAGCACGTGCAGGCCGGAATGGGTCCGCATCAGCCGGATGCGACGAGTCCTCCACCGCACCGGTGACCGTCGTGCCGGCCGGCGGCAGCGGATTACCCTCGGCGGGGATCAGGTAGAGGTCTTCGCCCTTGCGGGCGCCGACGATCCGGGCCTGCACGCCCTGCAAGAGCAGGACGCCGTGGTCCGGCGGCTGACCGCCGCCGCCGGGCAGAAGGCCGAGCGGTCGAGGACGGTGCCCTGCTCGGGGCCGGCGAACAGGACTGCGCACTTCCACTCGTGCAGGGTCGGGTCGGCGAGGTCGAGGCGGCGCGCACACCCATGGTGTGTGGCGGGCAGGACAGCGCCGGCTACTCGTTGAGGAAGGCGGAGACGCGCTCCCGTAGGTCGGCGCGCTCCGTCCAGAGGACGCCCGGCCGGTCGTACACGTGCAGGGTGGCGTGGGGAAGCGCAGCCGCGAGCTGCTCCGCGACCTCGACCGGGTGGAGGTCGTCGCCGGCAGCGGCGATCACCAGGGCGGGCGCGGTGACGGCGGCCAGCGCCTTGGCGTCGGGGACCGGCACCGAAACGGGGAGGGTGGCCAGCTCCGGCGCGAGGCCGTCGCGCAGCAACTGGTCGAGGCGCTGCCGCAGGTACGCCCAACCGGCCGGGGTGTTGCGCACCGCCGGCGGCAGCTCCACCTGCACGACCTCGGCGACGGCCGACGCGTCCCCGCTGTCGACGGCGTCCAGCAGGGCGGTCAACCGCTCCTGCGCCACCTCCCCGCGCGGCCGGTCCAGCACCGCCGGCAGGAAGAAGACCAGACGCTCGAAGCGCCCGGGGCTCTCCAGCAGCAGCCGGCAGAGCGCGCCCGCGCCGAGGCTCGCCCCGAAGGCCCGGGTGGCACCGCCCAGGTCGGCGACCGCCCGCAGGTCGCGGGCCAGGTCCAGGTAGGTCCACGGGCCGGGCGGCGCGTCGGACCGGCCGTGCCCCCGGAACTGGAAGAAGACCTTCCGCCCGGCGACCCCGCTGCCGAAGGGTCGGGTGGTCGCGATGCCGTTGCCCAGGCCGTGCGCGAAGACCGTGACCGGGTCACCGGTGCCGGTGACGAGCTGTTCCAGCTGCACGCCGTGCGGCGTCGCGACCAGCTCGGTCTCCGGCTCCGGCAGGGCGGGCCGGCCGGTGCGGGGCCCGCCGGGGCCGGGGCCCCAGGTGCGGGGCCCACCGTCCGGTGGCGGTGGCCAACGGAAACCCCTCACCAGGAGGATCCCCGGCCGTCCCGGAGCTCTCGTAGGCCCACCCGGACATCGAGCAGGTAGATCAGCCCGGCGGCGATGCCGATCAGCCCGAAGATGCTGAGTGACCGCTGCGTCAGCAGGGTCAGCAGCAGGCAGACCGCCAGGATCGCGATCCAGCCACCCTTGGGGAGGGTGCCGATCGCGGGGAAGGCGTCGGAGCGCTGAGCGATGGCGTGCACGAGGGAGACCGCCAGGACGACCAGCACGACGACGAGCAGGATGGACTCGATGACGCCGCGGATGGCGAAGGCGAAGATTGGCGCTGCGATGGCCATGCCGGCAAGCTTATGCCGGCGACCCCGGAATCGTCCGACAGGACGCCTCCGGGGTCGCGATGCGGCGGGTGTTACTCGGCGGCCGGCCGGGGGCGCTTCGGGGCCCGGGGCAGCTTCGCCGACGGGGTCGCGGCGGGCTTGGCGGCGGCCTTGACAGCCCGCTTCTTGACGGCGGCCGGCTTGGCCTCCACGATCTCGGCCACGTCGGCCGGGGTGGGAACCTCGACCTCGGCCGGCTTCCCGGCGGCCGGGGCGGCCACGGGTGCGGTCGCGGTCGGCGCGGCGGTGACCGTGTCGGCCTCGGTGGCCTCGATGTCGGCGTTCACCGTGTCGGCGGCCTCCAGGACGCCGGCGCCGACGACGCGCTCACCCCGGGCGACCAGCGCGGCGTACGCGGCGAGCGCCCGCTCCTGCGCCACCTGGGCACCGGCGACGACCACGGCGGCGTTGCGGGTCGCCAGGTCACGGAGCTTGTCCAGGTCGGCGACCTCGCGGAGCTTGTCGAGGTCGGCGGTCTCGCGCAGGCGCTTCAGGTCGGCGGCCTCGCGCAGCTTCGCGAGGTCGGCCGGAACGGCCTTCTCGCGCAGCGAGCCGGCGGTGAGGGTGGCGGTGCGCAGCGTGTCGTCGGCCTTCTGGCGCAGCTCGACGCCGGTCACCACGGCCTTGCCGCCGAGGTCGGCGACGACGCGGGTGCCGTCGGCGACGACCCGGTTGCTCAGGTCGGTGACCACGGCGGGCAGCTTGCGCAGCTGCTGGTACGCCAGCTCACCGGCGCCGGCGGCGGCGTAGAGCGGGGCCGGGATGCGGTTGGTCTTCGGGTGCGTCATGACTTCTCCTCCTCGGCCGCGTCCGCGGCCTTCTTGGCGGGGGTGGGAGCGGGGGCGGGGCCGGCCTCGGTGACGGCGACCGACTCGATGACCGCCTCGGTGGGGGTGCCCTCCGGCGTGGTGGGGCCGGTGGCGGCAAGGTTGGCCAGGTCCGGCGACTCCGTCGTCGCCGTGCCGGGCGGGGTCGTGGGTGCGCCCGACGTGGACTCCGGCTGCCCGGTGGTCGCTGTCGTGTCACCGGCGGCGACCGTCGCCTCGGCGAGACGGGTGTTCTCCCGGCGGAACGTCTCGTAGATCTGGGTCAGCGACTGCTTCTGGGCCATGGTCAGCTCGGGGTCGACGGCGATCGCCGCGAGCACGCCGTGACCCTCCTTGTCGTCCAGCAGCCCGGCCCGCAGGTACATCGCCGGGGTGGAGACCCGGAGGGCGCTGGCGAGTTGCTGCAGCACCTCCGCGCTCGGCTTGCGCAGGCCGCGCTCGATCTGGCTGAGGTACGGGTTGCTGACCCCCGCCTGGTCGGCGAGCTGTCGGAGCGAGATCTTCGCGTTGCGGCGCAGGTCGCGGATGAACGCGCCGACGTCGGGAAGGTCCTTGCCAGTGGCCATGACCCGACGCTAACCGGCCCTGCTAGCTCCTGCAAGCAGAATGCTTGCCAGAGTTAGCAACGTCTCAGAATGGCGTTTGCATGCCCGCCGCCCGGCTGCGTAACGTCCTGGCCATGGCCAAGATCGAAGTCAATGGGACGACGCTGGCGTACGACGAGGCGGGCTCGGGAACGCCGGTGGTGCTCCTGCACGCGGGCATCGCCGACCGACGGATGTGGCGGGGTCAGGTGTCCGTCCTCGCCGAGCGGCACCGGGTGATCGTCCCCGACCTGCGCGGCTACGGCGAGTCGGAGCTGCCGCCCGCACCGTTCGCGCACCACGACGATGTGGTCGGGCTGCTCGACGCGCTCGGCATCGCGCGCGCCGCCCTGGTGGGCTGCTCCTTCGGCGGGGCGGTCGCGATCGACACCGCGCTGGCGCACCCCGACCGGGTCACCGCCCTCGCGCTGTTCGGCGCCGCGGTCTCCGGCAACCAGTGGTCCGAGGAGGCGAACGACCTCTGGGACACCCTGATCGGCGAGGTCGACCAGGAGGACCTGGACGCGACCGCCGCCGCCGAGGTGCGGTTCTGGGTGATCGGCCCCGGCCGTGATCCGCAGGACGTCGACCCGAACCTGACCGCCTTCGCCTTCGCGATGGACCGGCGGGCCCTCGTCGCCGAGCAGGCGCTGAGCGCGGTGGACGTCGCCGAACTCGACCCGCCGGCCATCGGCCGCCTCGACGAGCTGGGGATGCCCGTCCTGGTCACCGCCGGGGCGGCGGACCTGCCCGACGTGAGCCGACTCGCCGACCGGATCGCCGCCGAGGCGCCGAACGCGACCCGCCTGCCCGACGTACCCGACGCGGGCCACCTGCTCCCCCTGGAACACCCCACCCCGGTGAACACCGCCCTCCTACCCTTCCTCCCCTGACCCCGCTCCCCCGTCCCCGCTCCCCTTCCCTCCGTCCGCTCCACCGCGCACTCTCGCGGAAAGAGTGGTCATTCCCGATGGAATGACCACTCTTTCCGTGTAACTGCACCCCTTCACCGACTCGGGGCGGGGTTACCAGAGGGGGCGGACGGCGCCTACGGGGAGGCCGCCGCCGAAGAGGGGGACCTCGGCGAACTCCTCCAGCACCGGCGCCGTGACGCCGAGCCGGCGCAGCCCGGACACCAGCACCGGCATCCGAGCGCGGGCCGCACCGTCGTCGATCTTGAGGGCGACCGCGCCCACGCCGGGTACCGCCGCGGCGATGACTCCCTCCGCCCCCACCTTGGCGAGCAGACCCGGGACGCCGCGCATCAGACGGGTGTCGTCGGCCCGCGTACCGCCGACGATCTCCGGGTGGGTACGCATCGCGTCGGCGACGGTCCGCGGCTCCGTGCCGGGCTCGGCGTCGACCAGGCGCAGGAACGCCCGGGCGAGCCCGGTCAGCGACACCGCGAACACCGGGGCGCCGCAACCGTCCACACCGGTCGCCGCCACCTGCTCACCGGTGAACTCCTCCACCGCCTGGAGCAGGCGCTCCTGCAACGGGTGCTCCGGCCGCCAGTAACCGTCCAGCGGCCAGCCGGCGGCCCGGCAGGTCAACAGCATCCCGCTGTGCTTGCCGGAGCAGTTCATCTGCGTACGGGTGGGGCCGCCACCGGCCCGCAGCACCGCCTCCCGGGCCTCCTCGCCGACCGGCAGTTCCGGCGGGCAGTGCAGCGCGGACTCGTCCAGCCCGGCGCGGGCCAGCAGCGCACCGACCCGGGCGAGGTGGAACTCCTCCCCGGCGTGGCTCGCCGAGACCAGCGCCACGTCGGCCGGGTCGGTCAGCGGCAGCCCGGCGCGCAGCATGGCAACCGCCTGCATCGGTTTGTTCGACGAGCGCGGGAAGACCGGCGACGTCACGTCCCCGGCACCGGCCAGCAGGGCTCCCGTCGCGTCGAGCACCACCACCGATCCCCGGTGCACGCCCTCCACGAACTCGGACCGGACCACCTCGGCGAGCGGCGCGCCGCCCTCGTACGTCTTTCCCACGAGCTGGACGCTACCGCCCGCTGATCACCGTCGGCGGGCGGGTGACCAGGTCCGGGACGTCTCCGCGTACAGGAGCATCCGGCGGGGGACCGCTTACCGCCGGGCGGCGGCCAAGCCGAGCAGGTCACGCGCCTCGGCGGTGGTGAGCGGAGGGCGCTGGGCGAGTTGCGCGAAGCCGACCGCCCGGGCGACGAGCTGCATGTTGGACTCCACCGGCCGCCCCTTGGCGTACGTCACGGTGTCCTCCATGCCGACCCGCAGGTGCCCGCCGGTGGCCAGCGAGGTGAGCAGGACGGGAATCGTGCTGCGGCCGATGCCGGTCGCGGAGAACGTGGTGCCCTCCGGCAGGTCGCGCAGCATGTGGTGGGCGGCCACCAGGGTGGCGGGGGTGCCCGGCATGCCACCCGGCACGCCCATCACGAAGTCGACGTGCACGTGCCCACCAGCCGGCAGGCCGTACTTCCCGAGCAGCCGCTGGAGGGCGGTCAGGTGACCGAGGTCGAAGATCTCGTACTCCGGCACGATCCCGCGCTCCTGCATCCGGGTGTGCAGGTCGACGACGAACTCCCAGCGGTTGAGGAAGACGTCGTCGCCGAAGTTGACCGTGCCCATCGTGCAGGAGGCCATGTCCGGACCGGCGTCGAGCACGGCGAGCCGGGCGGCCTCCGGGTCGGTGACCGCGCCGCCGGAGGAGAGCTGCACGATCAGGTCGGTACTCTCCCGCAGCGCCCCGACGGTGTCCCGCAGCCGGCCCTGGTCGAGGGTCGGCTTCGCCTCGTCGTCGCGGATGTGGACGTGGATCACGGCCGCGCCCAGCGCCTCGCACTCCTTGGCGGTGAGCAGCAGCTCGTCGAGGGTCACCGGCAGCGCCGGCACCTCCGCCTTCGCGGACTCCGCACCGGTGGGGGCAACCGTGATCAACGTCCCTGTCGTCATGCCCGGATCCTAGACGGCCGACTCGGGCCCGGTCGACAGGAAGTCTTCCGTCGAGAACGCCGTTAAGAAGGGACCCTTCCTCTACCGGAGGCGTTAAGAAGGGGCCCTTCCTTTCAGATGTCGATGGCGGCGGCGGTGTCGCCGATGAGGAGGCGGGCGTCGTCGGGGACGTTGCGCTTGACCACCGCGAGGGCGATCTGCCCCAGCTCGTGATGCTGCACGGCGGTGCCGACGAAGCCGACCGCCCGGCCGTCGAGCGTCACCGGCGTGCCGGCGGCCGGCGGCTGGTCGGTGGTCACCCCGTCCAGGTGCAGGAGTACGAGCCGACGCGGCGGCCGGCCCATGTTGTGCACCCGGGCCACCGTCTCCTGACCCCGGTAGCAGCCCTTCTCCAGATGGACGGCCGGAGCGATCAGGTCCACCTCGGCCGGGATGGTCCGGTGGTCGGTGTCCACCCCGACCCGGGGCCGCCGGGCGGCCACCCGCACCGCCTCGTACGCCCACAGCCCGGCGACCGGCACCCCCGCCCCCCGCAGTTCGGCGACGACCTGCTCCACGGTGGCCCGGGGCACCAGCAGGTCCACGCCGAGCGGGCCCCGGCGGGCCCATCCGCCGGACGGCAGCGGGCGGACGTCGTACAACACGGTGGGCCGCGGCGGCACCGAGCCGGTGGGGAACTTCGGGCCCGGCACCGCGACCACGTCGGGTGCCGCCAGGCCGGTCACGCCGAGGGTCGCCAGCGCGTCCGGCGCCTGCGGCCCGACCAGCGAGAGCAGCGCGTGCTCGGGCGTGACGTCCCGGGGCTCGACCTTGCTGAAGAACCGCATCTTCTCCAGGTACGCCAGCAGACCGGCGGTGGCGCCGGGCTCGGTGTCCAGCCAGGTGGTGACGCCGTCCTCGGCGACCATGGCGTGCTGCTCGACGTGCCCGTGCGGGGACAGCACCAGCAGCTCGGTGCCCTGCCCCGGGCCGAGCTGCGCCAGGTGCTGGGTGGTGAGGGTGTGCAGCCAGCCGGTCCGCTCCTCGCCCGGCACCGCGACGACGCCCCGGTGGGACCGGTCGACCAGGCCGACCGCGGTGTCCAGGGTGCGCTGCTCACGGAGCGGGTCGCCGTAGTGGGCGGCCACCCCTCGGACCCCGGCCGCGACGTGCGCCGGCTCGGGCTGGTCGCGGCTGGCCTCGTCGATGCTCTCGACGGCCACCGCACCCGCGATGTCGATCATGTCGGTTCCCCGTTCTCACAGCGACCGCAGACACCGAACAGCGAGACATGGCCGATGTCCACCCGGAACCCCCGCTGCCGCACCAGCTGGTCGGCCAGGGGGCGCAGCAGCTCGGGGTCGATCTCGTCGACCGCCCCGCACTCCCGGCAGACCAGATGGACGTGCTGGTCCTCGCCCGCCGCGTGGTAGGTCGGCGAGCCGTGCGAGAGGTGGGTGTGGGTGACCAGGCCGAGCCGTTCCAGCAGCTCCAGCGTGCGGTAGATGGTGGTGATGTTGACGCCGGCGGCCACTTCGCGGACCGCCGTGTGCACCTGCTCCGGGGTGGCGTGCCCCAGGTCCAGCACCGCCTGGAGGACCAGCTGCCGCTGCGCCGTCAGCCGCAGCCCACGGGCGCGGAGCATTTCCGCGAGGGAGGATTCGGACACCGTCCGATCATAGTTCGCCGCGCGCGTGACTCCCGACCGTGACGGGTCCACCGCTACGCTCGACGGTCATGGCGGCGTCGAGGATCG
The DNA here is from genome assembly GCF_052068135.1 of Micromonospora sp. BQ11. NCBI lineage: Bacteria > Bacillati > Actinomycetota > Actinomycetes > Micromonosporales > Micromonosporaceae > Micromonospora > Micromonospora sp. BQ11. The sequence goes on along the minus strand of NZ_JBQHDB010000006.1, from coordinate 147,145 downwards.
CGGTGCTCGGGCGAGGGCCGGTGCGGACGGGCGAGCCGGTGCTGCGTGGCGACGACCTGGGAGTGCTGCGCGGTGACGGGCTCTTCGAGACCATGCACCTGCGGGCGGGGCGGCCCTGGCTGCGCGACGAGCACCTGGACCGGATGGCCCGGGCGGCGAAGGCCGTGGACCTGACCCTGCCGCCCGTCGAGGCCCTCGCCGGGCTGCTGGACGAGGTCGCCGCCGGGTGGCCCGCCGAGGTGGAGGGTGCGCTGCGGCTGGTGTGCACCCGGGGCCCGGAGGGGGGCGGGGAGCCGACCGTCTACGCCACGCTGGCCGAGGTGCCGGCGTCGGCCCGCGCCGCGCGCCGCGACGGGATCACCGTGGCCACCCTGCCGCTCGGCGTGCCGGCCGCCGCCCGTACCGCACTGGACTGGTTGCCCGCCGGCATCAAGTCGACGTCGTACGCGGTGAGCACGGCCGCGCGGCGTTGGGCGTCCCGGGCGGGGGTGGACGACGTGCTCTGGGTCTCCTCCGACGGGTACGTCCTGGAGGGGCCGGGCGCGAACGTCGTCTGGCTCGCCGGCGACACGCTCCGGACGGTCCCGGCGGCCGGTACCGGGATCCTGCCGGGCACCACCGCCGCCTGGCTGCTCGCCCACGCCGACCGGGTGGGCCTGCGGGCGGACGAGTGCATGGCGACGCCGGCGGACCTGCACCACGCCGACGGCGTGTGGTTCAGCTCGTCGGTCCGGGGACTGGTCGAGGTGCGCAGGCTCGACGGCGCCGACCGGCCCCGCTGCCCACGCACCCCGGACCTCCAGCGACTGGTGGCCTTCCCCCTGCCCTGAGCGGGCCGGTCAGCCGCCCACCCGGATGAGGCGCGCGGACAGGTGGGGCGTGAGGCCGTGGCCGAGGGCGGCCATGTCCTGCGCGTAGAGCAGGGCGCCCTCGACGATCCCGAACAGGCGGTGGCCGGCCGTGACCTCCTTGGCGGTGGAGGTACGCACCACGGCATCGGTCACGAACTCGATCTGCGTGCCCTTGCGCTTGCCGATGTGCAGCTCCATCACCCCCGTCGGGGTGGTCATCAGTGCTTCCAGCTCGTCCGTCGCCCGGTCCCCGTTCAGCACCGGCCGCCACCAGCCGACCTCACGGCCGGCCGGCCGGACGGGCCGGCTCTGCTCGTCCAGGATCCAGGCCCGGGACTCGTAGAACAGGAACGGCCGGCCGTCGTGGCTGATCCGGATCTCCTGCCCGAAGTCGAAGTCCTCGATCGTCGGGAAACCGCCCCGACCCCGGCCCCGCCACACACCCACGTACGGCAGCAGCGGGTCCAGCGTCGGATGCAGCTTCGGGCCGACGCGCAGGTCGTGGCTCTCCTCGAAGGGATAGGGGTCGACCGGCGGCGCGTTCAACCACGGCGGCTGAAGAGGGTTCTCGCTCACCACGCCACCTTCGTTCGCGACTGCGGGGCTCGCAGGCCCGGCTCACTCCTCGCGCTCACCGCGCCACCTTCGTTCGCGACTGCGGGGCTCGCAGGCCCGGCTCACTCCTCGCGCTCACCAACGACCTCTCGACATGCGTACGGCAACGTAGACCAGGCCACCGGCGAGCGCGCCCAGGCCGGCGACCAGCAGGCTGACGAACCCGATCTCGGTAACCATCCCGGCCATCCTATGCTGGGGCCCATGGCCCGCTCTCTCGTCGTCAAGGCCACCGCCGGCGCGGACGCGCCGGAGCGGTGCGCCCAGGCCTTCACCGTCGCCGCCACCGCGGCCGCCGCCGGGGTGGACGTGTCGCTCTGGCTGACCGGCGAGTCGACGTGGTTCGCCCTGCCCGGCCGCGCCCAGGAGTTCGAGCTGCCGCACTCCGCGCCGCTGGCCGAGCTGCTGCACGTGATCCTCACCACCGGCAGGGTGACCGCCTGCACCCAGTGCGCCGCCCGCCGGGACATCGGCCCCGACGACGTGCTGCCGGGCGTCCGCATCGCCGGCGCGGCGGTCTTCGTGGAGGAGGCCGTGGCGGACGGCGCGCAGGCGCTCGTCTACTGATCCGCACCCCCGGGCGGTGGGCGGCGGAGTTCCGATAAGAGCCCGACAACTCGGGCGAGTGCCTACGATTCGGATGTGAGCGAGGCGATCGAGCGGTTCTTCGAATCGCTGCCGGCGCGCGCCCCGGGAGTCCTGCGCGCCCCGGTCGCCGGGACCCTTCAGATCGATCTCTCCAGGGGCAACGAGACCATCCACTGGCTGGTCCGGATGGGGCCGGGCCGGATCGAGGTGAGCCAGGCCCGAGGGCCGGCCGACGCGATCTGGTACAACTCCGAGGACCTGTTCGAACGCCTGGTGACCGGGCGGGCCCAGGCGATCGCGGCCGTCCTGCGCAACGAGAGCACTTACAGCGGCAACGTCTCCCTGTTCTTCGCGTTGCGCCGGTTCTTCCCGGACCCGCCCGGCACCAGGGACCCCCGCGAGGTCGCCCGTCGGCAGGCCGGACGCCTGCGGTGAAGGACCTCGTCAGCATCCTGGACGGGAACACCTTCCTGGTGTGTGACCGGCGTGGCGACATCGAGCCGGCGCTGGACTTCCCGACCGGTCTCTTCTCCTTCGACACCCGGTTCCTCTCCACCTGGCTGCTCACCGTCGACGGCGAGCGCCTGCACGCGCTGTCCGTCGACGACTCGACGTCCTACCGCACCCGCTTCTTCCTCGCTCCCGGCGAGCCGACCCACTACCTGGACGCCAGGGTCTCGGTGATCCGCAGCCGCGCGATCGGCGGGAGCTTCGCCGAGGAACTGACCGTGCTCAACCACACCCGCGAGGAGATGGCCTTCGTCGTCCGCATGGAGATCGCGGCGGACTTCGCCGATCTCTTCGAGGTCAAGCAGGAGATCCACAAACGCGGCCACACCACCGCGAGGACGAGCGACAAGGAGCTACGGCTCACGTACCGCCACGACGCCTTCCACCGGGAGACCGTGATCACCACGAGCGCGCCCGGGGAGGTCGGCGTCTCCGGGATCACCTACCGGATCCGCGTCGGCCCGCACGGCGAGTGGACCACGCGCCTGCACGTCTCCACCATCGTGTACGGCGCGCGCGGCGAGGACATCCGGGCCACCCTCCCGTACGGGGGCAGCCGGAGTCCGACGGCCATCGAGGCCGAGCAGGACGAACTGATCGCCCGGGCACCGAAGCTCGGGTGCGACTGCGAGCCGCTGGCCGGGGCGTACCGACGCAGTCTGAACGACCTGGCCGCCCTGCGGTACGAATCGATCACCCTCGGCGTCCGGCTGATGGCCGCCGGGCTGCCGTGGTTCATGACCCTCTTCGGGCGGGACAGCATCATCACCTCGTTGCAGGTGCTGCCCTTCCTGCCGGAGCTGATCCCGCCGACCATCTTCATGCTGGCCGGTCTCCAGGGGCACCGGCTCGACGACTTCCGTGACGAGGAGCCCGGCAAGATCCTCCACGAGCTGCGGTACGGCGAGACGGCCGGTTTCGAGGACCAGCCCCACTCGCCGTACTACGGGGCGGCGGACTCGACGCCGCTGTTCGTGATCCTGCTCGACGAGTACGAGCGCTGGACCGGTGACAGCCAGTTGATCCGGCAGTTGGAGGCGCAGACGCGGGCCGCGCTCGCCTGGATCGACACGTACGGCGACCTGCTCGGTACCGGCTACCTCTGGTACCAGACCCGCAACACGGACACCGGCCTGGCGAACCAGTGCTGGAAGGACTCCTGGGACTCGATCTCGTACCGCGACGGCCGGCTGCCCGGCTTCCCCCGCGCCACCTGTGAACTCCAGGGCTACGCGTACGACGCGAAGATCCGGGGTGCGCGGCTGGCCCGGACGTTCTGGAACGACCCGGCGTACGCCGAGCAGTTGGAGCGGGAGGCCGCGGAGCTGAAGATGCGCTTCAACCGCGACTTCTGGCTGCCGGACCGGGAGTACTACGCGCTGGCCCTGGACGCCGACGGCGAGCGCGTGGACGCGCTCACCTCGAACATCGGGCACCTGCTGTGGAGCGGCATCGTCGACGAGTCCCGTGCCGGACGCCTGGTCGAGCACCTGCTCGGGCCTCGCCTCTTCACCGGCTGGGGCATCCGGACGCTCGCCGACGACCAGGGGCGGTACAACCCGATCGGCTACCACGTCGGGACGGTCTGGCCGTTCGACAACTCGCTCATCGCCTGGGGCCTGTGGCGGTACGGCTTCCGGGAGGAGGCCGGCCGGGTCTGCGAGGCGATCCTGGCCGCGTCCCGGTTCTTCGGCGGGCGGCTGCCGGAGGCCTTCGCCGGTTACGAGCGGTCCCTCACCGACTTCCCGGTGGAGTACCCCACGGCGTGCAGCCCGCAGGCCTGGTCGGCCGGGACACCGCTGCTGCTGCTGCGGGTCATGCTCGGCCTGGAGCCGCAGGGCGAGCACCTGATCATCGACCCGGCCGTGCCGGACGGGATGGGGCGGGTCGAGTTGCTGGACATCCCCGGCCGGTGGGGACAGGTCGACGCCCTGGGCCGCAGCCGCGGCCCGCACGACGGCACCCGGGGCCACTGACCCACGACACGGGTGGGGCGGTCAGCCGGCGCAGGTGTCGGTGGCGGAGAGCCGGATCCGGTCGTCGATCCGCTCGGCGATCACGCCGACCGTGCCGACCCGGTACGCGTACACCTCGGGGTCGTCGACGACCGGGGCACCGCCGGACAGCGGCGCGAGCGCGGCGCCCAGGGCCGGCGGCGCCGGCACGGGCTCGGCGCGGACCGTCCGGGCGACGCCGCCGTCGGGGCAGGACGCCCGGTCGTGGTCGCCGACCGGCTGGTCGGGGTGGCCGACGGCGCGCAGGGCCGCGACCAGCGCGTCGACGTCGGGACCTGGCCCGGCGCCGATCGCGGGCTCGACGTAGCCGTCGCCCACCGGCCGGCAGCCGGTGTCCGCGGTGAACCTGACCCGACCCTCCCGCTCGACCTCGCCCTCGACGGTGACGAACTCACCGGCGTCGGCCCGCAGGCGCGGCCCCTCCGCGGTGACCCGCACCCCGGCCCGCCAGTCCGCCGGGAGCCGTCCGGAGACCCGCTCCAGCAGCGCCCGCTCCTCGCCGGCCGGTACGACCACCGTGACGCCGCGCAGCAGGGTGCCCCCGTCGGACAGCGGGGTGACCCGGCAGCCCCGCTCGACCTCCGGCGGCGTGAGCGTCAGCACCAGGTCTCCACCGACCGCTCCGGCCAGCTCACCGATCGCCCGGTCGACCACCGGACCCGCGTCGGAGAGACTCCGCTGCTCCCGCACCGTCGGCGGGTCGGTCCGCACCGAGTACCAGGTGAGCGCGGCCAGCAGCACCGCCCAGAGAACCGACGCCACCACCAGCCGACGCGTCCGACGCCGGTCGGGCGGGGACGGCTCGGTACCGGTCGACGGGACGTACCCGGGCGAGACGAGACCACTCACCGCGTCATCGTGTCACGCGCCCGCAGCCCCGCTGCCGAGGGATTCGTCGCCCGGAAAGCGGGATGAGACGACGCACCGCCCCCGGGAACGGCCGTGGCCCGCCACTCCTCGGGTGGCGGGCCACGGCCGATCAGGGCGTGGGTCAGGAGGCGACGGTGACCGCGACCTCGTTGATGCCACGGCCGGCGGTGACGGCGGTGTCGCCGTTGCCGTGCCGGGACAGCGCCCGCAGCGTCCAGGTGCCGGGGGCGGCGAAGAACCGGAACTGGCCGGCCGCCGAGGTGACGACCTCGGCGGTGAACTCACCGGTGGAGTCGAGCAGTCGGACGTACGCGCCCGGCACGACGTCGCCCGCGTCGGAGCGGACGACACCGGTGATCACGGTCTCCTTCTCCAGGTCCAGGCTGGCCGGCAGCGGCGCGGCCTGGTCCGGAGCGGCGCATCCGGCGGCGGTGGGTGCAGTCATGGTGATCAGGCCTCCCCGGGCTCGTCGCCGAGTGCGACCGGCACGCCGACCAGCGAGCCGTACTCGGTCCAGGAGCCGTCGTAGTTCTTGACGTTGCGGTGACCGAGCAGCTCCTGCAGCACGAACCAGGTGTGCGAGGAGCGCTCGCCGATCCGGCAGTACGCGATGGTCTCCTTGCCGTCGTCCAGACCGGCGTCGGCGTAGATCCTGCGCAGCTCGTCGTCGGACTTGAAGGTGCCGTCCTCGTTGGCGGCCTTGGACCACGGCACGCTGATCGCGGTGGGGATGTGGCCGGCCCGCTGCGCCTGCTCCTGCGGCAGGTGGGCGGGGGCGAGCAGACGGCCGGCGAACTCGTCGGGGCTGCGCACGTCGACCAGGTTCTTGGTGCCGATCGCGGCCACGACCTCGTCGCGGAAGGCGCGGATGGAGGTGTCCGGCTCCTGGGCGACGTACCGGGTCGCCGGGCGGGTCACCGTGTCCTTGACCAGCGGACGGGCGTCCAGCTCCCACTTCTTGCGGCCACCGTCGAGAAGCTTGACGTCACCGTGGCCGTAGAGCTTGAAGTACCAGTACGCGTACGCGGCGAACCAGTTGTTGTTGCCGCCGTAGAGGACCACGGTGTCGTCGTTGCTGATCCCCCGCTCGGAGAGCAGCGCCTCGAACTGGCTCTTGTTGACGAAGTCCCGCCGGATCGGGTCCTGGAGGTCGGTCTTCCAGTCGAGCTTGATCGCGCCGGCGATGTGGCCGGTGTCGTAGGCGGAGGTGTCCTCGTCGACCTCGACGAAGACGACGCCCGGGGCGTCGAGGTTCTTCTCGGCCCACTCGGCCGAGACGAGCGCGGTGTCGCGACTCATCAGATCACTCCCTGGTGAGGATGGATGGTGAGCCAGCGCGCGGAGATCGATCGTTATCGTTGCCGCACGCGGGACCCAGAGCTAGGACGGATCACGGGTTCGTGCGACGGCGCCGCTGTCGGGCGTTCGGTGGGGGAGCACCGGAAGGGTCGTGGACCCTGAGTGCGCTGCCGGATCAGGCAGCCGAGGACAGCCCCGCCGTCAGATGACGGGGCGACACAGGCAGGTGGCCACGCGGCACAGGTCGACCGCGCGCCGTTTGGTGAGGAGCGTCCCCATGACCACGGAGCCTACCAGTCAGTGACCGTGACGCCACCGGGCCGACCAGCATCCGGGACGCGGCTCCCGCGTCGGACGTGGCCGGCCCGGTGGCACGGCGTTCTCGGTCAGGTCGCGGAGTTGATCGGCACGTTCTTCGCGTCGACGGTCACCGCAAGGCCCTCGGGCAGCGGCCGGACCTCGCGGACGGCGAGCTGGAACGGCAGGTCGGGCAGGGGTACGTCGATCGAGATGCTCTGCGCGTAGTTGTTGAGGATCGTCCGGGCCAGCGGAACGTTGGGCAGCCCCTGGGCGCTGAGGTCCTTGAAGCGCAGTGCCACCTTCCCCTGCTCGCCGACGGTCACGTCGGCGGTGCCGGTGACGGTGAGCCGCTGCCCGAGGACGTTGACCGGAGCGGTCACCGCGAGCCGGCCGTTCTGCTCGCCGAGCGTGAGCCCCTCCCGGTCGAGCAGCGCCGCCAGGCTCTCGTAGCTGATGGTGCCGGTGCCGTTGACGGTCTCGGCGACCACGTCGCCCTGCCCGGAGCGGAGGGTGTCCAGCGACGCGGCCACGTTGCGAGCGTCCACATCGAGCTTCGGCAGCGCGACGGCGTCACCCTGCACCGACCCCCGCACGTCGGTCAGTCCGATGGAGATCCGCTCGTAGCGGCCGTTCAGCACCTGGGTGAGGAACGGGAAGCCCCCCACGTCGACCGAGGCCGGCGAGGACTGCGCGCCCTGTTTCGCGACCTCCTGGCGGACCTGGTCGGCGATGGCCCGCTCGGCCACCCCGGCCGCCACCCGGTCGGCCACCACCAGCAGTCCGACCAGGATCAGGAGCAGCACGACGAGCGTGACGAGCACCTTGCGCCCGCGCCGCCGCGGCCGCTCCTCCTCGTACGCGTACTCCTGCGTCACGCCGCCTCCTGTCATCCGGTCGTCGCCGCTCGACGCGACCGGTGGTACCCGGACTCCGAAATCCTCAACCGTGGTCAGAACACCAGCTTGCACATGGCGTACGCGGCGGGTGCGGCGAGGGCGAACCCGCCGAGCGGCCCCTGCATGTGCCGGGCCACCCACATCGTCGGCGGCTCCCCCGCCATCAGCCGGCCCGCCTCGGCGTACCCCGCGGCGAGGTCGGCGAGGACGGCCGCGACCGCCGCGACCAGGCCGATCAGCGCGGCCTTCGTGGGGGTGAAGGGAGCGACCAGGTAGCTGCCGAGCAGGGCACTGACCAGCGTGCCGACCATCGCGCCGCCGACCACGCCCGAGGCGCCACGGGGCACCTGGGGGGCCAGGCGGGGCCAGGCCGCGAACCCGTCGGTGAACCGGGCGACGGTGAGCGCCACCCCGGCGGCCAGGAGGCCGACGGTGATCGTCTGGGTCCCCGCCACGACACGGCTGAGCAGGATCAGGGTGGCGAAGGCGACGACGCCCATCACGATGAGCGCGGTCCCCCGCAGCGAGTCGGTCACCCGGGCGCGGTCGACCCGACGCACCAGTTGGCCGAGCACGGCCGACACGAGAGCGGCGGCCGCCACGTAGACCAGCGGCGTGAGCCGGGCCTCCTCCATCCGCACGGCGGCCACGTCGGCGACCACCGCGGCGACACCGGCGACACCGGCGACCAGCCACATGGCCGGCGGGCGGAGGGCGGTCGTCCAGGCCAGCACGAAGAGCATCTGTACGCCCAGGACGACGATCGCGAAGGGCAGGCGGTGCCCGGGGCCGGAGGTCTGCGCCGCGAGCACCAGACCGACCCCGAGCAGCGCGGCGAAGCCGCCGATGGCCAGTGCCAGCGGGCGGCGCACCTCGACCGGCGGCGGCGGCTCCTCCTCCGGCTCGGCGTCCGGGAGGTCGTCGGGACGACGGGCCGGCTCGCCGTCCCGCCGGCGGCGCGTGCCGCTCCGCCGGTCGCCGTCGTCCTCCGCACCCGGGCCGGTACGCGGAGCGGGCGAGGCGCCGACCGGCGCCGGACGGGGCCCGTCGGGCCACGGATCACGGCCGGTGTCGGACGAGCTGGCGGGATACACGCCTCCGATGGTGCCAGACCCGCTGGCCGGAGCGGGGATCGCGGTTTCGGCGACGTTAAAAGGTGAGCTGCGATCATGGGCAACTCGGGCAAACAGGAAAGGACGTGAAGGTGACGCCGGGGGCATCGGTTACGCTCAAGCCGTTACCCGCCCGTCAGCGACGCCGGGACCCACGCAAGTTCATCAGCGCCACGCCGGGTCCGGTGTGCCGCTGGTCGCGCGCGGCCGACACGGCCGCCGGGACGGAGGTGATCGTGGAGATCCTGCTGCTGGTGACCGCGCGTGCAGGCGAACCATCCGCTGTGCTGCCGGCGCTCGACCTGCTGCCCCACTCGGTCCGTACCGCGCCGCGGGACGTCCGCACCCTGGTCGCCGGTCCCAGCCCGGACGCGGTCCTGGTCGACGCCCGCTCCGAGCTGAGCGAGGCCCGCGCGACCTGCCGCATGCTGCACGCCACCGGGCTCGGCGTTCCTCTCGTCGCGGTCGTCACCGAGGCCGGTCTGATCGCGCTCAACGCCGACTGGGGCGTCGACGACGTCATCCTCGCCTCGGCGGGTCCGGCCGAGGTGGAGGCACGGCTGCGCCTCGCGGTCGGCCGGCTGACCAACGCGACCGCCGGCGCCGGCGGCTCCGTCCGGGCGGGCGAGCTGACCATCGACCCGGACACGTACGCCGCCAAGCTCAAGGGCCGCCCGCTGGACCTCACCTACAAGGAGTTCGAGCTGCTCAAGTTCCTGGCCCAGCACCCCGGCCGGGTCTTCACCCGGGACCAGCTGCTGCGCGAGGTCTGGGGCTACGACTACTTCGGCGGCACCCGCACGGTGGACGTGCACGTCCGGCGGCTGCGGGCAAAGCTCGGCTCGGAGTACGAATCGATGATCGGCACGGTCCGCCAGGTCGGCTACAAGTTCGTCGTGCCGCCGTCCCGTTCGCTGCCGGACGCGGAGCACGCGCCGCTGCCGGTCTGAGTGCCCCCCTTCCGCAGGCACTATTCCGATCTGCCCGTTTTGTACGTCTAGCTCCCCTTATTCTGACTGCCGGGTTCGCCAGGCGAAGGGGGAGATCGTGCGTGCATTGACCACGGTGGCGGCCGAGTCCGGGCCGGGACGGGTCCACTGATGCGGGTCAGCCCGGCCGTCCGCTCCCTGGGCATCGTCGTCCTGGTGTTGACCGCCCTGCTCGGCTCCGCGTACGCCCTGGGTCGCAGCCTGGTCCCGGACCTGCCCGGTCGCGGCGTCACCACCGGCGCGAACGCCCCGCACTACGCCGACCAGCCCTCGGGCGGCGAGGAGCCGGACCACTCCGACGACCGGGATCGCCACGGCGGCGGGCCCGACGAGGCCGAACAGGGCGGCCCCGACGGCCCGGACGGACAGGCCACGCAGTCCGGGGCGCCGGACGACGGGATCAAGACGTACGGCGCGCACTCCACCACCGGCACCTCGACCGTCGCGCTGACCTTCGACGACGGTCCGCACCCGTACTACACGCCGCAGGTGCTCACCGCGCTGCGCCAGTACAACGTCAAGGCCACCTTCTGCGTGGTCGGCGAGAACGTGCAGAACCACCCGGACCTGGTCCAGGCGATCGTGGCCGACGGGCACACCCTGTGCAACCACAGCTGGAACCACGACGTCCGGCTCGGGACGCGGTCCGCCGACCGGATCCGGGCCGATCTGCTGCGCACCAGCGACGCGATCCGGGCGGCCGCACCCGAGGCCCCCATCTCCTACTACCGCCAGCCCGGCGGCGCCTGGACGCCGGCGGTCGTCGCGGTGGCCGAGGAACTCGGCATGATCCCCCTGCACTGGACCGTGGACACGTCGGACTGGCAGGCCCCGGGCGCCGGCCGGATCGCCGCCACCGTGATCACCGGCGTCCAACCCGGCTCGGTGGTGCTGCTGCACGACGCCGGCGGCGACCGGCAGGGCACCGTGGACGCGCTGCACCGGATCCTGCCGGACCTGACGAGCCGGTTCCAGGTGGGGGCGATGCCGACCGGCACGACATGAGCCGGCCGGTCCCGGCCCGCCCCGGTCGGACTACGGTGACGGCATGAGCAGCGCCGAACCGACCGTCGACCAGGTGACCCGGACCGACCGGCTCGACCCGGCGGAGGTGGCCGACGTGCTGACCCTCGCCCGGCTCGCCGGTGACGCCGACGGGGCCGATCCGTTCGACGAGCACGTCCTGCTGCGTCTCCGGGACCCCGCGGCCCCCGCGGTGCACCTCACCGCCCGCGCCGACGACGGCACCCTGACCGGGTACGCGCACCTGGACACCACCGACACCGCCACCGGGACCGGGGTCGAGCTGGTCGTCCACCCCGCGTACCGGCGACGGGGCACCGGGCGGGCACTGGCCCGGGGCGTGCTCGCGACGGCCACCGGGCCGCTCCGGGTGTGGGCCCACGGCGACCATCCGTCGGCCGCCGCGCTCGCCGTCGACCTGGGCTTCCGGCGCGCCCGCGTGCTGTGGCAGCTGCGCCGGCCGCTCACCGCCCCGATCCCGGAGCAACGCCTGCCGGACAACGTGACACTGCGCGCGTACCGACCGGGAGACGACGACGCCGCGTGGCTGGCGCTGAACGCACGGGCCTTCGCCGAACACCCGGAGCAGGGCCACTGGTCGGGCGACGACCTGCGCGTACGCCTGGCGGAGCCCTGGTTCGACGCGGCGGGCTTCCTGCTCGCGGTCGACTCCTCCGACGGTCGGCTGCTCGGCTTCCACTGGACGAAGGTGCACGAGCGGCCCGGGTCCGCCCGCATCGGCGAGGTCTACGTGCTCGGGGTGGACCCCTCCTTCCACGGCGGCGGGCTGGGCAGGGCGCTGACCGCCGCGGGCCTGACGTACCTCCGGGACCGGCGGGGCTTGGACCGGGTGATGCTCTACGTCGACGAGTCGAACGCCAGCGCGGTCGCGCTGTACGGGCGGCTCGGCTTCGCCCACTGGTCGGCGCACGTCAACTACCAACTGGGCTGAGTGATGCGCGGGCGACGGTTCGGCACGGCCGGCGCCGTCGCGGCGCTGCTGCTGACCGTCGGGGCGTGCACGGCCGGCACCGACGCCGGCCCGGTTCCCCGCCAATGGTGCGCCTCCGGCACCCTTGACGCGCAGGGCTCCTCGGCCCAGCGCAACGCGATGGACGTCTGGACCCGCGGCTACCAGCGGTCCTGCCCCGGCTCGACGATCAACTACGAGCCCACCGGCTCGGGGGCCGGCATCAAGGCGCTGGTCGCCGGCACCGCCGACTTCGCGGGCAGCGAGTCGCTGCTCGACCCGAAGGAGCAGGAGCAGGCCGACGCGCAGTGCTCGGGCGGTCGGGCGGTCAGCCTGCCCATGGTGATCGGCCCGGTGGCGGTCGCGTACCGGCTCCGCGGAGTCGCCGAGCTCCGGCTGAGTCCGGCGACCGTGGCCCGGATCTTCTCCGGCGCGATCTCCAGCTGGGACGATCCCGCCGTACGCGCCGACAACCCCGGGATCGACCTGCCCGCCACGCCGGTCCGGTCGGTGCACCGGTCGGACGAGTCCGGCACCACCGAGACCTTCACGACGTACCTCACGGCCTCGGCGCCGGACGGCTGGGCCCTCGGCGCCGACCGGAAGTGGCCGGGGCCGGGCGGGATCGGCGCGGAGGGTTCGGAGCGGTTGGCCGAGACGGTCGCCGAGACCGACGGCGCGATCGGCTATCTGGAGCTGTCGTACGCCCGTCGGGGGGACCTGCCGGTGGCCCGGATCCGCAACGCGAGCGGCGAGTTCGTCCCGCCGTCGGCGGAGGGCGCGGGGAAGGCGGTGACCGCCCCGGGAGACGGTCTGACGGTGGAGATGGACACCGGCACACGGGTGGTGGGGGCGTACCCGATCGTGCTGGTCACCTACGAGATCCTCTGCGACCGGGGACTGGCCCCGGACGAGGTGCCGCTGGTGCGGGGCTTCCTCGGCTGGACGGCCAGCGCGGAGGGGCAGCGGGCCATCACCGATCTGGGGTACGCGGCCCTGCCGGAGGGACTGCGCCGCCGGGTGGCCGACCAGGTGGCGCGGATCTCCTGAGCGGCCGGTCAACGGGTCACCGCAGGATAACGGCGGCGACTCGGCACGGTAACGGCTAACCGGGAAAATGCCCATACGTCCGACAGGGGCACCTGAGTTCACGTAACGGACAACTCGCCCTCAGCGAGCGGTCACCCCGAGGGTCGAACCTGTTCACCTTTCGTTCACTTGCGACGGGCGAACCAGTCACCTGGCGCTCCTAGCTTTTGGACCAGCCGGTCAGCGTGCCGGTCCCGGGTCCCCGATCCGGAGCCAGTCGTCAGATGTGAAGGGAAACCCCTCAGGTGAAGCTCCAGCGGCACGGCACTCTCGCCTGCCTCGCTCTTACCGCGACGCTCGCTCTCAGTGCATGCGGCTCGGACAACAACGAGCCTGCCAGCCCGTCGGCCTCCGGGTCGTCCGCGGCGGCCGACTGCGCCACGGGCACGCTGAACGCTCAGGGCTCCTCGGCCCAGAAGAACGCCATGGCCGAGTGGATCAAGGCGTACCAGCAGAAGTGCCAGGGCGTCACGATCAACTACGAACCCTCGGGCTCCGGCGCCGGCATCGAGGCCTTCATCGCCGGCACCGCCGACTTCGCCGGCTCCGACTCGGCCCTCAAGGAGGACCAGCAGCCGAAGGCCGACGCCCGTTGCGCCACCGGCAAGGCGATCAACCTGCCGATGGTCATCGGCCCGGTGGCCATCGCCTACAACCTCACCGGCGTCGACAACCTCCAGCTGAAGCCGGCCACCCTGGCCAAGATCTTCGCGGGCAAGATCGCCAAGTGGGACGACGCGGCGATCAAGGCCGACAACCCGGACGCCAAGCTGCCGGCCACCGCCATCCAGACCATCCACCGGTCGGACTCGTCGGGCACCACCGACAACTTCACCGACTTCCTGGGCAAGACCGCCGAGGCCGACTGGACCTTCGGCAAGGCCAAGGAGTGGAAGGCCCCGGGCGGCACCGGCGCCAAGGGCTCGGACGGTGTGGCCAGCCGGGTCAAGGGTGCCGAAGGCACCATCGGCTACATGGAGTGGTCGTTCGCCGAGAACGCCGGCCTGGGCATCGCCAAGATCGGTAACGGTGCCGGTGAGTTCGCCGAGCTGACCGCCGAGGCGGCCGGCAAGACGATCCAGGGCGCGGCCGTCGAGGGTCAGGGCAACGACCTCAAGATGAAGATCGACTACAACACCAAGGAGGCCGGGGCCTACCCGATCGTCCTGGTGACCTACGAGATCGTCTGCGAGAAGGGCACCGCCGCCGACAAGCTGCCGCTGGTCAAGGGCTTCCTCGGCTACGCGGCCAGCACCGAGGGCCAGGCGGAGCTGACCGAGCTGGGCTACGCCCCGCTGCCGGAGACCGTCCGGACCAAGGTCGGGGCCGCGGTCACCAGCCTCTCCTGACCCCGACCGACACCACCACATTCCTCAATCGGAGCGAGCGAGCAGATGGGTGACATCCCTCACCGCTCGGCCAACGCCGGCACCGGCGGGAGCCCCGTGACCAACGGTTACGGGAACCCCGCCGGTGCCTCGGCGCGTACGGCCGAGGCACCAGTCAGCACCCGTACCCCGGACGGCCCCGGCCTGGGCGGTGGCGGCGCGCTGCCGCGCGCCCGACGGTTCGGTGCCGAGCGGGCCTTCCGCGGTCTCACGCTGGCCGCCGGCGCCGCCGTCCTGGTGGTCATCGCCGCCATCGCGGTGTTCCTGATCGTCAAGGCGGTCCCGGCGCTGCGGGCGAACACCGAGAACTTCTGGACGTTCGAGGGCTGGTTCCCGAACGACCCGGAGCCGAAGTTCGGCATCGGCGCGCTCGCCTTCGGCACCGTCCTCAGCGCGGTGATCGCGCTGCTGCTCGCCGTCCCGGTGGCGCTCGGGATCGCGCTCTACCTGTCCCACTACGCGCCGCGCCGGGTGGGCACCTCCCTCGGCTTCCTCATCGACCTGCTCGCCGCCGTGCCCAGCGTGGTCTTCGGCCTCTGGGGCCGGGACTACTTCTCCGGCCCGGTCCGCGACTTCTCGGCGTGGCTGAACACGTACTTCGGCTGGATCCCCCTCTTCGGTGGGGACGGCCCCTTCGGCGCCTCGATCCTGCTCGGCGCACTCGTGCTGGCGATCATGGTCCTGCCGATCATCACCTCGCTCTCCCGCGAGGTGTTCCTGCAGACCCCGACCGCCAACGAGGAGGCCGCCCTCGCGCTGGGCGCCACCCGCTGGGAGATGCTCCGCACCGCGGTGCTCCCCTACGGCCGCCCCGGCATCATCGCCGCGGTGATGCTCGGCCTGGGTCGCGCGCTCGGCGAGACCATCGCGCTGGCACTGACCCTCGGCATCACGTTCAACATCTCGTTCAACCTGATCGAGAACGGCGGCAACACCATCGCCGCCAACATCGCCAACGCGTTCGGCGAGGCGAACGAGACGGGTCGGGGCGCGCTGATCGCCTCCGGTCTGGTCCTCTTCGCGATCACGCTGATCGTCAACATCACGGCGCGGGCGATCATCTACCGCCGCCGGGAGTTCACGGAGTCGGCCGCATGACCACCACCGTCACCTCGCATCGCACCCGCCCGCCGGCCCAGCCGCCGACGCTGCGGACCCGGCGACTGCCGAAGTACGCCGCGCCGGTCATCGCGCTGGTCGCGCTGCTGGTCGCCGCCGGCCTCGTGTACGGCACGGGCATCGGCGGCCCCGTCCTGGTCGTGGTGATCGGGGCCATCCTCTACCTGGCCGGGCTGTTCCTCGCCGCCAACGCGGTGGAGGGCCGGCGGTCGGCACGCAACCGCACCTGGAGCGCGCTGATCCACTCGGCGTTCGTTCTGGCCGTCCTTCCGCTGGCCTCGGTGGTCTGGACGCTCGTCACCAAGGGCACCGAGCGGCTGGACGCCGACTTCTTCCTCACGTCCATGAACAACATCGGGGCGCGGGACCCGGAGGGCGGCGCGTACCACGCCATCGTCGGCACCCTGGAGCAGGTCGGCATCGCCACGCTGATCACCGTCCCGATCGGCATCCTCTGCGCGATCTACATCGTCGAGTACGGCCGGGGCACCTTCGCCTTCGCGATCCGGTTCTTCGTCGACGTGATGACCGGCATCCCGTCGATCGTCTCGGGTCTGTTCGTCCTGGCGTTCTGGGTCCTGATCGTGTCGCCGTACTTCAACGACGGGCGACCGGGATTCTCCGGCTTCGCCGCGGCACTGGCCCTCAGCGTGCTGATGCTCCCGACGATCGTCCGGTCGACCGAGGAGATGCTGCGCCTCGTGCCGGCGCCGCTGCGCGAGGGCGCGTACGCGCTCGGCGTGCCGAAGTGGAAGACGATCCTGCGGATCGTGCTGCCGACCGCCCTGCCGGGCATCGTCACCGGCGTCATGCTCGCCATCGCCCGCGCCGCCGGCGAGACCGCTCCGGTACTGCTCGTCGCCGGCGGTGGCGCGGCGATCAACTTCAACCCCTTCGAGAACAACCAGTCGTCGTTGGCCCTCTTCGTCTACCAGCAGGCCGGCGACGCGTCCCGGTACGCGCCGGCGCGGGCGTGGACCGCGGCACTCACCCTGGTCGCCCTCGTGCTGATCCTGACGATCGCGGCGAAGCTGCTGGCCCGTCGCAACCGGCTCGGCCGATGAACCCCGGAGGTACCACCACCATGGCCAAGCGCATCGAAGCCTCGAACGTCACCGCCTACTACGGCGCCTTCAAGGCGATCGAGGACATCAACCTGACCGTCGAGCCCAAGACGGTGACCGCCCTCATCGGCCCCTCCGGCTGCGGCAAGTCGACCTTCCTGCGGTCGATCAACCGGATGCACGAGGTGCTCCCGGGGGCCCGGGTCGAGGGCAGCCTGACCATCGACGGACAGGACGTCTACGACCGCGACGTGGACGTCACCGCCGTCCGCCGCATGATCGGCATGGTCTTCCAGCGCCCGAACCCGTTCCCCACGATGAGCATCTACGAGAACGTGGTGGCCGGACTGCGCCTCAACGGCGTACGGCGCAAGTCGATCCTGGACGAGGCGGCCGAGAAGGCGCTGAAGTCGGCGAACCTGTGGGACGAGGTGAAGGACCGCCTCGCCAAGCCGGGCGCCGGCCTCTCCGGCGGTCAGCAGCAGCGGCTCTGCATCGCCCGTACCATCGCGGTCGAGCCGCAGGTCGTGCTCATGGACGAGCCCTGCTCGGCGCTCGACCCGATCTCCACGCTGGCCATCGAGGACCTGATGTTCCAGCTCAAGGACAAGTTCACAATCATCATCGTGACGCACAACATGCAGCAGGCCGCCCGCGTCTCGGACCGGACCGCCTTCTTCTCCATCGAGAAGACCGGCGACCCGGGCCGCCTCATCGAGTACGACAACACCCAGAAGATCTTCAGCAACCCGAGCGTGAAGAAGACCGAGGACTACATCACCGGCCGCTTCGGCTGAGCCGCCCCCTCGCGTCCTCCCCATGCAATTACAGAGAAAGAGTGGCTGTTCCCGTCGGAATGGCCACTCTTTCTCTGTAACTGTCCGCGGGGCGAGGGGGGATCAGCGCAGGAGGAAGCGGGGGCCGTCGGGCGTCGACTCCAGGTGGGGTGTGATCGGGGTGGCGGCGTCGCGGGTGGTCGCGGTGTGGGCCACCCCCTTGAGGTCGCCGCAGGCCGCCACCTGGCCGAGGGTCACCAGGGTGGGCGGGAGCATGGTCAGCTCGCCCGCCGCCGCCCGGTCGCGGGCGTCGGCCGGCCGGGCCCAGAGCACGCGGTCGGCCTCGCGGGAGACGTCCCGGGTCCGCTGTCCCTCCGGCAGCAGGGCCAGGAAGAAGTACGTGTCGAAGCGGCGCGGCTCGAACTCCGGGGTGATCCACCGGCTCCACGGCAGAAGCAGGTCGGACCGGAGGGTGAGCCCCCGCTGCGCGAGCAGGTCGGCGAAGCCCACCTCGTGCCGTTCCAGGGCGATCCGGGCCGCCTCCCAGTCGTCGCCGCTGACGTCGCCCACCACGGTCTGCGCGTCCGGACCGGCGAGCAGCACACCGGCCTCCTCGAACACCTCGCGCGCGGCCGCGCACACCACCGCCTGGGCGGCCTCCGGAGGCAGGCCGAGCCGGGCACCCCACCCAACCGGGTCCGGACCGGCCCAGTCCACGTGCGCCTGCGAGTCCGAGGGGTCCACACTCCCGCCGGGGAAGGCGTACATCCCGCCGAAGGCCATCGCGGCGACCCGGCGGATGAGGTAGACCTCGAAGTCGGCCGGGGCCGGGCGGAGCAGCAGCACGGTCGCCGCGACGCGCGGCACGGCCGGGGTGCCCCCCTCGGCGCGGAACCGGCGGGCGTGCTCCACCAGCGCCGGCGGGGCGGGGAAGCCGTCGCGCTCGATCGTCATGCGGTGAGCCTAGGCCACGCCCCGCCCGCCGGGACGCGGCCCGTTTCCCGCCCCCCGGAACCCCGTCCCGCTCCCCCGGTGATCTTCGCTAGCGTTGCCGGCATGACTCGTTGGGGCATCCTCGCCACCGGCCACATCGCCGGTCGGTTCGCCGAAGACCTCCGGCTGGTGCCGGGCGCCGAACTGGTCGCGGTCGGCTCGCGTACGCCGGAGAGCGCGGAGCGCTTCGCGGCCCGGCACGGCGCGCGGCGGGCGTACGCCTCCTGGGCGGAACTGGCCGCGGACGCCGACCTGGACGTCGTCTACGTGGCCACCCCGCACGCCGCCCACCACGCCGCGGCCCTGACCTGTCTCCGCGCGGGCCGCGCGGTGCTGCTGGAGAAGCCCTTCACCCTCGATCTGGCCACCAGCCGGGAGCTGGTCGACGCCGCGCGCGCCGCCGGGGTCTTCCTCATGGAGGCCATGTGGATGCGGACGAACCCGCTGGTGCGGCGGGTGTGCGAGCTGATCGCCGACGGCGCGATCGGCACGGTGACCAGTGTGCGGGCCGACTTCGGGGTGGCCGGGCCGTTTCCGCCGGAGCACCGGATGCGGGCCCGCACCCTCGGCGGTGGCGCGCTGCTGGACCTGGGCGTGTACCCGGTGAGCCTGGCGCACCTGCTGCTCGGCGTGCCCGACCACGTCCGGTCGTGGGCCCGGATCAGCCCGGAGGGCGTGGACGAGAACACCGGGATCGTCTTCGGGTACGACTCGGGGGCGGTGGCCACGTTGAGCTGCGGCATGGTGGGCGCCACCCCGCTGGTCGCCTCGATCACCGGCACCGGCGGGCGGATCGACCTGCCGGAGCCGTTCTTCCGGCCCGGTTCGGTGACGCTGCACCGGGACGGCGCCGAGCCGGAGACCGTCACGACGGAGCTGGTCGGCAACGGCTACCAGTACGAGGCCGAGGAGGTGCAGCGCTGCCTCGCGGCGGGTCTGTCGGAGAGCCCGCTCGTGCCGCACGCGGCCACGCTGGAGGTCATGGCGCTGCTCGACGACATCCGCGCGCAGATCGGCGTCGACTACACCTAGGTGCGTTAAGAAGGGCCCCCTGTACAACGCCAGGCGTTAACAGGGGGCCCTTGCGAACGGGCCGGCGGCGCATGCTGCGCCGGAGCGCCCCCGGCCCGTTCGTCCTTTTACCTCAGCTGAAGAGGGGGCGGACCAGGAAGTACATGAGGGCGCCGATGGAGCCGGCGGCCGGGAAGGTCAGGATCCAGGCGCCGATGATGTTGCCGGCGACGCCCCAGCGCACGGCGGAGAGCCGCTTGGTGGCCCCGACGCCCATGATCGCCGAGGTGATCGTGTGGGTGGTCGAGATGGGCGCGCCCAGGACCAGCGCGTTGAAGTAGAGCACCGAGCTGGCCACGGTCTCGGCGGCGAAGCCCTCCGGCGGACGCAGGTCGATGATCTTCCGACCGAGGGTCCGGATGATCCGCCAGCCACCGGCGTACGTGCCGGCCGCGAGGACGGCCGCCGAGGTCCAGAACGCCCACTCGGGGATGAACTCCGGATCGTTCTGGAAGCCGCCCACGTAGAGGGCGAGCACCACGATGCCGATGGTCTTGGCGGCGTCCTGCATGCCGTGGCCGACCGACATGGCGGCGGCCGAGGCGGTCTGCGCCCAGCGGAAGCCCCGGTTCAGCTTGCCCGGGTGCCCCTTCCGGAAGATCCACTGCACGGCGATCATGACGATGTAACCGAGCAGGAAGCCGACCATCGGCGAGAGGATCATCGGGATGATGACGCTCTCCCCGATACCGGTCCACAGCACCGTGCCGGAGGCGGCGATGGTCGAGCCGACCAGGCCGCCGATCAGCGCGTGCGACGAGGAGGACGGCAGGCCGAAGTACCAGGTGATCAGGTTCCAGACGATCGCGCCGATCACGCCGGCGAAGACGATGGCCAGGCTGGCCTGACCGGTCGGTAGTTTCACCAGCCCGCTGCCGACGGTCTTGGCCACCTCGGCACCGAAGTGCGCGCCGATGAAGTTGCCGACCGCCGCCATGGCGAGGGCCACGCGCGGTGTCAGCGCGCGGGTGGAGATGCTGGTCGCGATCGCGTTGGCGGCGTCGTGGAACCCGTTGGTGTAGTCGAACGCCAGGGCCACCGCGATCACCGCCAGCACGGCGATGAGTTCGGGACTCACAGGATCAGGACTCCTTGACCGCGATGGTCTCGACGGTGTTGGCCACGTGCTCGAAGGCGTCGCAGGCCGCCTCCAGCTCGTCGGCGACCTCCTTCATCTTGAGCACCGTCAGGGCGTCGTACTCCCCGGAGAAGAGGCGGACCAGCAGCATCCGGTACATCTGGTCACCGGTGTTCTCGAGCCGGTTGCACTCGATCCAGTAGTCCTCGAGGTCCTTCATCGACTTCAGCCGAGGCATCGCGTCGGCGGTCAGCTTCGCCTGCTGGTCCAGCACGTTGACCAGCTCGTGCATCTCCCGGGGCAGCGACGGGAGCTTGGTCAGGCCGTACAGGTACAGCAGGTTGCCGACCGCCTCCAGGTGGTCCATCACGTCGTCCAGCAACGAACCGAGCCGGTAGATGTCCTCCCGGTCGAACGGCGTGATGAACGTGGAGTTGATCTTCTTGTACAGCTCGTGCGTGATCTGGTCGCTGTCGTGCTCCACCTCGGTCAGCCGTTCGCTGACCGACTGCACCTCGACTCCGGGCAGACCCAGCTCGTTCAGCAGTTCGGTGCCCTTCACCAGGTTCTGCGCGGCCCTGGTGAAGAGCTCGTAGAAGGCGCCCTCGTTCGGGCGGAAGGAAAACTTCACAGCACGGACCTCGTCGTGTCGGTGGAAGGGTGGAGGCACCCCCGGAGAGGCGCCCGCCTGGGAATGCTAGGAAACGACGGATCCGGGAAAACGGCGGCCCACCTATGGCCAGCTCCGATCTACCCTCTGTTCACCTTCCGTTAACTTTCACCGGTCCCCTGGTCCCCAGCAGTCGCTCCCGTTCCCGTCGTACGTCGAAGGTGGCAGCCGGATACCCGAGACCGAGCGTGTCGAACGTCTCACGCAGCAGGTGGGCCACCGCCCAGTCGCGGTACCACTTCCGGTCCGCCGGCACGAGGAACCAGGGCGCGGCGTCCGTGTCGCACCGGCCCAGAGCCTCGGCGTACGCGGCCTGGTAGTCGTTCCAGCGGGCCCGCGCGTCGACGTCACCCGGGTTGTACTTCCAGTGCTTGCGTGGGTCGTCCAGCCGCGCCAGCAGCCGCTTGCCCTGCTCCTCGTGGGAGATGTGCAGCATCACCTTGACCAGGGTGAGCCCGTCGTCGGCCAGCTCCCGCTCGAACGCGTTGATCTGGTCGTACCGGGCCCGCCAGGTCGCCTCCGGCACCAGGGACTCGACCCGGGCCACCAGGACGTCCTCGTAGTGCGACCGGTTGAAGACACCCACGTACCCGGCCGCCGGCAGGGCGCGCCGGATCCGCCACAGGAAGTCGTGGGCCAGCTCCCTCTTCGTCGGCGGACCGAACGAGCGGATGTGCAGGCCGAGGGGGTTCATGGCACCGGCGACGCGCTTGATCGTGCCGTCCTTGCCCCCGCTGTCCATCGCCTGGAGCACCAGCAGCACCCGCCGCCCCGCCGCCGGGCCCGAGGGCGCCGGACCCGCCGGTGCCTTCGCACTGGCGAACAGCATCTCCTGGTGCCGGCCCAGCCCGGCGCCGAGCAGTTCGACCTGGGTGCGCGCCCACGCCTTGCGGTCCTCCCCGGTCACCTGCCGATCGGGCAGCCCGGGCGTCGAACGGGGGTCGACAGCCGCCAGGTCGACCGCGTCACCGGACGCAACCCGCAGCAGTTCCCGCATCGTCCCGCCGACCGGCTCCACCACGCCGGCCCCGTCGCTCCCACTGGTCCTATCCACCTCGCTCATCCCGCGATCATCACCCAGCCCGCCCAAGACCGCCCGCCGACGACCACCGCCTGATCGTCGTCCTCCGGGTGAGATGGCCCCGACCGCCCATCACCGCGCCCCCGCTTTGCTCTGCACCCCAATGCGCGCCGGTAACCGTACGCAGCGAAGCCGCGCCAACGACTGCCATGAGCACAATGAAGAAGCCCAGGTAGGGCGGGTGGTGCGTCCAGGGGTGCAGAGCAAAGTCTCCGACACTGTGTGGCGGTCACCGAACAGGCGATCACACTCCGTGGCCGCGCCGTTCTTGATGTCCAGTAACCGGGTACTCGAGCGGCGACCGACTGCCACGACCCGCCCGGCGTAGATCCACTCGATGTCATGGAAGTCGGGCTGAAGAGCTCACCCGGACACCCCGATGTCACTGACGTCGAGTCGATCATGTCCCGGGCTGTCACGTCCCGGGGCCGTGGAACGTCCTTCGGCGGGGGAGGATCGACGTGTGCAGCGGGAAGAGAGCGACGGGGTGGGCGATCTGGCGGCGGAGTTCGAGGCGGAGCGGGGACGGCTTACCGCGGTCGCGTACCGGATGCTGGGCAGCCGCAGCGAGGCCGAGGACGCCGTCCAGGAGACCTGGCTGCGGTACGCGGCGACGCTCGGCGACCCGGCGGCCCGCGCCGAGATCCGCCAGCTCGGTGCCTGGCTGACCACCACCTGCTCCCGGATCTGTCTGGACGTGCTCCGCTCGGCGCGGGTCCGTCGGGAGACGTACCCGGGTCAGTGGCTCCCCGAGCCGGTCGTCACGCCGCTGGACGCCCCTCCCCGGCCGGACGGCTTCGCGCCCGACCCGGCCGAGCGGGCGGTCCGCGCCGACCAGGTCGGCACCGCCCTGCTGGTGGTGCTGGAGCGGCTGAGCCCCGAGCAGCGGGTCGCGTTCGTCCTGCACGACGTCTTCGCGGTGCCGTTCTCCCGGGTCGCCGAGGTGCTCGGCACCACCGACGCCGCCGCCCGGCAGCTCGCCTCCCGGGCCCGCCGCACGGTCAGCGCGCCGGAGGCGCCCCGGCACACCGCCGACGCGGCCGAGCAGCGCCGCGTGGTGCAGGCGTTCGTCGCCGCCACCGAGTCGGGTCAGCTGGAGGACCTGCTGAGGGTCCTCGCCCCGGACGTGGTCCTCATCGGTGACGGCGGCGGGCACTTCCCGGCCGGCCGGAACCCGGTGGTCGGGGCCGACAAGGTCGCCCGCTTCACCCTCGGCCTGTTCGGTCAGGCCGGCCGGTTCGGCGGCCGGCTGCGCGCCCGGCCGGTGCTGGTCGACGGCGTGCTGGGGCTCCAGATGGAGACGGTGTTCCGCGACGGCCGGCCGCTGCGTCTGGTCAGCGCGCTGGCCGTGCACGAGGGTCGGGTGACCGGCGTCTTCAACCAGCTCAATCCGGACAAGGTGCGGGACGTGCCGCCGCTCGGCCCGGAGGACACCTGGCCACCGCGCTGGTGACGGCCCCGGCTCAGACCACCAGCGCCAGCCATTTCCGGTACGACGTGGCGAACGGCTCGGTGCCGTCACCCAGCGCCCCGAGGAGCCATCCGGCGGCGGCCTCCGCCTCGGCGACCACGTCGTCGGGGTAGCCGAAGCGGACCCGGTGCTCGGCGAACTCGTCCTCGTCGCGCAGCTCGACCAGGCCGGTGGCCCGTCGTCGCACGACGTCCAGGTCGAGGTCGACCAGGTGCACGGTGTCGTCGTCGGCCCAGCGGGCGGGTGTGGTGATGTCGCAGTAGACCTCGCTGGTCCGCGGCGGCGGGTTGAACATGCCCGTCCACCAGGCCGCGTGCGGCACCAGGAGGACGAAGGGGATCTGCTCCACCGAGGGGCGGCCGTGGTAGACCGAGGCGGTGCCGGCGGTGACGCCGAGCCAGATTCCGAGGTCGTCCTCGGCCAGCCGGCGGGCCGGATAGTCGCGGTGGGCGCTGCCGTCGTACTTGCGGTAGATCACACGGACGACATCGCTCGGCATGATTCGCACCCTAACCGATTCGGCCCAGGCGTCGCCGCAGGGAGGTAACCGGACGCGGCCGTACGGATGCCGGACCGTGACGGTGTCCCGGGCCGTGCCGCGCGACCGGTGTCGGGCTCGGCGGGTACCGTCGCACGGTGACTCCGCCCCGCACCGCCACCGGTTCCGCCAGCCCCTCGCCGCGCACCGGGCGACGGCGTCGGGGCGACCGGCCCAGCGGCGCGGACCTGCTCGCCGCCGCCGTCGGCGCGGTGCCCGGCGGCGCGGCGCGCCCCGGCCAGCAGGAGATGGCGACCGCGATCGAGGACTGCGTCTCCGCCCGCGAGCACCTGCTCGTGCAGGCCGGCACCGGCACCGGCAAGTCGCTGGCCTACCTCGCGCCGGCGCTGACCGTGGACGGCCCGGTGGTGGTCTCGACGGCGACCCTGGCGTTGCAGTCGCAGCTCGTCGAGCACGATCTGCCCCGGCTGGCCGACGCGGTGGAGCCGCTGCTCGGCCGGCGGCCCACCTTCGCGGTGCTCAAGGGCCGGCACCACTACCTGTGCCTGGCCCGCCTGGACAACTCCACCGAGGACGAGCCGGAGGACACCCTCTTCGACACCCCCGCGCCCCGTCCCGCCGGCGGGACGAAGTGGCTGGGTGAGGCCGGCCGGCTCGGCAAGCAGATCCAGCGGCTGCGGGACTGGGCCGAGAAGACCGACACCGGCGACCGCGACGAGTTGGACCCGGGGGTCGACGACCAGGCGTGGCGGCTGGTCTCGATGCCCGCCCGGGAGTGCGTGGGAGCCGCCCGCTGCCCGTTCGGCGCGGAGTGCTTCGCCGAGGCGTCCCGGGCCCGCGCCCGCGAGGCCGACATCGTCGTCACCAACCACAGCCTGCTCGCGGTGGACATGCTCGCCGGCCGGCAGATCGTGCCGCCGCACAAGCTGCTCGTCGTGGACGAGGCGCACGAGCTGGCCGACCGGGTCTCCTCCGCCGCCCAGGCCGAGCTGGTGCCGGAGCTGATCGACCGGTCCACCAAGCGCGCCCGCCCGCTGCTGCGCCCGGAGACCGCCGACGCGCTCACCGCCGCCGGCGACGCCCTCGCCGTCGGGCTGGCCGAGGCGCCGGCCGGTCGCCTCACCTCCGGCCTGCCGGGTCCCCTGCGCGACGCGTGCACACTGCTCGACGCGGCCACCCGGTCGGCGCTCGACGCGATCGGCGACGTCAAGGCCGACGACCCGGACCCGGTGCGCAAGCAGCAGGCCAAGGCCGCCCTCGACGACCTCTCCACCACCGCGCAGCGGCTGCTGGAGGAGGCCGACCACGACGTGGCCTGGGTGGAGAAGAACGACACCACCGGCCGGCGGGCGCTGGTCGTCGCGCCGCTGTCCGTCGCGGGCACCCTCGCCACCCACCTGTACGAGGAACGCACCGTCGTCGCCACCTCCGCCACGCTGACGCTGGGCGGCCGGTTCGACACGGTGGCCCGGGCGCTCGGCCTGGAGGCGCCCACGGCCGGCCCGCCGTCCCCGGCCGCCGCCGCCCTCGCCGCGTCCACCGCACCCGACCGACCGGGGGCCACACGCGGTGCCGCCGGCCCGATCGCGAAGGTCACGGACGGCACGCCGGGCGTCCCGGCGACCTCCGGGCCGGGCTGGCGCTCGCTCGACGTGGGATCCCCGTTCGACTACGCGCGGCAGGGCATCCTCTACGTGGCCGCGCACCTGCCCCGGCCCAGCGTCTCCGGGCTGCCCGACGCGGCCGGCGAGGAACTGCTCGCGCTGGTCGGCGCGCTCGGTGGCCGTACGCTCGGGCTCTTCTCCTCCCGACGGGCCGCGCAGCAGGCCGCGGAGCTGGTCCGCGCGCGCACCGACCTGCCCGTTCTGCTCCAGGGCGAGGAGTCGCTGCCGCTGCTGGTCCGGCGGTTCCGGGAGGAGAAGGCGAGCTGCCTGTTCGGCGTGATGTCGCTGTGGCAGGGCGTCGACGTGCCCGGTGACGCGTGCCAGCTGGTGGTCATCGACCGGCTGCCGTTCCCGCGGCCCGACGAGCCGCTGGCCGCCGCCCGCGCCGCCGCGGTGGACGCGAACGGCGGGTCCGGGTTCGCCGCGGTCAGCGTGCCGATCGCCGCCGTCCGGCTCGCCCAGGGCGTCGGCCGGCTGATCCGGGCGACCGGTGACCGTGGCGTGGTCGCGGTGCTCGACTCGCGGCTGGAGACGGCCCGCGGCTACGGGCCGTTCCTGCGCCGCTCGCTGCCACCGTTCTGGTACACGACCCGCCCGGACGTGGCCCGCGGTGCCCTGGAGCGCCTCGCGAAGACGTGACCGCCCGCGCCCTTCATGATCATGCTGGAACCACGAAGTAGTGGCCTCCCCCGTGCAGGGAGGCCACTACGTCACGGATCGAGCGTGATTGTGCGCCGGCGTGCCGGGTCGGTCAGGGCGTCTTGGCGGCGACCACGACCGCGTTCGGCGGGGTGTCCGGCACGGTACGCGCGGCGAGCCGCCGGACGGCCGTGTTCAGCACGGCGATCAGCGGTACGGCGACCAGCGCGCCGGTGATGCCGGCGAGCACGACGCCCGCCGCGATCCCGATGATCACCGCGAGCGGGTGGATGGCCACCGCCCGGCCCATGATGAGCGGCTGGAGCACGTGCCCCTCCAGCTGCTGCACACCGATCACCGCGCCGAGGATGATCAGCGCGGTCACCGGGCCGCTGTCGACGAGCGCCACGAGCACCGCCACGCCGCCGGAGAGGGTGGCGCCGACGATCGGGATGAAGGAGCTGAGGAACACCAGGGCGGCGAGCGGGAAGGCGAACGGGATGTCGAAGATGATCAGGAAGATCCCGATGCCGACCGCGTCGATGAAGGCCACCAGCACCGTCGCCCGGACGTACGCACCGAGCGTGGACCAGGAGGCCCGGCCCGCGTCGTCGACCTTCCACCGGGCGGCGACCGGCAGCAGCCGGACCAGGAAACGCCAGATGTTGTTGCCGTCACGCAGGAAGAAGAACGTCGCGAAGAGCACCAGGACCGCGCCGGTCAGCACCTCGGCCAGCGTCGCCGCGGTGGAGAGCGCGCCGCTGGTGAACCGCTCGGTGTTGTTGTTGACCCACTGCTCGGCCTCGTTGATGTAGCGGTCGAGCTGGCCGTCGTTCATGTGCAGCGGGCCGTTCTTGAGCCAGTCCTGGATCTGGCGCACGCCCTCGGAGGACTTCTCGCTCAGCTCCGGCACGCCCTGGATGAACTCGTTCACTACTGCGGTGAGCGTGCCGACAACCCCGGCCAGGCCACCGACCAGCACCACCGCCGTCGCCAGGGACCTCGGCAGGCGGGCCCGGAGCAGCCACCCGACGGCCGGTGCCAGCAGCGCCGACAGCAGCAGCGCGATCGCCAGCGGAATGATGACGATGCTGATCCGCCCGACGATCTGCAGCAGCGCCCAGAAGACCACGCCGATCACGATCAGCCGCCAGGACCAGGCGGCGGAGATCCGCAGCGCGTGGGGAACGTCCGCGTCGTCCCGGCTGGAGGTGGAGTTGTGCACCGCGGCCGACTGTTCCGCGCCGACGACGGTCGCCGACGACGGGGCCACCGGGCCCGGGGAGACCGGCGAGGCGACGGCCGGCGTCTCCGGACGGTCGGCGTGGTCGGCACGGCCGGCGCGGACCGAATCGCGACCGGACTCGTACGCACGGCGGAGCCGACCGCGTGCCCGCTCGAAACGGCTCAAGCGCACCTCCTGACAGAAGAAACGGACCGTGACGGGGTCAGTCGGACAGGATACGCCCGACCCCGCACACCGTAGGGCAGTTCGGCCACACATTGCCCCCGTCCACCGGCACGTAACCACTCGCGGACGGGCACGGTACCGTCTGCGGCGTGACCGCCGACGACAAGAGCCTGCCGATCCGCCTGCTGCACGACCGTGTGCTGGTGCGGATGGAGGGCAGCGAGGGTGAGCGCCGCTCCAGCGCCGGCATCGTGATCCCGGCGACCGCCGCCGTGGGCAAGCGGCTCGCCTGGGCGACCGCGGTGGGAGTGGGCCCGAACGTCCGCGCCATCGTCTCCGGCGACCGGGTGCTCTTCGACCCCGACGACCGCTCCGAGGTCGAGCTGCACGGCCGCGGCTACGTGCTGCTGCGCGAGCGCGACGTGCACGCCGTGGCCGCCGAACGCATCGAGAACGACTCCACCGGCCTGTACCTCTGACCCACCCCGGCGCCGTCGGCGTCGTTTGCACCGCTCCCCGCCGGGAAGCCAGCTCCACCACCGGCCTGGGGAGGGACGATGCCGGATTGGATAAGGAAGCTGCTGTTCTGGGGATTCATCGCGTTCCTGATCTACTTCATGGCCTTCCGGCCGGAGGGCGCGGCGGAGATGTTCGGGGCGATCGGCGCCGGTCTCCTGGCGCTGTTCCAGGGCCTCGGTGACTTCCTCACCAGCCTGATGACCTGAGTACCGGCCGGATCGGGGACGACGGCGGGGATCAGGGGCGGCCGGGCGGCCAGGGCGCCGCCGGGCCGGGCCCGTACCAGCCGGGTGGGCCGTAGCCGGTCGGGAAGGCCGGCGGGGGCGGCGGCGCGAGCACCACCGGAATCGGCACCACCGGTTCGTCCGGCGCCTCGACGGTCCGCTGCGAGCCGTCCGGGAACCGCAGGTGGTAGCGCTGCCCGTCCCACGTGCCGGCCGGCACCTGCGGGTCCCGGCCGACGAAGAACGCCCGGTAGCCGCTGATCGCGTCGAGCAGCTCGCGCTCCTCCACCGCGGCCCGTTCCCGGTCGGCGGGCCGGTTGTCCAGGCCGCGCCGCATCCCGTCGCGCAGCAGCGCCAACCGGGTCGCGGCGAACTGGTAGCCCCGCATCGCCTTCAGCCCGGCGTCGCCGCCGACCCGCTTGGCCCACACCCGTGCCGCGTGCCGCCGCCCGAGGCTGCTCAGCGCGGCCACCTCCGGCGGAGTGAGCCAACCGGCCCGGACGTAGTCGGGCAGGATGCGTTCGGTGAGCCGCCCCTCCCAGGCCCGCAGCCACACCGCCAGGCCGACCATGCCGAAGAAGATCGGCACCATCACGCCGATGAACCCGTAGAGCAGGATCAGCGTCTCGCCGGTGGCCTGGGTCAGCGTCGGCAGCAGGTTCCACGTGCCGTGCAGCATCATCGCCAGCAGCAGGCCGGCGACCGGGGCGAGCACCCGCACCCGGCGGTCGGCGGCACGCGCGGCGATGCCCAGCCCGACGCCGGTCATCGCGGTGAAGAGCGGGTGGGCGAAGCCGAAGAGCAGGATCCGCACGATGAAGATGGCGATGACCTGCTGGGTGCCGGTCGCCGGGCCGTACCGCTCCACGCCGGTGGCGTAGCCGTACCCGCCCAGGTAGAGGATGTTCTCCACCATGGCGAACCCGATCGCGGAGAGCCCGCAGTAGACCAGGGCGTCGGTGATGCCGGAGATCTCCCGGCGCCGGAAGATCAGCAGCAGGATCGGCCCGAGGGCCTTGGTCAGCTCCTCGATGAAGGGTGCGACCAGCACCCCGGTCAGCGCCGTGGGCAGCCCCAGCTCCTCGAACCGTTCCGCCGAGAAGTTGTTGACGGTCAGCGAGGCGGCGGTGGAGACGAACGCGCCCCACGCGAAGCAGAAGATCAGGTACTTCAGTGGCTCCGGCTCGTACCGGTCGAGCCACAGGAAGCAGGCCACCAGCACCGGAACCGGCAGGATCGATGCGACCAGGCCGATCAGCAGTGCCTCGACGCCGAGGCTCTCCCCGAGCCGGAACAGCATGAACACGGCGCAGGCCGCGATCAGCAGGACCACACCGGCCAGCACCACGAAGCGTCGCCAGCCCAGCCGGCGCGTCGGCATCCGCACGGCCGGCCCGCCCGGCGGTGGGGCGTCGGGAGTGGTCGGCGACGGCGGCTGGGGCGCGCCGGACGGGGTGTCGGCCATGCGGTCAGCGTAGTCACACCGAGCCGGCCCGGCCCGCCGCATCGGTCGCGGTATGCTGCCGGCAGGTCACGAGCGCCAGCGTCAAGCCCCGGCTTGCTGGCCGGCAACCCTCGTCGAGGTTCGCGGTGGGGTGCCCCGGGTGATGACCGGGCCCGGCCCGTTCCGTGTGCTGGGCAAGCGCGGACCCCGCCCGTGTGCCCACCCGGGGTCCCTGGACCCGGAGGTCTCGCACATGACCGTCACTCTCGTACCCCCGCTCCCGGCGCGCGTCGCGTGGACCGCGCCGGCCACCCCGGCCCCGGGGCCCCTGGACGTCCTCGGTGTGCCCGGTCAGATCAACCTGGACTACGCGGCCACCGCGCCCTGCGCGCGGGCGGCGGCGGACGCGGTGGCCGAGCTCCTTCCCTGGTACGGGAGCGTGCACCGCGGCGCCGGGGCGCTGTCGCGGCGCTGCACCCTCGCCTACGAGCGGGCCCGGCAGACCGTCGGTGACTTCTTCGGTGCCCGCGTCGACGACCACGTGGTGTTCACCCGGAACACCACCGACGCGCTCAACCTGCTGGCCCGCGCGCTGCCCGCCGGCACGACGGTGGTGACGTTCGGCGGGGAGCACCACGCCAACCTGCTGCCGTGGCCCCGGGGTTCGGTCCGGCTGCCGGTGCCCGACTCGCCCGCCGGTGCGGTACGCGCGCTGGACGCCGCCCTCACCGAGCTGCGCCGGGGCGGCCCGGCCGGCAGCCACCGACCGCCGGTGCTGGTCGCGGTGACCGGGGCGGGCAACGTGACCGGGGAGTGCTGGCCGGTGGCCGCGCTGGCCCGGGTGGCCCGGCGGCACGGCGCCCGGATCGCGGTGGACGCCGCCCAGCTCGCCCCGCACGCGCCGGTGGACGTGACCGCCCTGGACGTGGACTACCTGGCCGTCTCCGGCCACAAGCTGTACGCACCGTTCGGCGCCGGCCTGCTGCTCGGGCGGGCGGACTGGCTGGACGCCGCCCCGCCGTACCTGGCCGGTGGGGGCGCCACCAGCCACGTCGGCGCGGCCACCCACGACGTCCGGTGGGCCACCGGCCCGGCACGGCACGAGGCGGGCACCCCGAACCTGCTCGGCGCGGTGGCCCTGGCGGCGGTGTGCGCCGCGTTCGCCGAGGCGGACCGGGTCGCGGTGCACCGGGCCGAGCAGGCCCTGCTGGCCCGGCTGCGGGACGGCCTCGCGGCGCTGCCCCACGTGGTCGAGCTGCGCGCGTTCGGCCCCTCGGCCCCCCGGGTGGGGATCGTGTCGTTCGTGGTGGCCGGCCGCGACTCCGCGCAGGTGGCGGCCGGACTGGCCCGGGACCACGCGATCGGCGTACGGGACGGGCTGTTCTGCGCCCACCCGCTGGCCCGACGACTGCTCGCCGAGGCGGCGGCGCGCAGCGGACGGCGGGACCTGCCGGCCACCGCCCTGCGGGCCAGCATCGGCCTGGGCAGCACGGCCGGGCACGTGGACCGGCTCCTCGCCGCGCTCGGCGACCTGGGCTGAACCGGACGGCCGGCCTCAGCCGACGGGCGGGGCGACAGGTGGTTTCGGAGCGCTCTCCGGCTCGGCCTGCCCGCCCGGCTGGGGCCGGTCGCCGAAGGACTGCCGGACCAGCCGGTTCGCCTCCTCCTGGCTGAGGCCGGAGGCGACCAGCAGGTCACTCGCGGTGGTACGCACCTGCGCGATGACGACGTTGCCGGAGAACCCGACCCCCTCGTTGTACGCCCGACCGGCCTCGCTGACCGCCCGCAGCGACCGCTCCCGGGCCTTCTCCGGTTCCTCACCGACGGCGAACTCGTGCTTGAGCAGGCGTACCGACTCGGCGAGGTGGGCCACCGCGTCCGGCATCGGCTCCGGGATCGCCTCCTCGTCCTCGATGAGGGTCACCGCCCGGCGGATCAGGGTGCCGGAGTTCCGCATCGCCCGGTCGATCGGCTCGGCCGCCTGGCCGTAGTGGGTGAGTTCGTCGCGGCGGTGCCATCGGGCCGGCGAGAGCATCGCGGTCTCCTTCGCCCCCTCGATCGCCTCGGTGAAGGTGGCCAGCTCCTCCTTGTTGTTCCGCAGCCGTTCCAGGGCCTGCTGCACCCTGTCCCGGTCCCGTTCGCGCAGGCCTTCCGCGGCGATGTCCAGCTGGGCGGCGAGCAGGTCCAGCGCCGGGCGCGCGGCCCGGTTGATCACGCGTATCGGGTGCAGTGGCAGCAGCACGGCGGTGACCAGCAGGGCGATGCCGCCACCGACGAAGGCGTCGACGAACCGGGGTATCTCCAGGTTCTGGGTCGACGGGCTGAGCGTGACGATCAGTACCGCGGTCGCCGCGGCCTGGATGACGATGGCGACGCTCGCGCCGGCGAAGACGGTCAGGATGATCGCCGTGGAGACCACCAGGCCGAGCTGCCACGCGCCGGTGCCCAGCAGGAAGATGAGGAAGTCGCCGACCGCCACCCCGACCGCGACGCCGACGATCAGCTCGACCGTACGCCGGAACCGCTGGCCGACCGAGACGGCGAGCGTGCCGACCGCGGAGATCGGCGCGAACACCGGCTGCGGGTTGCCGAGGAGCTCGTGGGCCGCGAGCCAGGACAGGCCGGCGGCGAGGCCGGCCTGGACGGCCAGCCCCATCGACAACCGCACGCGGTGCAGCCGGTCGTGCAGGGTGGCGCGGCCCCGGTGCCGGATCTGCTCCAGCGCACCGGAGATCCGGGCGCCGTCGATGTCGCGTGCGCCATTGCGCAGTCCCATCCGTCGCATCAGCGAGTGTCGGCGCTCCCGGGCCACGGCCATGGCCGGGACTACCCGCGCCAGGTGCGGTGAATCGCGCCGACGGCTCCCCCTTTCCGACGAAATGGGAGAGGCGGCAGACTCGGCGGCGTGGTGGACCTGACCGAGCGGTGGCGGGCGGCGGCCCGGGACGCGGGGGCGACCGATCCGGCGGCGGTGGCCGCCGCCGGGGACGACCTGTTCGCCCGCTGGAGCGAGCCGCACCGGCACCACCACACGGTCGCGCACCTGTCCGCCGTGCTGGACGTCGTCGACGCGTACGCCCCGCTGGCCCGGCGTCCGGACCTGGTCCGGCTCGCGGCCTGGTGCCACGACGCGGTCTACGACCCGAGGGCGGCGGGCGACGCCAACGAACGGGACAGCGCCGCGCTGGCCGGCGCGCTGCTCGGTCCGTGCGGTCTGCCGGCCGCCGCCGTGGCCGAGGTCCGCCGCCTGGTGCTGCTCACCGCCGGTCACGCCGTCGACCCGGCCGACGCCGACGGCGCGCTGCTCTGCGACGCCGACCTGGCCGTCCTCGCCGGCACACCAGAGGTGTACGACCGCTACGCCGCCGCGATCCGCGCGGAGTACGCCCACGTGCCCGACCCGGCCTTCCGCGCCGGCCGCGCCGACGTGCTCCGCGCCCTGCTCGCCCTTCCCGCTCTGTACCACCTGCCGGGTCCCGCCCGCCGCTGGGAAGGAAGGGCCCGCGCCAACCTGACGCGAGAGCTGACCACGCTCGCCGGGTGACGACGGAGAACGGGCTACGCGAGGTGTTTGGGGCGACGGAGGCCGGAGCGACGCAGCAGCGCCACCAGGTCGCGGCTCGGAACCACCTGGGCACCGAGCCAGACCGCCATCGCGAAGCGCTCGGCCGGGATGTCGTAGTGGTCCCGGTCGAAGGCCCGGCGGGACACGCCCAGCGCCTCGGCGAAGGCGTGCAGCTCGGCCGGGGAGACGTCGCTGATCAGGTGCGACCAGAGCCGCCCGCGCCAGGGCCACGCCGGCCGGTCGACATAGATCACGCCGGCCAATCTAGCCCGGCCCGCGACCGTTTGATGATCACATGGTGGCGACCGTAGCCTTCCCCGCATGGCTGGTACCCCCCTCCTCGACGAGCTGCGCGCCGCTCTCGGCGACGACGCCGTGCTGACCGACCCCGACCTGCTCCGGATGCACGAGCGGGACGAGGCCGACCTCTGCGCGTCCGGCACGCCGCTGGTGGTCACCCGCCCACGGACGACCGCACAGGTCGTCGCAGTGGTGCGGGCGGCGGCGCGGCACGGCGTACCGGTGGTGCCGCAGGGGGCGCGGACCGGGCTGGCCGGCGCGGCGAACGCGGTCGACGGCGCGGTGGTGCTCAGCACGGTCGCGATGGACGGGATCCTGGAGATCGACCCGGTGAGCCGGATCGCGGTGGTCCAGCCGGGCGTGGTCAACGCGACGCTCGCCGCCGCCGTCGCGAAGCAGGGCCTCTGGTACCCGCCGGACCCCGGCTCCTGGGAGTCGTCCACCATCGGCGGCAACGTCTCCACCAACGCGGGCGGCATGTGCTGCGTCAAGTACGGCGTCACCACCGAGTACGTGCTGGGCCTGGAGGTGGTGCTGGCCGACGGTGCGGTGCTGCGCACCGGCCGACGTACCGCCAAGGGCGTGGCGGGCTACGACCTGACCCGTCTGTTCGTCGGCTCCGAGGGGACCCTCGGGGTGGTCACCGAGGTGACCGTCGCCCTGCGGCCCGCCCCGGCGGAGTCGTTGACCATGGTCGCCGTCTTCCCGTCCACCGCCGCGGCCGGCGCGGCGGTCGCCGAGATCGCCGCGCAGGGCCTCTCCCCCAGCCTGCTGGAGCTGCTCGACCAGACCCACCTGCGGGCGATCGAGGCGTACCGGCCGATGGGCCTGCGCACCGACGCGCAGGCGCTGCTGCTGGCCGCGGTCGACACCGGCTCCCGGGCGGCGGACGACCTGGTCGGCCTGACCCGGGTCTGCGAGGAGGCGGGCGCCGACGAGGTCTACGCGGCCACCGACGCGGTCGAGGCCGCGGCGCTGTTGCAGGCCCGCCGGCTCGCCCATCCGGCGATGGAGAGGTACGCGGCCGAGACGTACCCGGACGGCACCGGCGGGCTGGTCATCGACGACGTGGCGGTGCCCCGGGGATCACTGGCCGCCCTCCTCGACGGCGTGGCCCGGATCGCGGCGGAGTGCGAGGTGCCCATCGGCGTCGTGGGGCACGCCGGGGACGGCAACATGCACCCGAACATCGTGGTGGACCGGGCCGACCCGACGAGCCTGGAGCGGGGCCGGCGGGCGTTCGACGAGATCATGCAGCTGGGCCTGGACCTGGGCGGCACCTGCACCGGAGAGCACGGCGTCGGCCTGCTCAAGCGGGACTGGCTGGCCCGGGAGATCGGCCCGGTCGGCGTCCGGGTGCACCGGGCGATCAAGGCGGCGCTCGATCCGGACGGGCTGTTCAACCCGGGCAAGGTGCTCTGACGGGACCGCTCAGGCGGCGGGCTCGGCCGGCGTCGCCTGGGTGAGCAGCAGCAGGATCTCGTACGCGATCGGCGGCTTCTCCTCACCCGGGCAGTCCTGCGAGGTGATCAACCCGACCGCGGTGACCAGGCTCGACGTGAGCGCGTCGATGCAGCTCACCCGGTACTGCCGGGCCTGATCGGTCTCCTTCGCCAGCCCCGGGTCGGCGAGCAGGTCCTGCAGCCGCTTCACCTGTTCCCCGTCGAGGGCGCCGGTCGACGTGACGCCGTCCCCGGCGCAGTCGGCACACTCCCACCGGCCGTCCGCGTGCACGTCGAGGCTCCGCAGCGGGCCGTCGTCGCCGACCTTCTGCAACAGGCTGACCCGACCCTTCTCGGCGGTGGGCGCGCCGGGCAGCCCGGACCGGGGAGCCGCCGACCCGTCCGCGCGGGGTGCTCCGCCGGCGTCGGCGCCGCAGCCGGCGAGCACGATCGCGGCCAGCACGGCTACGGACAAATGGACCGGACGGGACAAGAAAGGGGGAACCACGCGCCGCAACTTACCCCACCGTAGGTAGCGCTCGGAACCGGCCGACCGGACGGGCATCGATGATGGACGGTCTCTCGGACCATCGGTCAGCGGGAGGATGACGGAAGTTCAGCCGGATCTCCGTCACCACGGTCGGCCGCGAATCCGCGCACGTCCGGCGCACCCAGTCGGGCCGCGTCCGCCGTGGCGTCGTCCGGCATCAGCTGGGACTGCCGCTCGGCCTCCACCCGGGCCCGGTAGTGCTCCACCTCGCGGGCCCGCGTCGCCGCGTCCCACCCGAGCACCGCGCCCATCAGCTCGGCGGTGTGCTCGGCGGAGTCCAGGCCCCGGTGGGCGGTCTCGAACGAGATCCGGGTACGCCGGGTCAGCACGTCCTCCAGGTGCAGCGCCCCCTCGGCGCGGGTCGCGTACGTCACCTCGGCGGCCAGGTACTCCGGGGCGCCGGCCAGCGGGGAGGACTGCAGCGGATCGGCGTCGATCAGGGCGAGCAGGTCCCGGGTGAGGGTGCCGTACCGCTCCAGCAGGTGCTCCACCACCCCGACCGGCAAGCCGTGCCGGCGGGCCAGGTCGGCCCGGTCCCGCCACATGGACGCGTACCCGTCGGCGCCGAGCAGCGGCAGGTCGGCGGTCCGCGACGGGCGGACCACGCCGAGGCGGTGTGCGGCCCGGTCGACCACGTCCGAGGCCATCACCCGGTACGTCGTGTACTTGCCGCCGGCCACCAGCAGCAGGCCGAGCATGGGCTCGAAGACCGCGTGCTCCCGGGACAGCTTCGAGGTGGAGTCGGCCTCGCCGGCCAGCAGCGGCCGTAGGCCCGCGTACACGCCCTCGATGTCGGCGGTGGTGAGCGGCCGGTCGAGCACCGTGTTGACCTGGTCGAGCAGGTACTCGATGTCGCGGGCCGAGGCGGCCGGGTGGGAGCGGTCCAGCCGCCAGTCGGTGTCCGTGGTGCCGATGATCCAGTGCCCGCCCCAGGGGATGACGAAGAGCACACTGGTCGCGGTACGCAGGATCAGGCCGGCCTCGCCGGTGATCGCCGAGCGGGGCACGACGAGGTGGACGCCCTTCGAGGCCCGCACCCGGATGCCGGGGCGCAGCCCCACGTCGTTGAGCATCCGCGACATGTCGTCGCTCCACACGCCGGTGGCGCCGACGACCACGCGGGCGCGTACCTCGAACTCGGCCTCGGAGCCGGCGGGCGCCTCCAGGTCGCGGACCCGGACGCCGGTGACCTCGCGGGCCTGCCGGATCAGCCCGACGGCACGGGTGCTGGTGACCACGGTCGCCCCGAGGCTGGCCGCCGTCCGGGCCAGCGTGACCACCAGCCGGGCGTCGTCGACCTGCCCGTCGTAATAGCGGATCGCACCGGCCAGCGTGTCGGGGCGCAGGCTGGGGAAGATCCGCCGGGCACCCTCGCGGGTCAGGTGGCGGTGCAGCGGCATGCCGCGACCACCGCCGAAGATGCCCGCGAAGGCGTCGTACGCGGCCACGCCGGCCCCGTAGTAGGAGCGGCGGAACAGCCGGGCCGGGAGGTCCCGGACGCCGCTGCCGGCGGGCAGCGGAACCAGGATCGGCACCGGCCGGACCAGGTGCGGTGCGAGCCGGGTGGCCAGCAGGCCGCGCTCGGTCAGCGCCTCGTGCACCAGGTGGAACTCCAGCTGCTCCAGGTAGCGCAGGCCGCCGTGAATGAGCTTGCTGGACCGGCTGGAGGTGCCGGCGGCGTAGTCACGCGCCTCGACCAGGGCCACCTTGAGCCCTCGGGAGGCGGCATCCAGGGCGGCGCCCGCCCCGGTCACACCGCCGCCGATGATCAGGACGTCGAAGCGCTCCGCCCGGAGTCGGCGCAGGTCGGCGGCACGCCGCTCGGGCGAGAGCTGGCCGGCCACGGACCGGGACACGTTGGGGTCACGCACGGTTCCACGGTAGCGGTCGTGGCCGTCGGTCGGCATGTACCCTCCGCGCCGTACTGTCGGGGCATGGAGATCGGCCCACCGTTTCCCCCCGGTCGACCCGTTCACCCCGCCCCGCCCCGTCCGGGTCCGTGGGCGGTGGTGGCGGCCGTGTTCACCGGGTTGTGGATCGTCGGATTCACCGTGGTCTCCCAGTTCGGCGGGTGGCTGACCGACCAGGTGCTGCTCGCCTCGGGCCTGAACCGGGCGGTCTGGCTGTGGCCGGTGGTGGCGCTGGCCACGGTGCTGCTGGCCGGCACGCCCGCACTGGCGTTGGCGCTGGTGCCGCGCTCGGCGGCGGTCCGCACCACGGGCCGGGTCTGGTTGGCCGGGGTGCTCGTGCTGGGGCTGCTCGGGCTGCTCCGAGCCCTCCCCCCGGTCCACCACGAGGCGTACCTCGCGACCCTCGCCGGTACCGCCGCCCTGGCCGCCCTCGCCGTACGCCGGCTGGCCCCCGCCCGTCCGGGCCGCCACGCGGGACGGCGGCCGGGGACGGTCACGCTGCTCGGGGTGGCCGCCGGCCTGGCCCTGCTGCTGCCGTGGGTGTGGGTGGGCGCGCTCGGCGGACTGCTGGAGACCCTGCTCGCCGTCCTCGCGGCGGCGGCGGTCGGCGCGCTGGCCGCCG
Source organism: Micromonospora sp. BQ11 (assembly GCF_052068135.1). Taxonomy (NCBI): domain Bacteria; kingdom Bacillati; phylum Actinomycetota; class Actinomycetes; order Micromonosporales; family Micromonosporaceae; genus Micromonospora; species Micromonospora sp. BQ11. The sequence continues at coordinate 108,518 of NZ_JBQHDB010000006.1, read as the reverse complement.
CGCTGCTGGACGACGCGTTCTGGTCGGCGTTCGCGGTCGGCTCGCCACCCCGGCCGGCGCGGCTGGTGCTGGTCGGCGGACTGGTCGCCGGGGTGGCTTTGCTGCTGGTCGGAGCCGGCGTCGGCCAGTCCGGCGCACACCTGCCGCTGCTGGTGACCATGCCGCCGGCCGGCTTCGCGCTGGCCGCCCTGGCCGCCGCCGGCCGCCGCACGTCGCCCGGCGCCCGGACCGGGGCCGGCTGGCTGGTCGGGCTCGGCGTGTTCGGTCCGCTGGCGTTCACCGACCCCGAGGAGATCAGCGTCGTCCTGGTCAACACCCGCGACGTGCCGTACTGGGTCGCGGTCGCCGCCGGCGCCGGGCTCGCCGTCGCGGTCGTGCTCGCCGTCGCGTACGGAGTGCTGCTCGCCCGTCCCCACGGCGGCGTGCCGCGTCGGCGGGTGGCCGGGGTGACCGCCGCGGTCCTGCTGGCCACCGTCGGGGTGGTCGCGGTCGGGCTCGGCCAGCCCGGCCTGCACGGCGAACGGTTACTGGTGGTGCTGCGGGACCAGGCGGACCTGAGCGGCCTCCCCACCGCGCCGGGCAAGGCGGGGCGGGACGTGCGGGCGACCGAGGTGTACCGGCGGCTCGTGGAGACCGCCGGGAGGACGCAGGCCGACCTGCGCCGGGACCTGCGCCGGCTGCGACTCGACCACACCCCGTACTACCTGGTCAACGCGGTCGAGGTGGACGGCGGCCCGGCGGTACGCGCCTGGCTGGCCAACCGGCCCGAGGTGGCCCGCGTGCTGGTCAGCCAGCGGGTACGGCCGCTGCCCGCGCCGGCCGGCGTGACCCGGGGCGACGCCCCCGCGCCGACCGGACCGGAGTGGAACATCCGCCTGATCGGCGCGAACCGGGTCTGGTCGGAGCTGGGGGTGACCGGCACCGGCGTGACCGTGGGCAGTTCCGACTCGGGGGTGGACGGCCGGCATCCGGCCCTGGCCGAGGGTTTCCGGGGCGGCGACGACTCCTGGTACGACCCGTGGGACGCCACCCGCTTCCCCACCGACCAGGGCGGCCACGGCACCCACACGGTCGGCAGCGCGGTGGGCCGCGAGGGCGTCGGGGTGGCCCCCGGCGCCGGCTGGGTGGGCTGCGTCAACCTCGACCGCAACCTGGGCAACCCGGCGTACTACCTGGACTGCCTCCAGTTCATGCTCGCGCCGTTCCCGGCCGGCGGGGACCCGTTCACCGACGGTCGCCCCGCCCGCGCGCCGGAGATCCTCACCAACTCGTGGGGCTGCCCGGCGATCGAGGGCTGCGACCCGGGCGTGCTCCGGCCGGCCGCCGCCGCGCTCGACGCCGCCGGGATCATGGTCGTCGCGGCGGCCGGCAACACCGGACCCACCTGTGGCTCGCTCGACGACCCGCCCGCGCCGTACGCGGACGTGCTCACCGTGGGCGCGGTGGACGACCGGCGCCGGGTGGCCAGCTTCTCGTCACGGGGACCGGCACCGGACGGGGCCGCCAAGCCGGACCTGGTCGCACCCGGCGAGGAGATCGTCTCCGCGATGCCCGGGGGCGGGTACGGATCGCTCAGCGGAACCTCCATGGCGACCCCCCAGGTGGCGGGCGTGGTGGCGCTGATGTGGTCGGCGAACCCGGCGCTGGTCGGGGACCTGGACCGGACCCGGCGGATCCTCGCCGAGACCGCGACACCCGCGGTGGCGCCGACGGACACCTGCGGCGACGCACGGAACGTCGTCGGCGCCGGTCTGGTCGACGCGTACGCCGCCGTCCAGGCCGCCCAGCGGTAAGGAAGGGGTAAGGAAGGGGTAAGGAAGGGCCCCCTCTTAACGCCTGGTGAGGTGGAAGGGCCCCTTCTTAACAGGTGGCCTCCGGTGCTCTAGGGTCGGCGACCATGGACGCGGAGATCATCGTCACCGAGCTGGCCGCCGACCGCGTGCCGGACGTGGTGGAGCTGTGCCGGCGGGCGCTGGACCTGCCCGAGGACGCGGCGGAGGCGGAGGTCCTGGTCGACACGCTGTGGGTCCGGGCACGCGCGGACCGGCCGGTGGTGGCGCTCGGCGCGTTCCGGGGTGCAGAGCTGGTAGGGACGCTGGTCTGCTCGGTCTCCGGGCGGGACACCCGACTCGGGCACGTCGACCTGGTGGCGGTGGACCCGGCGTACCGCCGGCGCGGCGCGGGGCGGGCGCTGCTGTCGTACGCCGAGCGGACGCTCGCCGGGCTGGGCGCAACCGAGGTGCTGCTCGCCGGCAACCCGCCCTGGTACGGCTGGCCCGGTGTCGACGTGCGCTACACCCCGGCGGTGTGCGCCGCGCTGGCGCTCGGCTACACGCAGGACCGTACGGCCTGGAACATGACCGCCGACCTGTCGTACGACGCCTCGCCGGCCCTGCGCCCGACGGAGGCCGCGGAGGCGCGGCTGGCCGGCCAGGGCGTGTCGGTACGGCGCGCGGAGCCGGCGGACCTGCCGGCGCTGGCGGCCTTCGCCCGCGCCACCTTCGGCGGTTCCTGGGACGAGGAGCTGGCCGGGTCGGTCGGCCGTGACCGGGCGGGTTGCCACCTGGCGGAACGCGAGGGCGAGCTGCTCGGTTTCGCGGCCTGGGGGTCGTCCCGGCCCAGCTGGTTCGGCCCGATGGGCACGGCGCCGGAGGCCGAGGGTTCGGGGATCGGCGGGGTGCTGCTGCGGCGCTGCCTGGCCGACCAGCGGGAGGCGGGAATCGACACCGCGCAGATCGGCTGGGTGGGGCCGGTGCCGTTCTACTCGGGCAGCGCGGGCGCCCGGATCGAGCGGGTCTTCTTCCTGTACCGGAGGACGCTCGGAGATCAGTAAGGGGCGAATGGGATATAGACTCCGATAGCGTCATTCGCCCGCATGCGTCATGGACGGCCCCTACCGTTCTGGTAGAGGAGGCTTCCATGACCACGGACGACGAACTGCCCGGCCCGTTGCCGTTCGACCGACTCGACTTCGGCGACGCCGAGCAGCGGGCGGAGATGACCGGCGCCGACGAACCGGCCGACGAACCGGTCACGCCGGTGGACGAACCGGTCCAGATCCGGCAGCCGTACGACCGGGCACACAAGCGGCGCAACCAGCGACCCCTGCCGACGTGACGGGCTGAGCCGTCGCACGTCGCTCCTAAGGCGGTGCCACCGGGGACAGGGAAAGGGGCGGACCGCTGACGCGGCCCGCCCCTTCCGGCGTTTCAGAAACCTGGACTCAGAAGTCCATGTCCCCGCCACCCGGACCAGCCGGGGCGGCCGGGGTCTTCTCCGGCTTGTCCGCCACGACGGCCTCGGTGGTGAGGAAGAGCGCCGCGATCGACGCCGCGTTCTGCAGCGCAGAACGGGTCACCTTGGCCGGGTCGATGATGCCCGCGGCCAGCAGGTCCACGTACTCGCCGTTGGCGGCGTTGAGGCCGTGGCCCGCCTCGAGGTTACGGACCTTCTCCACCACGACGCCGCCCTCGAGGCCGGCGTTGACGGCGATCTGCCGCAGCGGGGCGTCCAGCGCGATCCGGACGATCTGCGCACCGGTCGCCTCGTCACCGGCGAGGTCCAGCTTGTCGAAGGCGGTCTTGCCGGCCTGCACCAGCGCGACGCCACCACCCGGGACGATGCCCTCCTCGACGGCGGCCTTCGCGTTGCGAACGGCGTCCTCGATGCGGTGCTTGCGCTCCTTGAGCTCGACCTCGGTGGCCGCGCCGACCTTGATCACCGCAACACCGCCGGCCAGCTTGGCCAGGCGCTCCTGCAGCTTCTCGCGGTCGTAGTCGGAGTCGCTCTTGTCGATCTCGGCCCGGATCTGGTTGACCCGGCCCTGGATCTGCTCGGCGTCACCGGCACCGTCGACGATGGTGGTCTCGTCCTTGGTCACCACGACCTTGCGAGCCCGGCCCAGCATGTCGACGCTGACGGCGTCCAGCTTGAGGCCGACCTCCTCGCTGATGACCTGGCCACCGGTGAGGATGGCGATGTCGGTCAGCATGGCCTTGCGGCGGTCACCGAAGCCCGGCGCCTTGACGGCGACCGACTTGAAGGTGCCCCGGACCTTGTTGACCACCAGGGTGGCCAGGGCCTCGCCCTCCAGGTCCTCGGCGATGATCAGCAGCGGCTTGCCGCCCTGCATGACCTTCTCCAGGATCGGGAGCAGGTCCTTCACCGACGAGATCTTGCTGTTGACGATCAGGATGTACGGGTCGTCGAAGACGGCCTCCATACGCTCCGGGTCGGTCATGAAGTACGCGGAGATGTAGCCCTTGTCGAAGCGCATACCCTCGGTGAGCTCCAGCTCCAGCCCGAAGGTGTTGCTCTCCTCGACGGTGATGACGCCTTCCTTGCCGACCTTGTCCATCGCCTCGGCGATGATCTCGCCGACGGTGTTGTCACCGGCGGAGATGGAGGCGGTGGAGGCGATCTGCTCCTTGGTCTCGACGTCCTTGGCGAGCTTCAGCAGCTCCTCCGAGACGCTGGCCACGGCCGCCTCGATGCCCCGCTTCAGGGCCATCGGGTTGGCGCCGGCGGCCACGTTGCGCAGGCCCTCACGGACCAGGGCCTGGGCCAGGACGGTCGCCGTCGTCGTGCCGTCACCGGCGACGTCGTCGGTCTTCTTCGCGACCTCCTTGACCAGCTCGGCGCCGATCTTCTCGTACGGGTCCTCGAGCTCGATCTCCTTGGCGATGCTCACACCATCGTTGGTGATGGTGGGGGCACCCCACTTCTTCTCGAGCACGACGTTGCGGCCCTTGGGGCCGAGCGTCACCTTCACGGCGTCGGCGAGCTGGTTCATGCCCCGCTCGAGGCCGCGGCGCGCCTCTTCGTCGAACGCGATCATCTTGGCCATACGGCGTTGTCCTCCTGGACACTCACGGGCCACCCGAGTGTGTGTCCCGGATGGGCCGCCTGGTGTACGCACCTTGGGGACGTCGCCACCTGGCGACGACGACGTCTCCTCGGCCGGGCCGGATAGCCCGCGACGACCGGCCATGTGCCGCACCAGCGACTGGGCGCCGTTGCGACCGTGGCCCTACCGCCCCGACCATTGGCACTCACAGTACGCGAGTGCCAATGACTTGTTTAGCACTCTCCCCTGCCGAGTGCAAGCACGAGTGGCCCGGTCAGCCGAGTTCCGCGGCAAGTCGCGCGGCGTTCACCGGGCCCTCGCAGGCCCGCTGCTCGGCGTACGTGACGATCAGGCCGACGAGTTGGGCGAGGTAAGCCGGCAGCGCCAGCACGGCACCGATCAGGCTCACCACGACGATCCCCACCGCCGTACCGGGCGAATCCAGCGGAGTTCTGCCGAACGGCAGCCCGCCGACCGTCTCGACGATCCCGGCCACCACGGACACGCCCACGATGGCCGCCGCGACCAGCGCCACCCGCCCCAGCACCAGCCCGAACCGCTCGTGGAACATCCGGAACGCGCGGCCGATCGGGTTCTGCCGCTCGAAGAGGTAGACCGGCCCGGTCAGGCTCAACGCGAACAAGAGGTAGACGCCGGGCAGGAGGCAGAAGCAGACACCGATCCCGACCAGCACGCCCGTCAGCAGGCTCCACCCCCACAGACCCAGGGCCCGGCGGAGGCCGTGGCGCCACGCCCCGCCCAGGCTCACCGGCTCGCCGGCCGCCTGGCGGGCAACCACCCAGGTGCCCGCCGCCCAGCCGACGGCCTGGACCAGGCCGAAGATCACCAACCCACCGACGAGTACGCCGACCATCGCCGCCAGGTCGGTGAGGAAGGTGTCCGGAAGCCCGTCGGGGTTGTCGGCCAGCTCGGCGTCCCACCGCGCGGTCGGGTCGACCGCCAGCGAGAGCAGGGAGATCAGCGCCGCCGGCAGCGCCTGGGTGAGGAGCAGGATCGGCACCAGCAGGGGCCAGCCGCGTCGCACCGCGCCGACGCACCGCGCCCACCATCCACCCACGCCCGCTCCGGGCGGGTTGACCAGGGGGTCGTTCGGCTCAGAGCCGGGCGGGAACCACCCGCCGGGGTACGCCGGGGCCGGCCAGGCCGCCGGACCACCCGGATACCAGGGCTGGCCGGTGGCGTACGCGCCGTGCGGGCCGGGCGGTGGGGCGCCGAACGCACCGGGAGGCGGACCCACGGCCGGATCCCACGGCGGGGGCGGCGGGCCGGGCTGCGGCGCGGTGGGGTCACCCGTCGGCCGCGCCGAGGGGTCGGGGTCCCCCGGGGCGGGGGACGGAGTGGCCGGGGGCTGCTGGTCGGACAAAGAACCCTCCTCAGCGACAGCTGGAACGGTTCATGATCCTCCTCGGTGCGTACTCCCACCGCAGCCCCGGCCCGGCCGGGGTGTGCCCGTGGTCGGCGCTCGGGAGGGACGGTCGCCGGTCAGGCGATGACGCGCACCCGCTCCGCCTGGGGGCCCTTCTGGCCCTGGGCGATCTCGAACTCCACCCGCTGGCCGTCGTCCAGCGCCTTGTAGCCGTCCATCTCGATGGCGGAGAAGTGGACGAAGACGTCCTGTCCGCCGTCGACGGCGATGAAGCCGTAGCCCTTTTCGGAGTTGAACCACTTCACGGTGCCCTGTGCCACGGTGCACTTCCTCACTCTGCACGGCATTCCACGACCCGGGACCCGGCACGCCGGCTCCGGAGGACCACCGTTCGGCGATCGGCGACGGCCGCTGAATCGGTGACCGGAATCGCACGCTACACGAGGGGTGACGGCCGCGCACGACCACAAATCGGGCGCATTCCGTGCGATCGGCATCGTCGTCCGTCGCTGTGGTAGGCATGCGCTCATGACAACCGGTCCCGGGGTGCCCAGCGCGACGCGGATGCCGTCCCGACGGGACACCGTCGGGTGGCCCCTCCCCGGACGGGCGCCGGTCCGGCGGGTCCACCCCCGGGACGCCGCCCGGATGCGGGCGCTGCGGCTGGAGATGCTGGCCGACGCGCCGCTGGCCTTCCTGGAGACCATCGCTGAGGCCGCCGCCCGGCCGCACGCCGAGTACGCCGCCCGGATCGCGTACGCATCGGCGGGCACGGCGAACGCCCAGTTCGTGGCGGACCCGGGAGGCCGCCTCGTCGGGCACGCAGGGGGCACCGCGACGCCGGACGAGCCGGGCCTGACCGTCGTGTACGCCGTCTACCTCACCCCGGCCTGGCGGGGCACCGGCCTGCTCGGCGACCTGGTGGACGCGGTGGCGCGGTGGTCACGCGCGTGCGGACGGCCGGAGCTGATGCTGGAGGTCGTGGTCGGCAACGAGCGGGCCTACCGCGCCTACCAGCGGCTGGGCTTCGTGGACACCGGCGTACGCGTTCCGCACCCGAAGATCCCCACGCTCACCGAACTCCAGATGCGCCGCCCGGCCTGAGCTGTTGTTAAGAAGGGGCCCCTCCTCTACGCGAGGCGTTAAGAAGGGGCCCTTCCTTTCACCGCGTCAGGCGTGGCGGCGGCTCTGGACGACCCGGAAGCGGTTGGCCACGTAGGCGCCGTCGGTGAGGGCCGAGTTGGCCGCCGGGTTGGCGCCGCTGCCGTGGAAGTCGGAGAAGGCCGCCGACTGGTTCACGAACACACCGCCGGTCAGGTTGCAGGACAGGTGCACCCCGACCTCGATGGCCGTCGCCTCGGCGGCGTCGAGGACCGCCTCGTCGGTGGAGTAGACCGCCGCGGTGAGGGCGCCCTTCTCACCGACCGTCGAGCGCAGGATCTCCAGGCTGTGCGCGGTGGAGTCGGTCGCGATGGCGAAGGAGATCGGCCCGAACCACTCCCGCGAGTAGGTGGCGGTGTCGTCGGCGGCGAGCTTGACGATCGTCGGCGTACGCACCACGGCACCCGGGAAGGCCGGGTGCTCGACCGTCCGCGACTCCAGCACCGGCTCGCCGACCTTGGTGATCTCGTCGAGCCGCTCCAGCACCCCGTCGTTGACGATCGCGCCGGTCAGTTCGACGCCGCGGGCCGGGTCGGCGGTGAGCTTCCCGACCGCCGCCGCGATGCCCTCCGCCACCTCGTCGAAGCTCTTGTGCCCCTGGTCGGTCTCGATGCCGCCGGAGGGGATCAGGATGTTCTGCGAGGTGGTGCACATCTGGCCGCTGTACAGGGTCAGCGTGAAGCCGAGGTTGCGGCACATGCCGGCGAAGTCGTCGGTGGAGTCGACCACGACGGTGTTGAGCCCGGCCTTCTCCGTGTAGACGGCGGCCTGCCGCGCGTTGGCCTCCAGCCAGTCGCCGTACTCGGTGGAACCGGTGAAGTCGACGATCCGCACGGACGGGTGCACGGCCAGGGTCGAGGCGAGCGTCTCGCCGGGAGCCTCGGCCGCGAGCAGCACCAGGTTCGGGTCGAAGCCGGCCTCCGCGAGCACCTCCCGGGCGTAGCGCACGGTGATCGCGAGTGGCAGCACCGCGCGCGGGTGCGGCTTCACGACCACCGGGTTACCGGTGACCAGCGAGGCGAAGAGCCCCGGGTACGAGTTCCAGGTCGGGAAGGTGTTGCAGCCGACCACCAGGGCGACGCCCCGGGGGACCACGTGGAACGTCTTGGTCATCCGCAGCGGCTCGCCCTTGCCGGCGGCCTTCTCCCAGCCGGCCGTGCCGGGGTGGCGGGTCATCTCCGCGTACGCGTAGGCGACCGCCTCCAGCGCGCGGTCCAGGGCGTGCGCGCCGCCGGCCTGGAAGGCCATCACGAACGCCTGGCCGCTGGTGAACTGCACGGCGTTGGCCAGCTCGAAGATGTGCTTGTGCAGCCGGTCGAGGATCTCCAGGCAGACCCCCGCGCGGGCCTGCGGGCCGGCGTCGCGCCAGGCGGGCAGGGCGGCGGTCGCGGCGCCGACGAGCTGGTCGGCGGCGGCGTGCGGGTACCGCACGCCCAGGTCCAGGCCGAACGGGCTGGACTCGGTGGCGACCGTGCCGCCGTCACCGGGCTGGTCGAGGGGGAAGTCGCCGTTCAGGTACGCCTCGAAGGCGGCCTTCCCGTCGGCGGCCGCGGTCTCGCCGTACACGCGCGGGCTGGGTGACTCGGGGTAGGCGGACCAGTACCCCCGCTCCGTGATCGCGGTCAGCGCGCGGTTGAGGGTCTCGGCGTGCCTGTCGTACAGGGGGTGCGGGGTCTCCGTCATGCCCGCCATCATGCAACAGAAAGCCCCCAGATCAGTAGAGCAGTGTCACAACTTTGATCGTCCGTCACAGGTGCCGGTGGCCGGCGCGGCGGCCCGGCGTAGGCGGCGGCCCACCGGGTATCCCCGCGGCCGGTCGACAGGGACGGGCGGTGCGGGTTGGGCACGACGGAGATCCGGGTGCACGGCGTGGCGGAGCGAGGCCCGGAGAAGGTCCTCGACCGTCCGATCGTCGCCCGGGTGGCCGGCGACCGGGACGCCGGCTTCTACGCCCCCCGGCCCGGACACGGCGATCCGATCGGCCCCGGTGGGGCGCGGTTGGAGGCGTACCGCTGGAGCGGCCTGACCGGTGGCACCGCCACCCGGACCCTGTCCGTGGTCCTGCTCCTGCCGTTCATGCTGAGCAACGGCGCGATCTGGATGCTGCCCACCGCCGGCCCGTCGGGGGCGCTCCCCCGGGCACTCTGTCGGCTCCTGGCCGCCACGATCACCGCGATGTACGTGCTCTCGCTCGCGAGCTTCTCCCTGGACCTGCTGGCCTGGCAGTGCGCGGGATACCCGAGGTGTCTGGAGGGACGGCGGATCATCTCCTGGCTGGGTGGCATTCCACCCGCGCAGCGCCTGGCGATCCTGGCCGCGCTGCCGATCACCGCGATCGCGTTGGTCTGGCGCCTCGGGGCCTGGACCCTGCGGCTGCCGGAGGACGCGGCGACCACCCCGGAGGGGGTCGGTGCGCAACGGCCGAACACTCCGGCCTACTGGGACACCCGGATCCTGCGGCAGCGGCTGCGCTCGGTCCACGCGGTCGTGGCCCTCTGCACCCTCGACGCCGTGCTGGTGCTGCCCGTCGAGACGCACGACGCCAGGCTGCACGGGCACGCGCTGCTCGCGGCGGTCGTCGGGGTGCTCGTGGCCGCCCTGGCCCTGCTCTGCCTGCCGGCGTTCGAGCGCCGGGGCCGCGAACGGTGGTTCCGGGCCACCCTCCGGTCGTTGCGGTGGGCCGCCATCGTGCTCACCGGGCTGAGCGTGGCCTACCTGGCGGCTCCGCGCCCGTACTGGGCCGCCCGGGGGCCGCTGCCCCACTTCGGTGAGGTGGTGTCCGGTCTCTTCGTCGGTCAGGTCGTGCTGCTCGTGGTGCTCGCCGTGTTCGTGCGGGTGCAGGCACGCCGGCCCCCGGACGCGCGGCTGCTGATCGGCGGGATGGGCGCTCCGGTCCTGATCACGATCGCGATCGCCATCGGCCTGGCGTACTCCTCGGCCCTGAGCTACCTGGTGGCCGAGTACCTGGACCGGGGTTCCAACCCGACGCCCGCCCGGCCGTTGCCGCCGGGCGCGCCGCCCCTCGTGCCCACGACCGCCTACCGGTGGGCCATCCTGGGCCTCTCGCTGGCGCTGATGGTCGTCACCCTGGTGGCGGTGCTCGGGAACCGGATCGAGCGGTACCGACTCCGGTCCGACGCGGAGGACCTGGTCCGGCGGGAGTTCCCGGAGGCGTCCCGGGTGCCGCCGGAGCGGGTCCGGGCGGTCGTGAAGGTGATCGTCCGAGCCCGGCTGGCCGATCGGCTGGGACCGGTGTTGCCGGCGATCTTCGCCGTGTTCGCCGTGCTGACACTCGGCGCGGGCGGCCTGCTGGTGAACCGCGGGCCCGGCCGCGTCGCGCTGGACATCGGCGGCCTGACGCTGGCCGGGCCGGTGGTCTTCGCCGCCGATGTCGGGACCATCGTCATCGTGCTGTCCGCGGTGGGTCTGGCCGGTGGAGCACTGGTCGCCTCCCGGTCCGGTGGCATCCGCGCGATCGGTGTCCTCTGGGAGGTGGCCAACTTCTGGCCCCGCGCGGCACATCCCCTCGCGCCGCCCTGCTACTCGGAGCGCGCCGTGCCGGAGTTGACCCGCCGGATCCGGCACCTCACCGCCGACGGGAACGGGGTGGTGCTCTCCGGGCAGAGTCACGGCAGCGTCCTGGCCGCGGCCACGGTCCTCAACCTCCCGCCGTCCTGCCGGCGGCGGGTCGCGCTGCTCACCTACGGCTCGCCGCTGGCCCGCCTCTACGGCCGGCTCTTCCCGGCGTACGTCAGCGAAGACGTGCTGCGTGAGGTCGGGGACCGGCTCGACTGGCGGTGGATCAACCTGTGGCGGGACACCGATCCGATCGGGGGCCCGATCTTCGGCGCCGGGGCGCGGAATCCGGGGGATCCGGCGGGCGGCGTGGACCGGCGGATCCGTGACCCGGAGGGTCTGGAGATCCCGTCGCACGACACCGTTCCCCCGCCGGTCGACGGACACCGGTTCAAGCCGGGCAGCAGCTTCGGGGCGGTCGTACGCGAACTCATCGACCGGTTGGAACCGCCGGCCGCCGGTTGACCCGCCGGTCCGCGGTGGCGCCCGCCCCCGGGTGGTCGCATCCTGGAGGAGTGCGGCAGCGGACCTGCGCCCGGGCCACCTGGCTCAACGGCACCACCCCCGTCGGGCTGGTGCTGGCCGCGCTGGCCCGCACCCGGCGGGTCCGTACGCCGGACGGGGTGATCGTGGCCGGCGGCTACCGCCTGCGGATCCCCCGCCAGGACTGCTTCACGGTGGGCTCGGTGGTGCTGACCCGCCGGCCGCCGGAGTGGCTGCTCCACCCGGACCGGGCCGACCTGCTCGGGCACGAGCTGCGGCACACCCGGCAGTACGCGCTGCTCGGGCCGCTGTTCTGGCCCGCGTACTGGCTGGCGTGCCTCTGGTCGTACGGCCTCACCGGCAGCTACGGGCGGGCGAACACGTTCGAGCGGCGGGCCGGTCTGACCGCCGGCGGCTACGGCGAACCGGTGCTACGACCGTGGGCCGCGCGGGCGGCGACCCTGCTCAGAGGGCCAACTGCCAGTCCGTCCAGCCGTCGACGGCCCGGAAACCCATCCGCTCGTTGATGCTGATCATGTAGTCGTTGACGGCCGCGTTCCAGGTGTCGATCGCGGTCAGCTGCGGTTCGCGGGCCAGCGCGTACCGGAGATTCTCGATCTTGACGAGCAGGCCGAGCCGGTGGCCGCGGTGGTCCGGGTCCACGATGGTGGTGGCCTGCCAGGCGTGCCACGGTGCTGACGCGCCCACGTCGAGCATCGTCCAGGCGACCAGCCGCCCGGTCGTCGGGTCGACGGCGCCTTGGTGGTACACGCGCCGGCCCCTCGCCGTCAGCGCCGCCTCGATGCCCCGGATCCGCTCGCTGTCGATCTTCTCCGGCTCCATCTCCAGGTCACCCATCGGGGCGTCGGTGATGATGCGGCTCTCCAGGCGGGCCACGTCGGCGACGTACTCGTCGGGGGTCCGACCGTGCCATCCCACCACCCGGTAGCCGGCCGCGTGCGACCGCGCGCCGGCCAGCAACTCGTCCAGTGCGGCGTCGTCGAGCCGGGCGATCTCCAACCGGCGGCGCACCTCCGCCAGCGCGGGCTCCGCACCCATCGCCGCCGAGAAGCCCGCACCCGCCTCCGGCCGCACCGCCCCGCCGGGCAGGGTCGTCACGGCGTTCCAGAACAGTCGCTTGCGGCGGTCGTCGACGGCCACCCGGCGGGCGTACGCGAACAGCGCCCGCCCGGCGCCGCGCCGGCGGTGCTCCGGGTCGACCTCGATGGTGACGCTGGCGAGGTCGGTGTTGTCCAGCTGCGACAGCCGAACCTGCACGCGCCCGACCGCCACCCCGTCGATCCGGGCGAGCGCGTGCACGATGACGTTGCCGGGCATCGGGTGGGCCAGCGTGGCGCCGAACTCCTCCCGGTCCTCCACCGGGAAGTCCGGCAGGTCGGCGACGGTGACGGCGGTGGCGATGCGGTGTGCCTCGTCGACCGCGGCCGGGTCGGCGGTGTCGAAGGGCGCGACGACGATGCTCATGGGGCGAGGATGCCCCGGAGAAACACCGAGGGCCAGCGATTTAACCGCTGGCCCTCGGAACGTTGGTCGGGAGGGACGATCGCACAACGCCTCCGGCGTTGGGTCGTAAGAACTATCAAAGTCTCCGGCGAAACGCCCTCCCGCACGGAGCATCTTGCGCCGCCCGGTTGCTGTCGTCAAGTCCCTGACGGCGCGTTTTCCGCACGCACCGCTAAAAGCCGGTTACCGCGCGGATCGGTCCGCGTCGTCAGCCGAGGAGGCCGGCGTCGCGAGCCGCGCGCAGGGACGGCTTGATGCGGTGGGTCGGGCCGACCTCGCCGGCCACCGCGTCGAGGGTCTTCAAGCCCTCGCCGGTGTTGAACACGACGGTCTCGGCGGTCGGATCGAGCCGGCCGGACTCGACGAGCTTGCGCAGCACTGCCACGGTCACCCCGCCGGCGGTCTCGGCGAACACGCCCGTCGTCCGCGCCAGCAGCCGGATGCCCGCGCGGATCTCGTCGTCGTCGACGTACTCCATCCACCCACCGGTACGCCGCACCGCCTCCAGCGCGTACACGCCGGCGGCCGGGTCGCCGATGTTGAGCGACTTGGCGATGCCGGTCGGCTTGACCGGGGTGATCGTGTCGCTGTCGGCGTGCAGGGCCGTGGCGATCGGGTTGCAGCCGGCCGACTGGGCGCCGAAGACCTTCCAGCCGCCGGCCGGCGCCTCGACCAGGCCGATCTCGACCAGCTCGGTGAACGCCTTGTCGATCTTCGTGAGCAGCTCGCCGGAGGCCATCGGGATGACCACCTGGGCGGGGATGCGCCAGCCGAGCTGCTCGGCCACCTCGTAGCCGAGGGTCTTGGAGCCCTCGGCGTAGTACGGCCGGACGTTCACGTTCACGAACGCGGTGTCCTCGAACTCGTCGGTCTCCACCAGCTCGCCGCAGAGCCGGTTCACGTCGTCGTACGAGCCGTCGATGGCGACCAGCTCACCGCCGTAGACGGCGGTGGTGACGACCTTGCCCTGCTCCAGGTCGCTGGGGATGAAGACCACCGAGGGCGTACCGGCGCGGGCCGCGTGCGCGGCGACCGAGTTGGCCAGGTTTCCGGTGGAGGCGCAGGCGAAGCGGGCGAAGCCGAGCGCCTTGGCGGCGGTCAGCGCGACCGACACCACGCGGTCCTTGAACGAGTGGGTGGGGTTGGCGCTGTCGTCCTTGACCCACAGGGGCGCGGTGATGCCCAGCTCGGCGGCGAGGTGCGGGGCGGCGACCAGCGGCGTGAGCCCCGGATCCAGGGTGACCCGGGTGGCCGGGTCCTGGCCGGCGGGCAGCAGCCCGGCGTACCGCCAGATGTTCTGCGGGCCGGCCTCGATCTGCTCGCGGGTGACGGCGGCCAGCGCGGCGGCGTCGTAGTCGACCTCCAGCGGCCCGAAACACTCGTGACAGGCGTGCTGGGCGGCCAGCGGGTAGCGCGCCGAACAGGCGCGGCAGACCAGGGCGCGGGCGGGGCTGGCGGTGGTGTCGATGCCGGAGGGGGCGAGCGTCGACGTCATGTCGAGAGTCCTCTCATCTTTCCCCGCATCGCGCCGTGCGGCGGGGACGGAATTGGCACCTGCCCCGCCGGTCGCTCAGCGATGAGCGCGCGGGGTGGTTGCCGGGGCGTCGTCGGGCCGTATCCCTCAGCCCCTCTGGATGAGGTATGAAGTTGTGCCGTCGAGTCTATGCAGAGCCGGCCGCCACACCCAGCCGGGTTCCCATTTTGTGGGCGGCGCAGCACTGTTAAGAGGGGGCCCCTCCTCTACCGCAGGCGTTAAGAGGGGGCCCTTCCTTTCAGCTCGTCACGTCCTTGCGGGTGAAGCGCCAGTAGGCGAGACCCCAGAACAGCGTGGCGTAGCTGATCGCGGAGACGCAGCCGCGGACCACGTCGTCGGTCTGCACCGGCGTGGACAGCAGGCCCAGCCAGGCGGTGCTGAAGTGGGTCGGCAGGAACGACCGGATCGCGCCGAGCGCGGTGATCTGGTCGAGGATGCTGGACAGGATCCACAGCAGCACGGCGCCACCGACCGCGCCGAGCGCGGCGTCCGTCGTCACCGACAGCAGGAACGCCAGGCCGGCCACCACCAGGAGGACGACCGCCAGGTAGCCGAGCACCGCGAGCAGCCGCAGCAGGCCCTCCCCCGGCTCCAGTTGGGCGGCGACGGTGCTGCGCAGCGGCTCCCAGCCGTACCGGAGGGTGCCGACGAGCAGGGCGGTGCCGGCGAGCAGCAGCAGCGCGATCGCCGAGTACGCGAGCGCGACCAGCAGCTTCACGGTGAGCAGCCGGGCCCGGGGCACCGGCACGGCGAGCAGGTAGCGCAGGCTCCCCCAGCTCGCCTCGCTGGCCACCGTGTCGCCGCAGAACAGCGCCACCACCACGACCAGCAGGAACCCCGCCGAGACGAAGAGGGTGAACAGGGTGAAGTTCAGCCCGCCGGAGGTGGCCAGGTCGACCAGGCTGCTGAACTCGTTGTTGCCGTTGTCGTCGTCGTCACCGGTGTCGAACTGGAACGCGGTCAGGATGATCAACGGCAGCAGCACCATGAACCCGAGCGCGAGCTGCGTACGCCGCCGGGACGCCTGCCGCCGGAACTCGGCCACGATCGGCATCGTGGCCGAGGGCCGGTAGCCGGCCGCCGCGCCGGACGGGTGCACCGACCCCGTGGTGGTCTCCTGCGTCGATCCCGCCATCACCGGTCCCCGCTTCCCCGAGAGTTCTCGCCCACCAGGGCGAGGAACGCGTCCTCCAGGCGGCGCCTCGGCACCACCCGGTCCACCCCGATGCCGGCCCGTACCAGCTCGGCCACCACCTCGCTGCGCGCCGTGCCGTTGGTGTCCACCACGAGCTGCCCCTCGGAGTCGGGCAGCACCCGTACCCCGTCCAGGCGGTCCAGCACGGTCCGGGCCGCCGTCGGGTCACTGACCTCGAAGAGCACGCTCGGCGACTCGCCGACGATCTCCTCGACCGGCCCGGAGGCGACGATCCGACCCTTGTTCACCACGACCGCGTGGGTGCAGGTCTGCTCGACCTCGGCCAGGAGGTGACTGGAGACCAGCACCGCCCGTCCGTCGGTGGCGTACCGCTGGAGCACGCGGCGCATCTCGGCGATCTGCGGCGGATCCAGGCCGTCGGTGGGCTCGTCGAGGACCAGCAGCTCGGGCAGGCCGAGCATGGCCTGCGCGATGGCCAGTCGCTGCCGCATGCCGTGGCTGTAGTTCTTCGTCCGGCGGTGCACCGACGCGCCGAGGCCGGCGATCTCCAGCGCCTCGTCGAAGTGCGCGTCCTCCCACGGCCGGCCGGTCGCCCGCCAGTACGCCTTCAGGTTGTCCAGCCCGGACAGGTGCGGCAGGAAACCGGGCCCCTCGACGAGCGCGCCGATCCGGGACAGCACCGGGGAGCCGGGTACCAGGCGGTGCCCGAAGACGTAGATCTCGCCGGCGGTGGGCTGGGTCAGCCCCATCAGGACCCGCAGGGTGGTGGTCTTGCCGGCGCCGTTGGGGCCGAGCAGGCCCACCACCTGACCGGGGTGGACCTCGAAGTCCACGTTCGACACGGCGACGAAGCCGTCGGCGTACTCCTTGCGCAGCTCGCGCACGGCCAGTGGGGTGTCCGCGTACGCCGGGTGGACGGAGTTGTCCTGGCGGCGCTGCCGGCGGCGGACGACCGCGACGACCACGACGAGCCCCAGCACGATGGCGGCGAGCAGGCCGGCGAGGATCCAGCGCCAGAGGGCGGCGGCGGTGGGGATCGGCTCCCCGTCGACCGTGGGCAGGGCGACGGCGCCGTCGGCGAGCGCCACGGTGTGCACGGCCGGCTCGACCGGGGTGGCGTACGCCTGGTCGGACGTGGCCACCACGACGCGGAGCCGGTGCCCGGCCTCGATCCGGCGGACGATCGCCGGCAGGGTGACGGTGACCGGCTGCGCGGCGTCGACCGCACGCGGCAGGCCGGTGAGGCGGACCGGCGCGACCAGACCGTTGGGCAGGGTGGCCGCGCCGTTCGGGTCGACGTCGTAGAGCTTGACGAACAGCACCGCCTCGCCGGTCGCGGAGGCCGCCCGGATGCGGACGGTCGGCGCGCCCACCACGTCCACCGCCTCGGGCAGTGGCGCGGACTCGAACCGGGCGTGCTGCCCCGGTATGTCGCCGGCGATGCCGCCGAGGAGCGAGGAGAGCTCACCGGCGAAGGGCACCGAGGAGATCGCGGCCGGGTTGCCGGCGGGCGGGTTGGCGATCGGCTGCGGCGGGCCGGCGACGACGACGTCCCGCCGCCCGGTGCCGGCGGTGCCGGGGTAGTCGGTGGTGCGGTAGCCGGTGGCGACCAGGCCCCGGTCGAGGGCGTCGAAGCCGGCGATGCGCGACCAGGTGAAGTCGTCGCCCGGTGCGTCGCCCTCGCCCTTGACGTAGTGGTCGAGCCACTGCACGGTCAGGAACTTCACCCGGTCCGAGTCGGACTTCGGCCCCGCGCCGCCGTCGTGGCCGCCGGTGAACCAGGCGACCCGCACCGGGGTGCCGTTCGCGGCGATGCCGCGCGCGTTGGCGTCCGCCTCGCTGAGCGGGAAGAGGGTGTCCGCCTCGCCCTGCACCAGCAGGGTCGGTGCGGTGATCCGGTCCAGCACGCCGGCCGGGCTGGACCGGCGCAGCAGGTCCACCGCCGCCCGGTCGGCGCGGCCGGTGGTGGCGATGCGCAGGTACGCGGCGCAGACATCGGCGGCGAACCGGCCGCAGGCCGGATCGGCGGCCCCCGCCGGCGCGGCGCCCGGACCGCTTCCCGGGCCGGCGCCCGGCCTCGGGCTGGGCGGGCCGGCCGACGCGGGCGCACCCTCCGGCTGGGCCCCGGTCACACCGGAGATGCCGGCCGGTCCGGTGCCGGCGTTGCTGCCGCCGCCGAAGAACAACCCGGCCCAGCCCGACTTGAACACGCCCTCGGTGGTGTCCCGACCGCTGCTCTCGGGCAGGAACGCCCGGGACAGGTCGTTCCAGGTGATCATCGGGACGATCGCGTCCACCCGTTCGTCCTGCGCCGCGAGCAGCAGGGCGAGTCCGCCGCCGTACGAGCCACCCACGACGCCCACCGTCGGGTCACCGGCGGCGTCGGTACGGATCTCCGGCCGGGCGGCGAGCCAGTCCAGCAGCCGCTCGGCGTCGCGTACCTCGTAGTCGGGGTCGTCCAGGTGGATCTGCCCGCCGCTGCGGCCGAAGCCGCGGGCCGTCCAGGTCAGGACGGCGTACCCCCGACCGGCGAACTCCTCCGCGTCCGAGCGCACCGACTCCTTGGTGCCGCCGAAGCCGTGTGCGAGCAGCACCGCCGGGACCTTCTCGCCGGCGGAGGCCCCCTCGGGCAGGTACAGCGTGGTGTCCAGGTCGACCGGCTCGTCGCCGGCCGGGCCGGAGCGAACGGTCAGGACGGCGGACTCGGTACGGACGTCCGGCCCCTGCGGACGTACCGCCCAGACCACCGCCCCGACGAGCAGCACGGCGACCGCCGTGGCGGCGACGGCACGGCGGCGGGTGGGCAGGGCACGCCGGATCCACGCGGCCGGCGACGGCGATCTCATGCGGCACACGCTACGGGCCGCATCCTGAGCGTTGGCTGAGATCGTCCGTACGTCCGTCCGGTTGCTCCGATCGTCGGCCGGATCCGTGCGAGCGCGGAAGGTCCAGACCCGTCCCAGCTGGATGTATTCGGATCGCGTGAATTCCGATCTTCGGCGGAAATCGGCTCCGATGCGTCCATGTCGGCACGGGGAGTGGCACGGACGGTGTCGATCGGATCAACGACAGGTGACTTCGCGCGAACTGACGCAAAACTGACTGTCCGACGGCACGAAGCGCCCTCCCGGGTTCGGTTAGTTTCCGGTCCGGTGCATGGGACTCGATCGGCGAGCACCACACCGCGACCGGTTCCACCCCCGCCGGAGGAGACTGACCATGACCGTCCCCGCGCCGCGGGTCCGTCGGCGACCCTCCGTCGCCGGCCGTGCTCTGCCACTACTGCTGGTGGTGGTCCTCCTCGCGCCGCTGGCCCTCCTCTTCGTCCAGACCTGGCGGCTCACCGACGACGACCGGGACCTGGTCGTGTCCGAACGTCTCGGCGTGGAGTACCTCCGGGCCCTGGCCCCGGTGACCGACGCGCTGGTGGAGGCCCAGTCCGCCGCCGTGGCCGGTCGGCCGGTGTCCGGCGAGGAGCTGACCCGGGCGGTGGCGAACTGCGCCTCGGTCGACGCGCGCATCGGCGACGACCTGCGCGCCCAGGAACGCTGGGCCGGACTACGGGCGAAACTGGAGGCGCTGTCCGACCAGAGCCCCACCGACCCGGAGACCGCCTACGCCGCCTACGGCGAGACCACCGACCTGCTGCTGGAGCTGCACCGCAAGGTACGGGAGACCTCCGGACTGGTCCGCGACCCCGAGTCCGACTCCTTCTTCCTCCAGGACGGCATCGGCAAGGACCTGCCCCAGGCGATGGTCGCCGCCGGCCGGCTCGCCGACCTGACCGTCCTGGCCGCCCGACGGCCGGCCGCCCAGCAGGCCAGGACCGTCGCCGAACTCGCCGGCGTCCGCGTCGCCGCCCTCGCGCCGTCGGCCGACATGGTCACCGACCTGCGGGCGGCGGTGGACAACTCCGAGAGCACCAACCTCGGCCCGACCGTCCTCACCCCGCTGGACACCTACCAGCGGGCGGTCGAGGCGCTGGCCGCGTACTCGACCCCCACGCCCAGCGGCGAGGTGGACCCGGGTCGGCTCGCCGGCGCTCGGGCCGCCGTCCAGTCCGCCGGCCAGCAGCTCCAGCCGGTCATTCTCAATGAACTCGACGCGCTGCTCGCCGACCGCCTCGACGACCTGGACCGGGAGCGGTGGCTGGCGGTGGGCGCCGCCGTGACGGCCGTTCTGCTACTGGCCGCGCTGGCCGCCATCCTGGTCACCGCCGCCCGGCGGGCCCGCCACCGCGCCGCCGAGTCCCGGGCGAGGACCGAGGACTCGGGTGCCCTGCCGCCCACCCACTGGCGGGCTCCGGCCAGCCGGCCGACCGAACCACGTCCACTCCAGCCGGCCGGTACGGGCCGGGAGCCGGCAGCCACGCAGTGGGGACCCTTCGATGCTGCTCGGTAGGCTCCGGATCCGGGGCAAGCTCGCCCTGCTGGTGGTGGTCCCACTGCTCAGCATGGTCGGGCTCGCCGTGCCGGTGGTGCTCGACCGGGTGGCCGCCGCCCGGCAGGCCGGCGACATCGCCGACCAGGTCCGTGTCGCCAGCCGCGTCGGCACCCTCGTCCAGGACCTGCAACAGGAACGCATCCTCTCCGTCGGCCTGCTGCTCGGCCGGGTCGCCCGGACCGAGCTCGTGCAGAAGTCGGCCACCGTGGACGACCGGGTCGCCGACCTGCGGGCCCTCCCCGGCGACCTGCTGCCCGCCCGGGTCCTCGCCGCCCTCGACGGCGTACGCAGGCTGACCGACCTGCGGGCCGCGGTCCTCGCCGGGGCCGCCACCCCCGACCAGGTCATGGCCACCTACGGGCCGGTCAACATGGCGCTGATCGAGTCGCTGCGGCTGCCCTTCGGCGTGGACACCAACACCTCGGCCGGGCGGCAGGTGCTCGCCCTGGACGCGGTGCTGCGCGCCGACGAGGGGCTGGGCGCCTGCGCCACGCTGATCGTGCTCGTGAAGGCCACCCAGGCCCCGACGGCGGTCACCGCGTACGTCGCGTGCATGTCCGCGCTCCAGGTCGACAACCTGCGCTTCCGAGGGCTCGCCACGCCGGAGCAGTACCAGCTGGCGCTGCTCAACGACGCAGCCGTGCAGGCGCGGACCAGGCCGGACTTCCTGACCGCGAGCGTG
The DNA here is from genome assembly GCF_052068135.1 of Micromonospora sp. BQ11. Taxonomy (NCBI): domain Bacteria; kingdom Bacillati; phylum Actinomycetota; class Actinomycetes; order Micromonosporales; family Micromonosporaceae; genus Micromonospora; species Micromonospora sp. BQ11. Next base: position 87,726 of record NZ_JBQHDB010000006.1, on the reverse strand, counting down.
GTCGATCCGATCGCGACGGTTCGGGACGTGCCGTTGGACGCGCTCTTCCCGTCGGCCCGCTCGATGATCACGCTGGGCCAGTTCGTCGAGAAGAAGATCGTCGCGGACGTCATCGCCGAGGTCAGCGCCGAGCAGCGGCGGGCGCTGATCGCCGCGTACCTGGTCGGCGGGCTGGCCCTGCTGATCCTCACCGTGGTGGTGCTGCTGAGCGTGGCCGTCGCCCGGACGGTGGCCCGGCCGCTGACCCGGCTCACCCGGTCGGCCGACCGGGTCGCCCGGGTCGCCGAATCCGAGCTGACCCGGGTCGCCGACGACGAGACGGAGACCGCCCAACCGGTCCGCCTCGACCCGGTCGACGTACGTGCCCGGGACGAGATCGGCGACCTGGCGCGGGCCTTCGACCGGGTGCAGACCACGGCGGCCCGCCTGGTCGAGCGGCAGGTGGCCGGCCGGCGCAACGTCGCCCAGATGTTCGGGCACGTCGGCCGGCGTACGCAGAACCTCGTCGGCCGCCAGATCGCGCTGATCGACCGGCTGGAGCGGCAGGAGACCGACCCCGGGCGTCTGGAGCACCTGTACCGGCTCGACCACATCTCCAGCCGCCTGCGCCGCAACGCCGGCAGCCTGGTCGTGCTCTCCGGCGCGGCCGGCGACGACCCGCACGTCGCGCCGGTGCCGCTGGCCGACGTGGTGCGGCTGGCGCTGGGCGAGATCGAGGACTACACCCGGGTGGACGTGCAGATCGCGCCGGGCGTGTCGGCGGCGCCCGGCACGGTCGGCGACCTGGTCCTGGCGCTGGCCGAGCTGATGGAGAACGCCACCGTCTTCTCGCCGCCGCACACCCGCGTCACGGTGGCCGGCGAGAGCACCGGCATCGGCGCCCGGCTGAGCGTCGTCGACCACGGCATCGGCATGACGGAGGAGCGGCTCTCCGCGGAGAACGCCCGGCTCACCCGGCGCGAACGCCTCGACCTGGCGCCCACCGAGGTGCTGGGCCTCTTCGTGGTGGGCCGGCTGGCCCGCCGGCACGGCTGGTCGGTCACCCTCGCCCCGACCGCCGGCGGCGGGCTGACCGCCCACCTGGAGATCCCCCAGTCGGCCCTGGTGATCCGCCGGGCGGACCGCGCCGGAGCGACCGTCGCCCGGGCGACCGTTCCGGGGCGGGACCGCCGGTCCCCCGCCGGCAACCTGGACACCGCGCGGGGTGGGCGACCCCTGGCCGCCGTCGGCGCCGCACCGGACGCGCCGTCAGGCGGGCAGCCGGAGACCTCGTCGCACGGCTTCGATCCGGTCCTGCTCAGCCGGGCCACCCGCAGCATGGAGTCCGGTACGCCGTGGGACGCCTTCGGCGCCGGCGGCACGCGGCCGGCCACCGCCACGGACGCCTCCACCGGTGGCAGCGCCTTCCCGGAGATCAGCGTGGGGGGCCGCGAGTCCACCCGCGACCTGCCGGTGGCCGGCCGCCCGCCGGCCGACCTCGGCGCGCCGTCCACGACCACCGCCCACGGCCTGCCCCGCCGGCCCGTACCGGGTGGCACAACGAACGGCCTCGCCGGACCGTCCGGGCCGCCGCCGGCCTTCGCGCCGCCGGCCATGCGACAGCGCGTGCCGGGTGCCAGCCTGCCGCCGGGCGGGGCGCCGGTGGGCCCGGTGGACGCCACCCACGCCGACCCCGCCGCCGCCCGCGCCCTGGTCGAGGCGTTCGAGTCCGGCGTACGCCGCGCCGAGTCGGCCCGTCCCGCCGGACCCCCGCCGCCCGCCACCGCGGCGGAAGCGGAACGGCCCCGGTTGACCCGGCGGGTGCCTGGGGCCAACCTGACACTGAGCCCGCCCCGCCCGCCGTCCGTCCAGAACCCCGGCGACCCCGCCGAGGTCCGCGACCTCATCACCGAGTTCGAGGCGGGCGTCGCCCGGGCTCTGCGTGAGGTCAGTCCACACCGCCGCGACGAAGAAGGATCAACACGTTGACCAGCCCCTTCCTGCACGACAACGTCGACCACCAGGGCCACGCCGGGGTGGGCGGGGACCTCAGCCCGGAGGCCCGGACCTTCAACTGGCTGTTGGACTCGTTCACCTCCAGCACCGCCGGCGTGCTGGAGGCGATCGCGGTCTCGTCGGACGGGCTCCTCATGGCCATGTCCTCCATCAAGGACCGCTCCAACGCCGAGCGGCTCGCCGCCGTCGTGTCGGGCATGACGAGCCTCGCCGGCGGCGCCGCCAGCTGGTACGCGCTGGGCGGCCTGAACCGGGTCATCGTCGACATGGCCGAGGGTTACCTGCTGATCAGCGCGATCAGCAGCGGCAGCGTGCTGGGTGTGGTCGCCGACCGCTCGGCGAACCTGGGCACCGTCGCGTACGAGATGACGCTCTTCGCCGGGAGGGCCGGCGGCGCCCTCACCCCACGCCTGATCGCCGAGTTGAAGAACGCCGTCCAGCAGTGAGTCCCGACGTCGCCGGCGAGGACGATCCGGAGCCCGTGATCCGGATCCGTCCCTACCTGCGCTCGCCCGCACCGGCCAGTGAGCCCGGCGCGGTGGGCCTGCCGGCGGCGACGGCCGATCTCGAACCCGACCCGGAACGGCCGGCCGGGCCACGCCCGTTCGTGCTCACCGCCGGGCGGGTGTCCGGGGCGGACCCGGCGATCGGCCTGGAGACCCAGGTCACGGCCCGTCCGGCGACCGAGTGGTCGACACCGGCCGCGCGACTCGCCCCGGAACTGGCGACGATCGTCGCGCTCTGCGCCGAGCCGATCTCGGTGGCGGAGATCTCGGCCACCATGCGGATGCACTTCGGCGTCACCCGGGTCCTGGTCGGCGACCTGCGCGCCGCCGGGCACCTGGACGTGCACGTCGGCGCCCCCGACGACGCCCTCGACCCCGACATCATCCTGCGAGTGATTGATGGACTCCGTGCGATCTCCTGACTGGTCGGCCTCCCCGCTGGGCGGGCTCGCGGCCAACAGCGCCGCCGCCCGCTACGGCGTGCCGACCGGCGCCCACCCGTCGACCGGACACGGCGCGGCCGCACCGCCTCCGCCGTACCGGCCGCCGGGCTCGGCACCGGAGCCGGGTGCCGCGCCCGGGCCGCGCGCCGCGCCGCCCATCCCGGTGAAGATCCTGGTGGCCGGCGGCTTCGGCGTGGGCAAGACCACGACCGTCGGCGCGATCTCCGAGATCGCCCCGCTCACCACCGAGGCGGAGATGACCAGCGCCGCGCTGGGCGTCGACGACCCGGGCGTACGCAGCGCGAAGACCACCACCACGGTGGCGATGGACTTCGGCTGCGTCACCATCGACCGCAGCCTGAAGCTGTACCTGTTCGGCACCCCCGGCCAGGCGCGGTTCGGTTTCATGTGGGACGACCTGGCCCGTGGCGCGCTCGGCGCGCTCGTCGTGGTGGACAGCGCGCGCCTGGACGACTGCTACCCGGCGATCGACTTCCTCGAGCGGGCCGGGCTGCCCTTCGCGGTCGGCGTCAACGCCTTCAACGGCCGGGTGGCGCACGACCTGACGGCGATCCGGTGGGCGCTGGCCATCGGCGACCACGTACCCCTGGTGCAGTTCGACGCCCGGGACCGGCTCTCGGTGCGGGACGCCCTCCTGGTCGTCCTGGACCGCGCGCTGGATCAGGCAACCCGGGAGAGGAAGACCTGAACCGAGCGGCGGTCAGACCCGTTTCATAGAAAGGGGTGGTCGTGATGAGAGGTGGGCTGGACGAGACACTGGCCCGACTGGCCCGGCGCGAGGAAGCGCTGCGCCGGCGGGCAGCCGAGGAGGACACGGTGGCCCTCCCCGGCACGGGCGCGCCGCCCGGCACCGTCACGCTGTCCGACCCGGCTACGGCGCCCGACCCGGTCGCCGCCCCGGGAACCACGGCGACCACCGGCGCCGGCACGCCCCACGGTGGTGGCCGGAACGCGGGGCCGGGCTGGGCGGACGGCCGGGAGGCCGCCCGCACGACCGATGCCGGCCGGCCGCAGCGCGGCACCGACAACCGCGACCGGCCCGACGGGACCCCTCCTCCGCACTGGGCCGACGCCGCCGCTCCTCCGCGCTGGGCCGACGTGGCCGGTCCCGCACAGTGGGCCGACGTCGCCGGTCCCCCGCAATGGGCCGACGCCGCCGGTGGTCAGCACCGGGCCGACGACGCCAGGTGGCGGGACCCCGTGGAGGAGGTCGCCGAGGTGGTCCGCCGGGTCGTCGCGGAGCACCCGGGGATGGCGGTGTCCGTGCGGGTCGACCACGACGGGCAGGAGCACCCGCTACGGGTCTCCTGGTCGGGCGGGATCGTCACGGTCAGCGGGACGGGTGCCGCCGTACCGCCGCCGCCCTGGCCGATGTCGGTGAAGACCGTTCCGGCGTGGACGCCGCGGGACGGGTTGAGCTCCGACCCCGCGGCCCGGCTGGCGGAGATCATCCGCCAGGATCCCTCGCTCCTCACCGACGACGACCGCCCGCGGTGACCGGACGGCCCCACCGTGACTCCGGGGGCTAGGGTCGGGCGGTGGCGGTACCCGACCTGACCTTGACCGCGAGCCTGCGGCCGGCGGCGCTTGACGCCCGGCGCGGCATCGTCCGGCTGCACCCGGAGGTGCTCACCGCGCTCGGGCTGCGCACGGGCGACCCGGTCCGGCTGGCCGGCCGGCGGGTGAGCGCCGGCATCGTGGCGCCGGCCGAGCCGGGCGCCGGCACCGGCCTCCTGTACGCCGACGACCTGATGCTGGGCAACCTGGGCATCCGCGACGGCGGCGAGGTGAACGTCAGCCCGGTGCCGGTCACCGCCGCGCGCCGCGTGGTCCTCGCCGGGCCGCCGCCGGTCGTCGCGGTGGTCTCGCCGGAGATGCTGCGGCTCGCCCTGCTCGGCAAGGTGGTCACCGTCCGGGACGACGTGTCGTTGCTGCCGCAGGACGTGCTGCCGGACGCCTCGGTCCGCAGCCTCGTCGAGGCGGCACGGCGCAGCCTGTCCAACCGCGTCGGGTACGCCTGGACCAGCACCCTGCTCACCGTGGTCGCCGCCGAGCCGGACACCGCCGCCCTGGTCACCATGGACACCGTGGTGGCGTGGGAGCACGGCCCGGTCACCCACGGCTCCGGCGGTGTCCCGTCCGACGGCAGGGCGCACACGGCCGGCCCGGCCGGGACGTCGGCCCCGACACGGACCGCCGGCCCGCCGGGAGGTGGCGCCGCCACGACCGCCCGCCCCGGCGGCGGCCCGGCAACCCGTTCCCCAGCCGGCGGCGGGACGGCCCGGCCGGCGGAGCCGACGGGGGTGGACGACGCGCCGTCGGTGGACGAACTGCCCGGCCTTCGCGCCCAGGCCGAGGAGCTGACCGAACTGCTCGACCTCGGCTTCCACCATCGGGAGGTGCTGGGCCGGCTGGGCACGACGGTCTCACTCGGCGTCCTCGTCGACGGTCCGGCCGGTTCGGGCAAGTCCGCGCTGGTCCGCGCCGTGGCCGCCGGGGTCGGCGCGCGGGTCCGCCCGCTCTGGGCGCCCGAGCTGGCGGCGCTGACCAACGAGGCGGCGGCGCAGCGCCTGCGCGACGCCGCCGCCGACGTACGGGCGGACGGGCCGGCGGTGCTGCTGGTCACCGATGTGGAGGCGCTCGCCCCGGCGGACGAGCCCGGCCCGGTGGCGACGGTCTTCCGGCAGGTGCTCGCCGAGACCCTCCGCACGGGGGCGGCGGTGGTGTGCACCACCGGCCGTCCGGAGGCCGTCGACCCCGCGCTGCGGGCACCGGACCTGCTGTCGTTGCGGATCGGCGTACCGCTGCCGGACCCCGCGCTGCGGCGGGAGCAGTTGACGGTGCTGACCCGTCAGGTGCCGCTCGCCGAGGACGTGCGGCTGGACGAGGTCGCCGGCCGTACGCCCGGTTTCGTCGCCGCGGACCTGGCCGCGCTGGTCCGGGAGGCCGGCGTGCGCGCGGCGCTGCGGCAGAAGTCGGCGGAGCGGCCTACGGTGGCGATGGCGGACTTCACGGCGGCGCTGGAGGTGGTCCGCCCGACGACCATGGCGGCGTCCACCCTGGAACTGGCCCGGGTGACCCTCGACGACGTGGGTGACCTGATCGAGGTGAAGCAGACACTGACCGAGTCGGTGCTGTGGCCGCTGACGTACCCGGACACGTTCGCCCGGCTGGGCGTGCAGCCGCCCCGCGGGGTCCTGCTCTACGGGCCGCCCGGCTGCGGCAAGACCTACCTGGTGACCGCGCTCGCCGGCTCCGGCCGGGCCAACGTGCTGTCGGTCAAGGGCGCCGAGCTGCTGTCGAAGTGGGTGGGCGAGAGCGAGCGGGCCGTACGCGAGCTGTTCCGCCGCGCCCGGGAGGCGGCCCCCACGCTGATCTTTTTGGACGAGGTGGACGCCTTGGCGCCGGTACGCGGCCAGGCCACCGACGGCGGCACCACCGACCGGGTGGTCGCGTCGCTGCTCACCGAGCTGGACGGGATCGAGGCGCTGCGCAACGTGGTGGTGGTCGGTGCGACGAACCGGCCGGACCTGGTCGATCCGGCCCTGCTCCGACCGGGTCGGTTGGAGCGCCTGGTGTACGTGCCACCGCCGGACGGGCCGGCCCGCGCGGAGATCCTGCGCGCCGCGTCCCGGACCGTGCCGCTCGCCGACGACGTGGACCTCGCCGCCCTCGGTGAGGAGCTGGACGGCTTCTCGGCGGCGGACTGCGCGGCGCTGGTGCGGGAGGCCGCCCTCGCCGCGATGCGGGAGTCGCTGACCGCCACGACGGTCACCGCCGCGCACGTCGCGACGGCCCGGTCCCGGGTGCGCCCGTCCCTGGACCCGGGACAGGTCGCCTGGCTGGCCGCGTACGCGCAGACGCGGGGCTGACCCCGCTCAGTCGGTGGGCAGCAACGGGCCGAGCGGGCCCAGGTCCAGGTTGAGGTCCTCGGGTGACAGGCCGAAGTGGTCGCGGAGCAGCACCATCTGCTCGTCCAACGCCATCAGCGTGGCACCGATCCGCTCGATCTGGTCCTCGCTGAGGTCACCCAGGTCGACCCGGCGCAGCGCCTGCCGCTCCATCAGCTGCCGCAGCAGCTCCACGACCGTGAGCACCAGACTGGCCAGGCCGCGTTCGACGGAGTCCCGGTCGACGGCCAGTCGCCGGTCCAGCGGCGTGACGTGAGGCGCCTGCCACGTCGGCGCGCCGATCGCCGCCGCCAGTTCCGCGGCCTCGTCGCGGCGGTTCACCCCGACCCCGGTGGAAGCGGGACCACCCGGTCGGGCACCTCGGGCGCGGCCAGCGCGCCGACCGACGCCACCAGGGCGCGCAGCGACACCCGGACCAGGTCGACGTCGGCGATGGCGATGGTGATGTCGCCGGAGATCACCACGCCGGTGGCCAGCACCCGGTCGAGCAGGTCCACCAGGGACACCGGTCGGGCGGCCAGCGGGTCGTCGGCGCTGCTCGGCGCCAGCGTGGTCACCGCCATGCCGGCCTCCGTGCCGCGGTCGGAGCCGGTTCCCGGACCGCGTGCGCCGGCTCCGTCGCCGGTTCCTCCACCACGAAGGAGTACGCCGGCCACGGGCCGGTCGGCTCCAACCGGATCTCCGGGTGCCGGTCGGCGATCGTCCGCAGCAGCGCGGCGAAGCCGTCCACGCCGGTCCGGTCGAGCAGGTACGCGCCGTTGAGCACCATCGCGCTCGCCGCGCCGGAGAGCCGACGGTCCTGGGGGGCGTGCCGACGGGCGGCGACGGCGTGCCCGGCGAGGGCCTCGTGCACCCCGGCGGCCGCCTCCGCGGAGATCCGCTGCCCCTCCTCGCGGGCGGTCAACTGGGCCCGGCGCCGCCGTAGGTATGCCGCGCCGGCCCCGCCTCCCCCGGTGGGCGCGGCCTCGACGCGGGGGGTCGCGCCGGCCACCACGTACCCCTTGACGCCCCACTCCTCGCGGCCGTCGAGCCGGTCGAGGGTGGCCGTCAGCTCGGCACGCCGTTCGACCAGAACCCGGGCGAGGTGTTCGTCGTCGCGGTGCACGGTGGCCAGTCGCGCCGGCACCACCGCACCGGCCCGGGACAGGCCGTCGACCACCGCGTGGTGCACCCGCGCGGTCCGTTCCAGCCACGGCAGGTCCTCCAGGTTGCGACGCAGCGCCTCCTCGCCGTACCCGCTCAGCGGCACGCCGCTCACCACGGCGGCCAGTCCGGCCGCCCGCACCGCGTGGACGGGAGTGCCGTCCAGGCCGACGGTCGCGGCCAGCGTTCCCGGTGCCACGTCCCGGACCACGCCGTGCAGCCAGGCACCCGTGCCCGGCTCGGCGCCGGTGGTCAGCGGTTCAGCCGTCGCACTCATCCCACTCCTCCCTCGCGGCGGCCCGCCGGGCGATCCGGGTCCGACGCTCCGCCTCCACCTGCTCCGGGTCCCGGGGACCCGGCTCCACCGGAGGGCTGGCCCGGGAGCTGAGCCACGGGTCGTGCTCCCACCAGTCGATGCCGATCTGCCGCGCGGTGTCCACCGAGGCGATGACGAGCCGCAGCTTGAGCGTCAGCAGTTCGATGTCGAGCAGGCTCACCCGGATGTCACCGGCGATCACGATGCCCCGGTCGAGCACCCGTTCCAGGATGTCGCCGAGGTTGGCCGGCTCGTGGCCGGCGGGCAGGACCTGCCCCGAGTTCTGCACCACCGAGGGCTGCACGGACACCTCACCCCACCTCGCCCTTCCCACGCTGGTAGCGACGCACGCGGCGGTAGCCGAGCAGGCCCCCCTCGACGTCCAGCTCCACCTCGTACAGGCCGAGCAGGTCCGTCGAGGCGGGGATGCGGTGGTCCTCGACCACCTCCACCCCGACGACCCAGCCGTCCCGGACCGACCGCAGCGAGGTGGTTCCCACCGGGTCCCGGCCGGTCAGCTCCACGACCTGCCGCAGCCCCTCGCGGGCGGCCTCGGCCGCCGACACCGGCTCCAGGTACTCGTCCTCGTCGTCGTACCGGTCGTCGTCGGGGTTCGCCGGTCCGTTCTGGCGGCCCCTACCGCCGTCGCCGCGGATCAGCTGCGTCATGGCCCTCACCTCCCACACCGCCGTCGCGTGCCCGTCCGGTGTTTCCTCGTCGTTCCTTCTCCGGTCCGGCCACCCGCCGCCGTGCCGTCCCCGCCCGGCGGCCGGCACCCGCCCCGGGCGCCGGCCGCCGGGCGCCGCCGGTCAGCCGGTCCAGCACCTGCTGCTGCCCCCGGTCGCGCTCGGCCGGGGTGATGTCGCCGGCCGCCGCCGCCGCGTCCAGCTCCTCCAGCTCCCGGCGTACGTTCGCCGGGTCGAACTGGCGGGACTCCGCCTCCCGTGCGATCACCTTGACCACCGCCGTCAGCCCCCGCACGGGTGCGTACGGCAGGGTCAGCAGCGCCCACAGGATGTCCACCGGATCAGCCCGCGAGCTGGTGGGCGCCGACGAAGTCGTACGGGGCCAGCGGGCCGAGCAGACGCGTCCGGATCAGCTTCTGGCGCTGGTCGGCGTACTCCTCCACCGCGCCGATGAACTCGTCCTCGCGGTCCCGCTCCACCAGGAAGGCGGCGTTCGCCGCGTCCAGCTCGTTGCTCGGCGGCCGGGGTGCCGCCGCGACGGCCAGGGGCGAGAGCAGGTCCAGCACGTGCCGGTTCTCCGCCTCCCGCGCCAGCTCCACCGCCTGGCTGATCATCTCGCCCAGCCGGATGCGCTGCTCCCGGCTCGTCACCTCCGGCTGACCCTTCACCTGGTCGGCGAGGTCGGCGGCGGCGGGGTTGTCGGCCAGGATGCCGGCGATCAGCGTCGCCTCGTCGAACCGGGCGTGCACCGTGTACTGGATCCGTCCCTCCAACTCGTCGAGCGCGTCGGCGAACCGGTCGTGGTGGGCGTCGAGCAGGTCCACCACGGCGTCCGACCCGGTCACCACGGTGCCGAACCGCACCGGCAGGATCGGCGCCACCGCCACCGTGCCGTCGAGGAGTTCCTGGTACGCGGTGAGGTCGGCGGGCCGTCCGAGCGGCCCTTCGAGGGGCACCTCGCTCACCAGCGCCGCGAGTTCACCGTGGCGGACCGCCGTGACCTCCCCCGGCGGGTCGCCGACCCCGGGTGCGTCCGGGGTCGGCTCCACGTCGGAGGGCACGATGCCGTAGACGAACAGTCCGGTCTCCTCGGCCACGTCAGCGCTCCTCGTCCCGTCGCCGCCGGGGACGGTCCCGATCGCGGTCCCGTTCCCGGTCGCGACCGCCGGAGCCGAGTTCGCCGACGGCGTCCTTGACGGCACCGCCGATGGCGCCGACCGTGCTGCCGAGCCCGGAGACCGCCTTGCCGGCACCGATTGCCCCGGTCGCACCGTCGAGCAGGTCCGGCAGGCCCTTCTGGTCCTTCGGGGTGATGTCGAAGCGGTCGACCGCCTCGGCGAACCGCAGGTACGTCTCCACACTGGCGATGACGATCCGGGCGTTGATCTCCAGGAGCTGGATGCCGACCACCGCGACCGACACCTGGGCGTCGATCACCACGCCCTTGTCCAGGACGGTCTCCACCACGTCGGCCAGATTCGAGCCGGCGCCACCCCGCTCGAGGGCGCCGCCGGCCGGGCTGCTGCTCGTCGCGACGGTCACTGGTCGCGCTCCTCACGTCGACGGCGGACCACCGGGCGGCGCGGCGCCTCCGGGGCACGACGGGACCGGGGCTCCTCCCGGGGACGCGGCTCCTCGCGGGGCTGGGGCCGACGGGCCCGCTCCGGAGCGCGGCGACGCGGCGGGGCCGGCTCCTCCTCGGGCTCCTCCTCGTCGTACCCCTCGTCGTAGTCCTCGCCCTCGTCGTACTCGTCGTACTCGTCCTCGGCGGGTCGACGGCGCGCGGGCGGCCGGCGGCGGCCGCGCTCGGCGGGCCGGCGCTCCTCCGCCTCGGGCTCCTCCGGCTCCCCGGCCGCGCCCTGTTCGGCCCGCTCGCGGGCCTCCTGCTCCTCGCGGAGGGCGGTCTCGTGGTCCTTGACCACCCGGGAGTCCTCGATCTCGCCACGCCAGCCCTCGACCGAGTCGTGGTCGAGCGCGGTCGTGGTCATCACGTGGCGGACGAAGTGCTTCAGCTCCAGCCGGGCCCGCCGGCCCTGGGCGCGCCACAGGTTGCCGGTGTGCTCGAAGAGGCCCTGCGGGTGGTACTCCAGCACCACCAGGATCCGGGTCAGGTCGGGCGACAGCTCGTGGAAGCTGACGGTGCCGTCGACCGAACCCTTCTCGCCCTTGGACCGCCAGTGGATCAGCTTGTCCGGGATCTGCCGGACGATCGTCGACTCCCACGTCCGGTGCGACCAGAAGACCTGCGCCTTCCAGGTCATCTTCTCGTCGGAGTCGTTCTCGGCCTGCTCGACCTTCTTCATGAAGCTGGGGAAGTCGCCGAACTGGGTCCACTGGTTGTACGCGACCCGGACGGGGACCCCGACCTCGATCGTCTCGACGATGTTGGTGACCTTCTGCTTCTTGCCACCGCCACCCTTGCCGCCCTTGCCCCGTCCGAAGGCCGCCATCACCTTCTCCTTACCGCCGGCCATCCCGGCATGGAGCATCGCCTTCACCGGTGACTCGCCGTGGGCGAGCTTCTGCGCGCCGGTCGCCGCGGCGAGCAACCCCGGTCCGCCGCCCTGCTGGGCGTACTCGCTGAGGCGGTCGGTGGCGCCGGTGATCCGCTCGGTCACCACGTGGACGGCGCGTTCGCCGATCGCGTGCGCCAGGTTGCGTACCTCGCCGGCGATCTGCGTCCGGACCCGGTCGCCGAGTCCACCCGTGTTCGGTGCCATGGTCACCGCCCCCGCTGCTCGTCGTCGGTGCCGGCGCCCTCGGGCCGGTCGTCGCCGGATTCCTGGTCACCCTCGTTCCGCTGCCCGGCACCGCCCTCGTTCCGCTGTTCGGTACCGCCGCCCTCGTTCCGCTGCCCGGCGCCGCCGCCCTTGCGGCGCAGCGCGTCGGCGGAACCCCGCAGCTTTCCGCCGACCGCGTCGATGCCGCTGCCGGCGGCGGCGTTGGCGGCGGCCTTGGACGCCGAGACGAGGGGGCCACCGAGCCGACCGAGGTTGCTCAGTTGCGGGGACGAGTGCAGCAGCTTCGACCCGGCGTTCAGCAGCCCGCCGGAGGTGTGGCTGGCCCGGCCGGCCGCGACGGCAGCCGCCAGCACCAGCGCCTTGCGCAGCTTCCGCCGACGCCCGAGCAGATATCCGGCACCCACCGCGAGCGAGATTCGCGCTCCGTTGTTCATCAATTCTCCTTCGCTCCCCGGTGGCAGAGGCACCTGACCGGTGCGCGGCCGGGAAAGCAGCCACCGGGGAAAAGCAAGAATGGCCCGCGATCAGATGCCCGCCATGAGCGGACCCGGCAGGCAGTACCCGGCGAAAAGTGCGCGAAACATATCCGCTGTGCGTGGGCTCAGTATTGAGAGCCGCAGTCAACGCTGCCGCGATACGGACGTTCAAGCCGTCCTGAGCAGCGTGAACACCAGAGAGGAACGAAGGAGGAAAAAGCGCTCAGAGGGCGGGCGGCGTCGAATCGAGACAGATCTCGGCGCGGACCTTGCCGCCATCTTCACGCAATTTCGCGCCACACTTCTCCAGCACCTTCAGGGCCCCGTAATTGTCCGGGGTGGTGTCCGCGACCACCAGTCGCATACCGGCGCCGGCCGCCTCGTTCAGCAACTCGCGCAGCGCCGCCGGACCGATGCCCTGGCCCCGGGCGGACCGACCGAGCCACATGCCGGTCTCCGCCGTGCCCGGCTCGTCACACCGGGTCATCCTGATCATGCCGACCACCTCGCCGCCGGACAGGATCGCGTACATCCGGGTCCGGGTCGGCCCGTCCAGACCGCCGAAGCTGGCCCGGTGGAACTCGCGGAACGCCTCCCGGCGGGCGAGCGACCAGCCGGCCGGAGCCTCCACCGGCGGCATCACATCGCCGGGCTCCGCCTCGGCAGCCGCTACGGAGAGCAACGGCTCCAGGTTCCCCTCGTTCACCGGCTCCAGCCGGACCGCACGCGTCACGTGCCGCAGTCTGCCGCCCCCACCGGCCCGAGTCCACCCCAATGGGCGGCGAGTGGCGGTCCGGCGGCGGGTATCAGCCGGTCGGCCCGCATGGTGTTCCGCCTCACGCTCCGCTGTCACCGCCCCTATCGGTGTCGAACTCGCAGAGCACCACCGAGGCGTCGTCGACCGCCTTGTGGCGACGGAGACGGCCGGCGTGGTCCCGCTCGGCGGCCCGGACGCGCCCGACCAGCGCCTCCGGCCCCTCGTGCGTGACCACATCCAGCAGCCCGGCCCAGTCGAGGAGGCCGAACTGGTCGACCACCGCCGACGCGCCGTCACTGAGCAGGGCCGCGCGGCGTAGCGCACCGGGCCCGCGCAGCGGCACCGTCCCCGTCAACCCGTGGTACGCGGCGTCCGGATCCGCCGCCGCCACCCAGTAGCCGTGGGTACGGTTCATCCGCTGCCGCTGGAGGCTCACCGCGTGCCGGAACCGTGCGGCCGGATCGTTCGGGTCGACCGGAATCGTCGCGGCGATCGCCCGCAGGTCCGCCATCGCGGCGTCGAGGCGGTCGTCGGCCACCACCGTCACCCGGTCACCGGTGTCCAGCACCAGCGGGCTGTCGCAGAGCACCAGCCAGTCCACCTGGTCGCCGCCGTCGCGCAGCAGGCAGACCGTGCTCGACGGGGTGCCGGGGTGGTCCAGGTCGCACACACCGCCGTGGTCGGCGCGTACCGCCAGGATCGCCGCCGCCAGGTTGCTGACCAGGGTCGCCGCCGGTCGGGCCGCCTCGGCCACCGCGAGCCGGGCGGCGAGGTGCCGCACGTACCAGGACGGCCCGTGCACGCAGCCGGTGTCGAAGCCCTCCGGGACCGTCGCCCCGTCGAGAACCCCCACCAGCGGGCCGACCTGGAAGACGACGTCCTCGTTGAGCGTACGGCCCGGAGCCGGCACCGACGCGGAGCGGACCCGCATCGTCCGGACCACCGCCGACCGTCGGGGCTCGTCCACCGCCTCCGGCGCGCGGTAGCCCACCGGCGACCCGGCCGGGTCGGTCACTCCCATGGCCGCACCCTCCCTCCCCGTCCGCCGGTCCGCGGCCGGACGGCTCGCCTACCCACGTGGGCGCGGCGCATGCTCGTCGCGTCCCGGGCACGGCACATCGACTCAACCCTCGGTGGTCTCACGCTCACGAGCTGTAGCGTCGGCAGCGGCGGTCTGCGGGCCGCACCCGGGTGGGACCGTCCGTCGCGACAGGGGGATCGCACGATGTTGAAGCGCTTGCACGAGGCCGGAGTGAGGGCCGAACACGCGTACGTGGCCGGGTTCGCCAGCATCGGCCTGTCGTTCACCAGCTGGTTCCTCTCCAAGCACCTGGAGAGGGCGGGCGTGGCGAGGGCCGACCGCTGGGGGATCTTCATCGGAGAGTGGGCACCGACGTTCTTCGCCATCGGCAACGGGCTGCAGATGTACGAGAAGCGCTGACGCTCAACGCCGGCGGTTGCGGGCCCGCGACGAGCGCAGCCGGCGCAGTCGACCGACCAGCACCGGCTCGGCGGCCAGCGCGGCGGGATTGTCGAGGAGCCCGTTGAGCAGTTGGTAGTAGCGGGTGGCCGAGAGGTCGAACCGGTCCCGGATGGCCTGCTCCTTCGCACCGGCGTGCCGCCACCACTGCTGCTCGAAGTCCAGGATGTCGCGTTCTCGGTCGGTCAGTCCCGCCGACGGCTCGGCCACGGCGGGGGTGGCGACCACCTCGGCGCTCGTCGCGTCCGGTTCGGCGGTGCCGCCCGCGGGCGTGGACTCGGGGGCGGGCGTGGACTCGGGAGCCGGCGTGGACTCGGGCGCGGAGCGGGGCGTGGGGACCGACGGCTCGGTGCGGACCGGGGCGGCGTCGGGTTGCATGGCGCTCCTCGCGAGGGCGGGCGGCGGCACGGTGACGCCCACCCGGGAACCCCACCCTAACCAGGGCCCCTCCGAACCGCATCCGCCCGTCCGGGCCGGCGTGGACCGTGACGTCTCAGCGGCACGTCGGCCGGCGTGTCGTACCGCCGATGCGTCACCGATCGTCGGTCCCCCGGCGGCGGTGGCGGGTGTCCGGAGGGCCGGGGAGGGCCGTCCGGACACCCGCACCGGTCAGGCGACGTCGCGGCGGCGCATGGCCCAGAGGGCCGCCCCGAGGATGATGACCGCCCCGACACCGAGCAGCACCGACGACTGCTGCCAGGTGATCGCCAGGGTCTCCGGCTTGCACTCACCGAAGTAGGTCGCCTGGCAGGAGTCCCAGTTCTCCAGGACGATCTCCTTCTGCATCCACGCGACGGCGTACGTCGGCAGCAGCCACGCCGCGGCGAACTTGACGCCGGCCAGCTCCAGCATGATGCCCAGGCCGAACTGGCCGACCACCATCAGGGCGACCACCCCGCCGAGCGCCATCGCGGTGTGCCGCCCGAGCGACGCCAGCCCGAAGCCGACCGCCGTCAGGACCACCGCGAGCGCGACGCCGCGCAGGCCGGTCAGGGCGAAGGACTGCCAGGCGCCGGACGTCATCTTCTCGGTGGTGCCGCGCAGGGTGGCGACCAGCCAGAAGCTGCCGAACCACAGCGCCGTCGTGGTCACGGCCAAGGCGAGCAGGCCGGTGAGCAGCGCCGCCAGCTTCGTCAGGAGTACGGTGAGCCGGTTCGGCCGCCACAGCAGCAGGTTCATCATGCCGCCGGTGCTCCACTCGGCCCCCACGAAGGAGGCGCCGACGATGAACCCGACGAGAGCCAGGATCGCGGCGAGCGGCAGCAGTGTGCCGCCGAAGTCCTTCCGGAAGTCGAAGGTGGACGGCAGGAACCACTGCGCCTCGATGGCCTCCCGTGGCGGTGGCGTGATCGCCGAGCAGTCGTCCGGGTAACGGCCGGGCTCGGCGTTGCCGCTCTTCTTGGCCGCCTCGCACGCGACGACCTCCTGCTCGGCCCAGCGCACCTGCTCCTGGTACTGCTGCTCCGCCCTCCGCTCGGCGCCCGCGAGCGCGTCGGCGTCGATCTTCTCGTTGGTGGCGAAGGTCCCGATGACGATGGCGGCGAGCACGAGCAGCCCGAGAACCGACATCCAGCGGGTGAAGCGCCGCTTGGTGAGCCGGCGCAGCTCCGTACGGTAGAGACTCACGCGCCCCAACCTCCCCCGGTGCCGCCGGACTGGCCCGGCTCACCGACCTTCGTGGACTGGTCGACCTGCCGGTGCTGGCCGGGAACCGGCGCGGTGGCGGTCAGTTCGAGGAAGACGCTTTCCAGGTCGACCGCGACCGGGGCCAGTTCGCTGACGTACAGGCCCTGCTCGGCGAGGAGCCGGGTCACCGTCGCCGGCTTGTCGACGCCGGTGAGCATCAGGTGGTCCGGCTGCCCGCTGACGCGGATGCCGGCCCGGGTCAGCGTCTCGGCCGCCGTCGGCAGGTCGGTGACCGCCTCCAGGCGGATCCGGACCGCGCCGGAGGAGTGCTGCGCGAGCACCTCCTCGACCGGGCCGAACGCGACGCGGCGGCCGAGCGAGATGATCGTGACCGAGTCGCAGATGAGCTGGATCTCGCCGAGGATGTGGCTGGACAGCACCACCGTCATGCCGGAGGCGGCGAGGTCGCGCATCAGCGAGCGCATCTCCCGGATGCCGCCCGGGTCGAGACCGTTGGCCGGCTCGTCGAGGATCAGCAGCTTCGGGTTCTTCAGCAGCGCCGACGCGACCGCGAGCCGCTGCTTCATGCCGAGCGAGTACGTCTTGACCCGCTCTCCGGCCCGGTCCCGCAGACCGACCAGTTCCAGCACCTCGTCGACCCGCGTGGCGGGCACCTCGCCGGCGCCGGCCAGCAGGGACAGGGTGTCCCGGGCGGTGAAGTGCGGGAAGAACTGCGGGCTCTCCACGATCGCACCGACCTGGCCGGCGACCGTGGGCAGCGCCGCCGGCACCTCGTGGCCGAGGATCGCCATCCGCCCGCCGTCGGGGCGGATCAGGCCGAGCAGGGTCCGCAGGGTGGTCGTCTTGCCGGATCCGTTGGGGCCGAGGAAGCCGTGCACCTGCCCGGCCTCGACCCGCATGTCGAAACCGTCGAGCGCGTTGCGGGTTCCGCGCCGACGGCTCTTGTACGTCTTGCGTAGACCTTCGATCTCCAGGACAGCTGGCAAGCTGCACCTCCCCCGATGGTGTGGGTGACGCCAGACACCATACGCGGTATACGTCGGAGGGCAATACCCGGTATGCATGGACACGCCGGGGTCGCGTGTTAAGCGGGGGCCCTTCCTCGACACGAGGCGTTAAGCGGGGGCCCTTCCTTACACCTCAGGCGCAGATGACGTGGACTCCGGCGGCGCGGAACGCCTCGACCAGATCGGGCGCGGCCCCGGAGTCGGTGACCAGCGTCTCCACCCGGTCCACGGGGCAGATCCGGGCGAAGGCATGGCCGCCGAGCTTCGAGGAGTCGGCGATGATGACCACCCGCTTGGCCCGGGCGACCATCAGGTTGTTCATCGCCGCCTCGCCCTCGTGGTGGGCGGCGGCGCCGAGCTGCGGGTCGATGGCGTCCACACCGAGCAGGGCCACGTCCAGGGTGACCTCGCGCAGCAGCGCACCGCCCAGCGGGCCGACCAGCTCGAACGACTTGGGGCGGACCACACCGCCGGCCACCACCACCTTCATCCGCGAGCGGACCAGCAGTTCGTTGGCGATGTTCAGGGCGTTGGTGACGACGGTGAGCTGGGCTCCCTCGGCGCTGGTGTTCAGGTCCGGACGGACCGCCAGGGCGCGCGCGACCTCGGTGCTCGTGGTGCCACCGTTGAGGCCGACCACGGTGCCCGGGGACACCAGCGCGGCGGCGGCGGCGCCGATCCGCTGCTTCTCCGCCGAGTGCTTCGCGGTCTTGTAGCGCAGCGGCAGGTCGTAGGAGACGCCGTTGGCGACCGCGCCGCCCCGGGTGCGGGTGATCATCTGCTGCTGGGCGAGCTGGTCGAAGTCACGCCGGATGGTGGCCTGGGAGACGTCCAGCCGCCCGGCGGCCTCCTCGACGCTGACCCGGCCGTTGTCGGTCAGCATCTCGAGCAGGGCGTTCCATCTGGCGTACCGGTCCACCCAGGCCCTCCCAATTACTGCACGGTCGGTGATTGATTGCGTGCACAGTAGTGCGCGAAACTACGAGTGCGCAAAACCCTGACCTGCGCGGTCGCGCGGCCGGTTGCCACCGGCCCCGGGCATCGCGCAGAATGGCGCGCGAAAGACGGGTCAAACGAGCCGTATTGCGCAGCGCTCCCCTGCGGAGGAGAGTTTCTCATGTCGTACGTCGACGCGGAGATCGCGAGCCAACCCGACTGCTGGCGGGAGGCGGCGCGCCTGGCCGCCACCGTCGGCACGCACCTCCCGCGCCCGGGGGAGCGGGTCGCCGTCGTGGGGTGCGGCACGTCCTGGTTCATGGCGATGGCGTACGCGGCCCGCCGCGAGGCCGCCGGCCAGGGCGAGACCGACGCCTTCCAGGCATCCGAGTTCCCCGCCGGCCGCCGCTACGACCGCCTCGTCGCGATCACCCGCTCCGGCACCACCACCGAGGTCACCGAGCTGCTCGCCGCGCTGCGCGGACAGGTGCCCACCACCGTCCTGGTCGGCGACCCCGCCTCGCCTGCCGTGGAGCTGGCCGACGCCGCGGTGACCATGCCCTTCGCCGACGAGCGCTCGGTGGTGCAGACCCGCTTCGCCACGACCGCGCTGGCCCTGCTCCGCGCCCACCTCGGGGACAACATCGCCGCTCTCTCCGCCGACGCCGAGGTGGCCGTGCGGGCCCCGCTGCCGATCGACCCGACCACCATCGAGCAGGTCACCTTCCTCGGTCGCGGGTGGACGGTGGGCCTGGCCCACGAGGCCGCGCTGAAGTGCCGTGAGGCGGCCACCTTCTGGGCCGAGGCGTACCCGGCGATGGACTACCGGCACGGCCCGATCGCGGTCGCCGCTCCCGGCCGGCTGGTGTGGGCGTTCGGCGAGCTGCCCGAGGGTCTGCCGGAGGACGTGACGGCGACCGGCGCGGCGTTCGTGCACAGCCGCACCCACGGCTGCCGCACCGTGCTCGGCAGCTGGTCCGCCGGACGTACGCCGGTCGACCCGATGGCCGACCTGATCCTCGCCCAGCGCTTCGCCGTCGCCCTGGCCACCAGCCGCCGGCTCGACCCGGACGCGCCGCGCCACCTGACCCGTTCCGTGGTACTCGCGTGACCGATCTCGTCGTCGCGCTCGACGTCGGCGGCACCGGGATGAAGTGCGCCCTGGTCCGCCCGGACGGCACCGCCGTGCACACCGAGCGACACCCCACCGACGCCGGACGCGGTCCGGACGCCGTGGTCGACACGATTCTGGAGGTCGCCGAAGGGCTGGCCGGCAAGGCCCGCGCGGAGGGACACACGCCGGTGGCGGTCGGCGTCGCCGTACCGGGCGTCGTCGACGAGGCCGCCGGGGTGGCGGTCTGGTCGGCGAACGTGGGCTTCCGGGACGTACCCCTGCGGGACCTGGTGGGCGCGCGGCTCGGCCTGCCGGCGGCGCTCGGCCACGACGTACGCGCCGGCGGTCTCGCCGAGGCCCGCCTGGGCGCCGGACGCGACGCCGGCCACGTGCTCTTCATCGCGATCGGCACCGGCATCGCCGCCGCCCACATCGTCGGCGGGGCGGCCGTCACCGGCGCGCACGGCGCCGCCGGGGAGATCGGCCACATCCTGGTACGCCCCGACGGCCCCCGCTGCGGCTGCGGCCGGCCCGGCTGCCTGGAGGCGGTCGCGTCCGCCTCGGCGATCGGCCGCCGCTACTCGGAGCTGGCCGGTGCCGCGGTGACCGCCGCCGAGGTGGCCGAGCGGGCCGCGGCCGGCGAGGAGCTGGCCGGACGGGTGTGGCGGGAGGCCGTCGAGGCGTTGGCCGACGGGCTCGCCACCGGCCAGGCCCTCTTCGACGTGGAGACCGTCGTCGTCGGCGGTGGCCTGATCCGGGCCGGTGCCCAGTTGCTCGACCCGCTGCGGGCGGCCGTGCACGAGCGGATGACGTTCCACCGGGAACCACGCCTGGTCGCGGCGGCCCTCGGCGACGAGGCGGGCTGTCTCGGCGCGGCCCTGCTCGCCCTCGACAGTTAAGGAGACGTGATGGCCCCTCGGGTCAACGGCAAGGTGGTGACCCCGACCGGTGTGATCCGGCAGGGCTGCGTGGAGCTGGACGGCGACCGGATCAGCGCGGTCGCCGAGTACCCGTCGGTGCGCGACGGCCACTGGATCCTCCCCGGCTTCGTGGACATCCACACCCACGGCGGGGGCGGACACACCTTCACCACCGGCGACGCCGAGCAGGCCCGCGCGGCCGCCGGCTTCCACCTGCGGCACGGCACCACCACCCTGCTGGCCAGCCTGGTCAGTTCGCCGTTCGCGCTGATGCGCGACGCCACCGCCGCGTACGCGCCGCTGGTCCGCGAGGGCGTGCTCGCCGGGATCCACTTCGAGGGGCCGTACCTGTCGGCGGCGCGCTGCGGGGCGCAGAACCCCGAGTTCCTCCGCGACCCGTCGACCGACGAGCTGACCGAGCTGATCGAGCTCGGCGACGGCGCGGTCCGCATGGTCACGCTGGCCCCCGAGCGGGACGGCGCGCTGGAGGCGGTCAAGCTGTTGACCGGCCGCGGCGTGGTGGCCGCCGTCGGGCACACCGACGCCACGTACGACCAGACCCGCGCCGCCGTGGCGGCCGGCGCGAGCGTCGGCACCCACCTGTTCAACGGGATGCGCCCGGTGCACCACCGCGAGCCCGGCCCGGTCGTGGCGCTGCTCTCCGCCCCGAACGTCGTGTGCGAACTGGTCGCCGACGGGGTGCACCTGCACGACGGCATGCTGGCCTTCGCCAGCACGACCGCCGGTCCCGAGCGGACCGCGCTGATCACCGACGCGATGGCCGCCGCCGGCATGCCCGACGGGGAGTACGAGCTGGGTGGCCAGGCGGTGTCCGTCGCCGACGGGGTGGCCCGGCTGTCCCGCGACGGCGCGATCGCCGGCAGCACCCTGACCATGGACGCGGCGCTGCGGCACGCGGTCGACGCCGGCATCCCGATCGCCGACGCGGCCCGGATGGTGGCGACCACCCCGGCCCGCGCGATCGGGCTCGGCGACCGGCTCGGCGCACTCCAGATCGGGCTCCGCGCCGACCTGGTGGTGCTGGACGACGAGCTGAACGTGGTCCGGGTGATGCGTGGCGGTTCCTGGGTGGAGTGACCGGGGGGCTCTGGAGGACCAGGGTCGTTCGGATCCTGTCGAGCTGATGTCGTCAGTGACTCACTGCCGGAACCGGCGGCGTCGACGCCGCCCGGCCAGTCGTGTGATTCATCCAGGACCTCAGCTCGACAGGACGCACGACGTCATGCCGACCCCAGCGGCCGAGGCCGCGCCGCACCGACGAGGCCGCGCCGCCGACGGTGCCGGGTCAGCCGGTGGCGGCGGGGACCTCGACGCCGAGCACAGCCTGCTCGTCGGGGCGGTGCGCGAGCACGTTCGACAGGTACGACTGCACGGCCGGCGCCATCCCCACGTCCCGGCCGGCCTGCTCGGAGAGCAGCCACTTGTGCTCGATGATCTGCGCGAAGATCTCCTGCGGCTCCAGCTTCCGGCGCAGGTTCGCGGGGACCGCCCGGACGACCGGCTCGAAGACCTCGGTCAGCCAGCGGTGGGCAGCCTGCTGCTCGTCGGTCAGGTCGCTCTCGGCCCGGTACGCGTCGAGGTCGTTGAGCAGCCGCCGGGCCTGGTTCTCCTCGGCGTCAAGGCCGGTGAGCCGGAGCAGCCGCCGGGTGTGGTAGCCGGCGTCGACCACCTTCGGGCGGACCAGGTAGCGCCCGTTGTCGATGGTCGACATGGCCACCTCGGCGACGTCGAAGCCCATCTCGTTGAGGCGGCGGATGCGGCCCTCGATGTCGTGCCGGGCTTCCCGCTCGACCTGCTGCTCGTAGGTGATCTCGTGCCAGAGCCGCTCGTAGCGCTGCACGACCTCCTCGCAGACCACCTCCGGGTCGATCGACTCGTGCAGCAGGCCGGCGGCCTGCAGGTCGAGCGCCTCGCCGAAGATGTTGACCCGGGCGATCTCCAGGTCCTCGCCGCGCTGCCCGTTCGACAGCGAGCTGTGCAGCGCGCCGGTCTCCGCGTCGACCAGGTACGCGGCGAACGCGCCGGCGTCCCGGCGGAACAGCGTGTTCGACAGCGAGCAGTCACCCCAGAAGAAGCCGGTCAGGTGCATCCGCACGAGCAGCGCGGCCAGTGCGTCGAGCAGCCGCTGCATCGTCTCCGGGCGCAACGTGTGCGAGAACAGGGCCCGGTACGGCAGGGAGAACTGGAGGTGCCGGGTGATCAGCACCGACTCGAGGGGAACACCTGCGTCGGTCTGCCGGTCGGCGACGATCGCCACCGCCTCCACCGACGGGAAGTCGATCCGCTCCAGCGCGCGCAGCAGGTCGTACTCCCGCTCGGCGATCCGCTCGCGGGTCTCCTTGAACGCGTACACGTAGTCGCCGAGGCGCACGAAGCGGACGATGTGCCGCGAGATGCCCTGCGGCAGCGCCACCAGGTGGTGCGCAGGCCACTCCTCCAGCGGGGTCGACCAGGGGAGGTCGAGCAGCGCCGGGTCGACGAGGGCCGAGGTGATCCGCACGCGGACAAGTGTGACGGTTGTCCCCGTAGAGCGCCGCTTTTCGTGGCTGGGCACACAGGGCCCTCGGCCCGTCCCGGTCGGGCCTCGCGGGTGGCCGGTAGCGTGTTCGCGTGCGGGAAACCACGACGGTACGGCCGAAGCCCCTGCTCCGGCCCGTCCGCCCGGCCGGCTGGTGGTTCGACGCCCTGCTGCTCGCCGGGCTGGTGGGGCTCACCGTCGCTCTCGCCGACGGTCACCTCTTCGGCCTCGACCGCGCGGTCGCCGACTGGTCCGACGCGCACCGCCCCGGGGTGGCGTACTGGGTCGCCCGGATCCTCAACTACCTCGGGCAGGGCACCCCGCTGACGCTGATCGCCGCCGGATTGGGTGTGCTGCTGGCGGTCCGGCTCCGGTCGGTCCGCCCGCTGCTGCCGCCGGTCGTGGCGTTCGGCTTCACCTACCTGACGATCGGCCCGCTCAAGGTGTGGACGGCCCGGCCGGCGCCCAGCGCCGCCACCCGCGAGCCGTTCCTGCCGGCGGAGCAGACCCTCCCGCTCTTCCAGGACGACCTGCCGCTGCGCTTCGCCCAGTCCTACCCGTCCGGGCACGTCGCCAACGCGATCGTCTGGTACGGGGTCATCGCCCTGCTGCTCGCCCCGTTGCTGCGCGGCTACGGGCGCACGATGCCGCCCCGGCTGGTGACCGTGGTCCGGATCGTCCCGCCGCTCGTGGTGCTCTGCACGACGACCTACCTGGGCTGGCACTGGCTGACCGACTCGGTGGCCGGGCTGCTGCTCGGCCTCCTGCTGGACCGGCTGCTGCACCGGGCGCCCTGGGACGACCTGCCGCTGCCGAGGGCGCTCGGCCGCTGGAACCGGCCGTTCACGTCGTACCCCTAGGGTCCTCGGTCGTGGAGCAACTGGCACGCCGGCTCGGCGTACACGACGCGGTCGTCATCGGTCTGGGCGCGATGCTCGGCGCGGGCGTCTTCGTGGTCTTCGCCCCCGCCGCAGCGGCGGCCGGAGGTGTCGGGCTGCTGGCGGCGCTGGCGCTGGCCGGCTTCGTCGCCTTCTGCAACGCGACCAGTTCGGCGCGGCTCGCCGCCCGCTACCCGGAGTCCGGCGGCACGTACGTCTACGGGCGGGAACGCCTCGGCCCGTTCGCCGGTTTCCTGGCCGGCTGGGGGTTCGTGGTCGGCAAGACGGCGAGCTGCGCGGCGATGGCGCTGACCATCGGGGCGTACCTGTGGCCGGACCAGGCCCGGCTCGTCGCGGTCGCCGCCGTCGTCGCGGTGACCGCGGTGAACCTGCGCGGCGTCGCGAAGACCGCGACCGCCACGCGCGTCCTGGTGGTGGTCGTGCTCGCGGTGCTGGCGCTGGTCGCGGTGGCCGGCGCGGCCGGCGGCGCCTTCTCCCTCGACCGGATCGACGGGCCCGGCGGCTCTCCCCGGGGCGTCCTCACGGCGGCGGGCCTGCTCTTCTTCGCCTTCGCCGGGTACGCGCGGATCGCCACCCTCGGCGAGGAGGTCCGCGACCCGTCGCGCACGATCCCCCGCGCGGTGCCGGTGGCGCTCGGCATCGTGCTGGCGATCTACCTGACGCTGGCCGTCATCGCCCTCGGCGTCCTCGGGCCGGCGGGGCTGGCCGGGTCCGTCGCGCCCCTGGCCGACGTGGTGAGCGCCGCCGGGCTGCCCGGCCTGGCCTGGGTGGTCCGGGCCGGGGCGGCCGTCGCGGTCACCGGGGTGCTGCTCTCCCTGGTGGCCGGTGTCGGTCGCACCACCCTGGCGATGGCCCGCCGCCGTGACCTGCCCGGGACGCTGGACGCCGTGCATCCCGTCCACCGGGTGCCGCACCGGGCCGAGCTGGCGGTGGCCGCCGTGGTGGTCGTCGTGGTCCTGCTCGGCGACGTGCGGGACGCGATCGGCTTCTCCAGCGTGACGGTGCTGGTCTACTACGCGATCACCAATGCGTCCGCGCTGACTCTCGGGCGGGAGCCGGAGCGGAAGCTGCCGGTCCAGGCGCTGGCCGCGCTCGGGCTGGCCGGGTGCCTGCTGCTCGCGGTCAACCTGCCGCTGTCGAGCGTGCTGGGCGGGTTCGGGGTGCTGGCCGTCGGCGCGGCCGGCTACGCCCTGCGCCGGCGATCCTGACGCTCAGTCCTCCGCCTCGCGCGGCACCGGCGTGCCGGCCGGGCGAGGCGGTGTGACCACCGGGCGCGGGGACGCGCCGGGCGGCGGAGGGGGCTCCGGCGGGGCGGCCTCCCGCAGCAGGGCGTTCAGGCCGGCCCGCCGGGCCACCACCGTCAGCCGGTCACCGGCGACGATCACCAGGCGCCGGTCGGGCGACCAGTCGTACTTCTGGCCGGCGCGGGCGTGCGCGAGCAGTCGTACGCTCTCCGGTCGGTCCACCGCCGCGAGCGCCCGACCGTCCAGTGCCGACCCCGCCGCCACCGGAACCTCGGTGACCAGGAGCGCGTGCCGGCCCACCGGGATGGTGGCGAGTACCGCCCGGTCCAGCAGCGCGGCGACGAACGAGGGTGCGGCCAGGTAGGACACGCTGCGCGAGATGCCGATGCCGAAGGCCCGCTGGATGCGTTCGGCGAAGTCGCCGTCGAAGAGGCGCAGCACCACCCGCAGCTCGTCGGTGAGGGCCCGGCCGTTGAGGGCGGCCCGCAGGTTGGCGCCGTCGTCGGTCGACACCACCACCAGCGCCTGGCAGCTCTCGACCGACGCCACCCGCAGCGTCTCCTCCCGGGCCGCGTCCCCCACCACGACCGGTACGCCGAGCCGCCGGGCCAACGGCACGCCCCGCGCGTTCGGGTCCTTGTCGATCGCCACCACCTCGACGCCGAAGTCGCAGAGCTGGGCCATCACCCGCATGCCGATGTTGCCCAGGCCGACCACCACCACGTGCCCGGAGCGCTCCGGCAGGATGCGGCCCGTGTGCAGGGCGAGCCGCGCGTTGACGATGCCGTCGACGACCACCGCCGTGATCAGGGGGATCAGCGCGAGCCCGGCCAGATTGAGCACCACCTGCATGACCTGCTGGGCCACCGGCTTGCCCGGTTCCGGATCCTGCCCGCTCAACGTGGTGACCAGCGTCAGGTAGAGCGCCTGGCCCAGACTCACGTGTGCGGTGCCCGCGTACAGGCCACCGAGGGCGGCGATCACCGCGAGCAGGACGAGCACCGCTATGCCGATCTTGCGGGTGGCGAAGGTGCGGACCGCGCGGACCAGCATTGCGACCGGACGACGCCGGCGGCGGGCCCGGCGCAACCGACGCGCGGCCACCTCCGTGCCCGGGGGCGCGCCGGTGGCCTCGGCGAGCACCACGTCCGCGTCGCCCTCGTCGGCCGGGAGCACCCGGACCGCCTGCGGGTCCCGGGTGTCGGCCACCCCGCACACCACGTCGCCGGGGCGTACGTCGTCCCGCTCGGCGACGTACAGGGTGCGTCCGCCGTGCCGGAAGTGGGTCGGGGCGACCTCCCCGAGGGCGGCGGCCACGAACGCCGGCGCGGCCATCGACGCGTCCGACAGCACCGCCGAGTCGGGGAAGATCTGGCGGACCCCGTTCGCCAGGCCGGTGTTGAACATCCGCACCACCAGGCGCAGCCGAGGCTCGACCTCCTGCGCGCACAGGGCGGCGTGCATGTTGCCCACGTCGTCCTGGTGCAGCAGGGCGAGCCCGTCGGCCCCGGTCAGGCCGGCACGGCGGAACGTCGCCTCGTCCAGCCGGTCGGCGCGGACCACCTCGACGCCCTCGATGTCCCGCCCGTCCGGGCTGTCCGTACGCCGGCGCTCGGGCACCACCAGGGTGATCCGGATCCCGCCGGACTGCACCTCGGTCGCGAGCAGGGCCTTGACCACCCAGTACGCCAGGGCGTCGTGGCCGCAGACCACGTAGTGCGCCCGGACGTCGCCGTTGGCGCGGAGCCGACGGCCGGCCCGCCGCGCACGATCGAGCAGGGGCTCCGCCATGTGCCGCATGGTAGTCACCCGGTCGCAACGCGCGCTGCCCCCTGATCATGAACGCCGGTCGCCGAGCATGTCGGGCCCCGCGGCGGGTAGAGCAGCGGTATGCAGACGTTCCTCCCCTATCCGGACTTCCTGGCCAGCGCACGGACGCTGGACCAGAAGCGACTGGGCAAGCAGCGGGTGGAGACGATCCAGGTGCTGCGCGGCCTCACCCGGCCGACGTACGGGTGGCGCAACCACCCGGCGGTGAAGATGTGGGCCGGGTACGAGGAGGCGCTGACCCGGTACGGGCTGGACATGTGCGCGGTCTGGTGCGAGCCGGGCCGGGCGGACACCTGCGCGGCCACGATGACCACCGACCTCGCCGCCGCGTGCGGCCTGGCCCGGGTCCGCACCCAGGGGGAACTGGCCGCCGCCGGTGAACTGCCCCCCTGGTTGGGCAGGGAGGACCTGCACCTCAGCCACCGCTCGTCCCTGCTGCGCAAGGACCCGGAGCACTACCGGCCGCTCTTCGGCGACGACGTCCCGCCCGACCTCGAGTACGTCTGGCCCGCCTCCGACCGCGAACGCCGCTGCCTCCTGCCCGAGTGAAAGGAAGGGCCCCCGCTTAACGCCTCCGGTAGAGGAAGGGCCCCGCCTTAACACCTCGCCCCGACCCCGACGCTCACACACCGCGCGGCGCGGCGCGCGTTAAGAAGGGGCCCTTCTACAACGCCAGGCGTTAACAGGGGTCCCTTCCTTTCACCTGGGGCAGACTGGAGGTCCCAGCGCGCGAAGAAGGTGCACATGGCGTTGTCGCAGGTGTTCGGTCGGCTCATCGGCGTACGCGAGCACGAGGTGGATCCCGGCGGCGGTGGCGCCTCCCGCGTGCCGCAGCCGGTCACGGCGGTGGTGGTCGGCGGCGGGATCGCCGGCGTGTCGGCTGCCGTGGTGCTCGCCGAGCGGGGGGTCGACGTGACCGTGCTGGAGGCCGCCCCGACGCTCGGCGGACGGCTCGGCGCCTGGCCGGAGGAGCTGCCCGACGGGCCGCAGCAGAACGAGCACGGGTTCCACGCGTTCTTCCGGCAGTACTACAACTGGCGGTCCATCCTGCGCCGCGTCGACCCTCAGCTGGGTTTCCTCAAGCCGATCCCGGGTTACCCGATCCTCAGTGAGCGGTGGCCGACCGAGGAGTTCGGCAAGCTGCCGCCCGCCCCGCCGGCGAACCTTCTCGCGCTGCTGCTGCGCAGCCCGAGCCTGCGCCTGGGCGACCTGCGCGGCATGGACCGGGACGCCGCTCTGCCGCTGCTCACCTACGACCCGGTACGCACCTACGCGGAGTTCGACGACACCACCGCCGACGCGCTGCTCACCTCGCTGAAACTGCCGGACCGGGCGCGGGCGATGCTCTTCGAGGTCTTCTCCCACTCGTTCTTCAACCACGAGGCCGAGATGTCGGCCGCCGAGATGATCGCCCAGTTCCACTTCTACCTGCTGGGCAACCCGGAGGGGCTGGCCTTCGACTGCCCGGACGAGGACTACGCGACCGCGATCTGGCAGCCGCTGACCCGGCACGTGGAGAAGCACGGCGGCCGGGTGGTGACCGGCGCGGCGGCCACCGCGCTGACCCGCGACGCCGCCGGGTGGCGGGTGGAGACCGCGGACGGCACGTCGTACCCCGCCGGGCACGTCGTGCTCGCCGTCGACCCGCCGGCGCTCGCCGCGCTGGTCACGGCCTCCCCCACGCTCGCCGAGGTCGCTCCCGAGTTGGTGGGGCGGATGTCCGCGTTCGGCCAGGCCGGTCCGCCGTACGCGGTGGCGCGTTACTGGTGCGACGGGGACGTGAACCCGGACCGGGCGGTGTTCAGCGGGGTGTCCCGGCAGCCGACGCTGGACTCGGTGACGCTCTACCACCGGCTGGAGAACGAGTCGCGCCGCTGGGCCGAGCGCACCGGCGGCTCGGTGATCGAGCTGCACGCGTACGCCTGCGAGCCGGGCGTGCCCGCCGAGGAGCTGGCCGAGCGGATGCGGGCCGAGCTGACCGCGCTCTGGCCGGAGGCGGCCCGGCTGCGGGTGCGGGAGCTGCGGGCGCGGGTGGAGGCGCAGGCGCCGGCCTTCACGCCCGGCAGTCACTCCTGGCGGCCGGGGGTACGCACCGACGCCGACGGTCTCTACCTGGCCGGGGACGGGATCCGGACGGAGTTCCCCAGTGCGCTGATGGAACGTTCGGCGGCCACCGGCATCCTCGCCGCGAACCACATCCTGCGGGCCACCGGCGGCGCGGCCGAGCCGGTCCGCTCGATCCGTCCCCGGGGACTGCTCGCCCGGCGCGGCTGAACCGCATCGAAATCCGTTGCCCGTCCCTCCGGGCCGACCTACCGTGATCATGCAAGGCCGACCAGCGTTCCGGGAGTTCAGCATGTCGATGTCGCACGACACCCTCGTGCCGTCGACGCTGCCCGTCGACGGTCGGCGAAGCGTTGACCCCGGGGGCGGCCGGCCCGACTGACGTGTCCGACGACACGACGTCGAGCCGCCCGTTCCCACCCGGGAGCGGGCGGCTCTGTCGTTGCCCGGTCCCACACGACCCATGGAAGGAGACACCGGTGGACGCCGTCCTCGTCGTCAACGCCGACCTCGGCCCGCTGCACCGGGTCACCGTCAAGCACGCGATCCGGATGCTCTGCCGCCGGGTCGCCGAGATCCACGAGGCCGAGCCGGACCAGGTGATCGGAGTCTTCCCGATGCCCCGGGTCGTCCGGTTGGTCCGGTACGTCGTCACCCGCTGGCGGTTCACCTCCGGCCCGGCCTGGTCCCGCGCGGGCGTGCTGCGTCGGGACGGGCGGTGCTGCGCCTACTGCGGCGGGACGGCGACCACGATCGACCACATCCTGCCCCGCTCGCGCGGGGGCCGGAACACGTGGCGGAACACGACTGCCGCCTGCTACGCGTGCAACCAGCGCAAGGGCGACCGCACGCCCGACGAGGCGGGCATGCCGCTGCGGCGCGAGCCGGTGACGCCGAGCTGGGCGGCGCTGGCGGGGCGGTGAGGACCGGCCGGCGGGAACGGGGGGCCGCACCGGGGGTACGCCTCCGGCGCGGCGCCCGCCGGCCCCTCCCTCTTCCCAGCCACCGGTGCTGACGTCGGGTGGTGTGCGGGGCGGTCAGTCGGCCTGCTCCTTGACCCGAGGCTTCGGCCGATCGTTGGCGCACCGCACCGTGATCACGCTGCGGTTTCCGGTGGACACCAACTCGACCCGCACCTCCCGGGCCGGTCCCGGCTCGTACGTGTCGATCTGGTAGCCGGTGGCGGGGGTGACGCTCACGATCTCGGCCGACTTGTCGACACACTGGACCGACACCGTGCCGCCGCGCGCCGCGACGTCGGTGGTGTCCCGTGCGGTCGACGGGGTGGGCGTGGGACCGGGGGTCGGGCTGCCGGACGGCGTCCCACCGGCCCCCGGGGGCGCGGAGGCGGGCGCGAGGGTGGTGGACCGGGGGGTCGACGGCCCGCCGGACGCGGCACGGCCCGACGGGGCGGGTGCTCGGGGCGCGTCGGCGGTGGCCGGCAGCACGACGCTGGTCGTGTCGCCGGTCCCGAAACCGGTGTCCGGCTCGTCCGCCCCGGGCCGCCGGAACGCGGGCTCGCCCAGCGTGCCGGCGAGCGCCACCACGCCGAGGACGGCCGCGCCGACCGCCACGAGCGTCCGGGAGCCGAACCGGAACCGCCGCGCGGTGACCGGAGGAGCGGGCCGGGCCGGCGGGGAGGCCGGGGATCGCAGGGCCGGCGCCTTCCCGTCCGGAGGCGCGGCCGGCGCGTCGGCGGTCGTCCGGGTGAGCGCCGTGGTGATGACCCGGGCCGCCTCGGCGGCGGTCGGCCGGTCCACCGGATCCTTCGCCAGGCACCAGCGGTGGAGACGGCCGACCTCGGAGGGCACGCCCTCGATGTCGGGCAGCGGGTCCGGCTCCTCGTACGCGTGGGCGCGCAGCATCCCGGTCCCGGTCTCCCGCCGCCACGGCAGCCGGCCGGTGAGCATCCGGTGCAGCAGCAGGCCCAGCCCATACACGTCGGAGGCGGCGACCACCTCGCCCGCGTCCAGCCGTTCCGGGGCGAAGTACGCCGGGGTGCCGAGGAGCCGCCCCTCGACGTCGATCTCCGGTGTGC
Organism: Micromonospora sp. BQ11; assembly: GCF_052068135.1. Taxonomy (NCBI): domain Bacteria; kingdom Bacillati; phylum Actinomycetota; class Actinomycetes; order Micromonosporales; family Micromonosporaceae; genus Micromonospora; species Micromonospora sp. BQ11. The sequence continues at coordinate 57,013 of NZ_JBQHDB010000006.1, read as the reverse complement.
CGGCGACCGCCGCGATGCCGAAGTCCATGACCTTCGCGCCGGTCCGGGTCAGCATCACGTTCTCGGGTTTGACGTCCCGGTGCACCAGGCCCTCGCCGTGCGCGGCAGCGAGACCGGCGGCCACCTCGGCGGCGATCCGCAGCGCTTCCTTCGGCGGCAGCGGCCCCTCGGTGAGGCGCTGCGCGAGTGTGGTCCCGCTCAGCAGTTCCATGACCACGAAGGGAACCTGCTCGCCGGCGAGCGGGGACTCCCCGTAGTCGTACACGTTCGTGACGTTCGGGTGCGACAGCCGGGCCGCCGCCTTCGCCTCCGCCTGGATCCGCCACCGGGCGGCCGGCTCCGTCGCGACGAGCACCTTCACCGCCACGTCGCGTTCCAGCACCTCGTCGTGGGCCCGCCAGACCACGGACATGCCGCCCCTGCCGAGACGCTCGTCCAGTCGGTAGCGACCGGCGAGCAACTGATCACGCTGCACAGTGGACAGCCTGCCCCACCGCACCCGGCTCGCACCACCCGCCATCAAGTCGCCGCGATGGTCCGGCGGGGCGGCGGCCGGCTACTGCGGGCTCTCTTTGATCGTCGGGACCGGCCGGCCGCGCTGGCATGTCACCTTGATCTCGCTCTCGTTCCGGTCCGAGAGCAGGACCGCCTGGACCTCCTTCGCGGGGCCGGGATCGTAGTCCTTGACCTGGTATCCCGGGCCGGGCACGAGCCCGACGAGCGTCGCCCTGGCGCCCTGGCACAGGACGGTGACCACACCGCCGAGCGCGGTGAGCGGAGTCCCGCCCGACGAGGCCGTCGCGGGTGCCGTGGTCTGCGCAGCGGTCGTCGAGGGCCGCCCGGAGGACGCCGGGGTCGGCCCGGGTGACGTCGGAGTCGGATCCGCCGTGGTGAAGGCGGCGGTCGAGGAGGGCGCGGGCGCGCCGGGCGCGGGTGGTCGGGCCGACGGTGCGACGGCGGGACCGCCCGCTCCGGGGGACCCCTCGACTCCTCCCCCTCCGGCGACGGCGGAGCCGTCGGCACCGGTCGGCACGGCGCCCCTGGTCCCGGCGTCGAACGCGGACGGCCCGGTGGCCCCGTCGAGAGTTTCGGCGTCGCCGATGCGGTCAGCGAGCAGCGCGGCGGCCAGGACCGCCACCACGGCACTGCCGGTGACCACCAGCATCCGTCGACGGCGCCGGGCTCCGTCGGCGGTGCCCGTGTCCCCGGGCTCGTCCACGAACGACACCGGACCGGCGGCCCGGGCGAGCACCCGCGCCGCCTCGGCGGCCGACGGACGGTCGGCCGGGTCCTTCGCGAGGCACCGGCGGCAGAGGTCACGGACCTGTTCCGGCACACCGGCGATGCGGGGCAGCTCCGCCGGCTCGACGTAGACGTGCGCCGTCAGCATCTGCGTGGTCGTCTCGCTCTCCCAGGGCAGCCGCTCGGCGAGCACCCGGTGCAGGAGGAGTCCCAGGGCGTACACGTCGGAGGCCGGCACGACCTCACCGGCGGTGAGGCGCTCAGGAGCGAGGTAGGCGGGTGTTCCCATCAGCTGGCCGTCCGGGTCGACCTCCGGGGCGCCGACCACCGCGGCGATGCCGAAGTCCACGACCTTCGCCCCGGTGGGGGTCAGCATCACGTTCTCGGGTTTGATGTCCCGGTGCACCAGGCCCTGGGCGTGTGCCGCGGCCAGGGCTTCGGCCACCTCGGCGCAGATCCGCAGCCCGGCCCGCGGCGGCATCGGCCCGTCGGTGAGCCGCCGGGCGAGCGTCTGGCCGGGCAGCAGTTCCATCACCACGTACGGCATGTCGCCGCCGTCCGGCGACGTCGACTCGCCGTAGTCGTAGACGTTGGTGACGTGCGGGTGGGACAGTCGCGCGGCCGCCCGCGCCTCGGCCCGGATGCGGTCGCGGGCCGAGGCGTCGGTGCCGGCGAGAAGCTTGACCGCGACGTCCCGGCCGAGCACCTCGTCGTGCCCGCGGTACACCACGGACATGCCGCCGCGACCCAGTACCTCGTGGATCACGTAGCGGCCGCCGAGCGTCTGTTGGCTCTGCACGGTCACAGCCTGACAGAGCGCGCCGCTGCCGGCACCCCCGGCAGCGAACGCAGTCGATCGGGCGGACGCTGGTCAGTGCCGGGTGGGCGGCGCCCAGCCGAAGTGCGGCGGCCGGCGCTCGTGGAAGGCCGCCACGCCCTCGCGCGCCTCGCCGCTGGCCCGCACCTGGCCGTGCCACCAGGCGATCCGGTCGTCGTCCGCGCGCCCGTCGACGATCTCCTTGGCCGCGGCGACGCTGAGCTGCGAACGGGCCGTGACCGCGGTGGTGATCTCCTCCACCCGGGCGGCGAGCGCGTCGCCGGGCAGCACCTCGTCGACCAGGCCGACCCGCAGCGCCCGCTCGGCGCCGATCAGCTCGGCGGTGAACAGCAGGTGCTTGGCCGCCGCCGGGCCGACCAGCCGGGCCAGCCGGCGGGTGGTCGGCGCCGGGTAGACCAGTCCCAGCCGCGCCGGCGGTACGCCGAAACGCGCGTCGTCGGCGGCGATGCGCAGGTCGCAGGCGACCGCGAGCTGACATCCGCCGCCCACGCAGGCACCCCGGACGGCGGCGACGGTCGGTTTGGCGAAGGCGGCCAGCCGCTCCTCGGCGGCGACGGCGATGCTGCCGTCACCGGCGTCCAGCAGTTCGTCCAGGTCGCCGAGGTCCGCGCCGGCGCAGAACGTGCCGTCCGCGCCGGTGAGCACCAGCGCCCGGACGGCGGGGTCGGCCTCCAGGCCGTCCAGCAGGTCCGGCAGCCGCCGCCACATGTCCGTGGTCATCGCGTTGCGCCGTCCCGGGTTGTGGATCACCACCGTCGCGACCGCACCGGTCACCTCGACGAGCAGGTCCGCGTCCGCCACCGTCACCACCCCTTCGACCGGCCGCGACCTTCGGCGGTGCCGGTGCGGCGACCATAACGGCGCGGGCCCGCCGGCCACCCGGGCGGGTGGACCGCTCACCAGTGGGCGGCCGCCTCCAGCAGAATCCGGCGGACCGCCTGCACCTCGCGCCGGCCACCGACCTGCGGCCGGATGGCGAGAAACAGGGTGTTGAGCGGCGGCACCGCCGGCCGCAGCAGCGGCACCAGCTCACCGGCGGCGAGCTGCCGCTCGCAGAGGTACGTGGGCAGCACGCTCGCCCCGGCACCGGCCACCACGGCGGCGCGCACGGCGCGCAGGTCGGCCACGACCAGGTTCGGCGTCCGGGTCAGCCGGGTGTCGAAGACCGTCCGCCACCAGCGTCGCAGGATCGGGGCCTCCTCGGCGTACGCGACCAGCGGCACGTCGCGCAGTGCCTGCGGGGTGACCGGGTCCGGCAGGCGGGCAGCCCAGGCCGGTGCGGCGACCAGTGCGAACTCCTCGTCGTGCAACGGCTCGGCGGTCAGCCCCCGGCGCCGGGGCCGCACGCTGGTCACCGCCAGGTCGAGCCGGCCGGCGACCAGGTCGTCGAGGAGCTGATCGGGCAGGCCGGCGGTGACCCGCAGCTCCAGGCCGTCGGCGACCAGACCGGCCACGGCCGGCAGCACGCGCTCGGCGAGGAACTCCGCCGGACCGCCCAGGAAGACCGTCCGGGGGTACGGCGTTCCCGGCTCGTCGGCGAGCACGGTGTCGAGGCGGTCCAGCGGGTCCGCCACGCGCCGGGCCAGTTCGTCACCGGCGGCGGTGGGCACCACGCCGCGGGGCACCCGGTCGAAGAGGGGCCGACCCAGGGCCTCCTCCAGCGCGCGCACCTGCGCGGTCACCGTGGGCTGCGCCAGCCCGAGCAGCTCGGCCGCGCCGGTGATCGAGCCGGACCGGTGGACGGCGAGGAAGCTGCGCAGCAGGTCGAGCGAAATCCTCACATCGGCAAACCTATCGCTGCTGTGTCGTTCGCCTATTGGTCAGCTATGGATCCGCGAGCCAGCATGGGTGGCATGACTCGCGCACTCATCGCTCTGACCAGTCACCGCCAGCTCGGCACCACCGGTCGGGAGACCGGCTTCTACGTCGGCGAGGCCGCGGAGCCGTGGGAGGTGTTCCGCGCCGCCGGATGGGACGTCGACCTCGCGTCGGTGGCCGGCGGCCAGCCGCCGCTGGACGGCCGCGACGAGAACGACAGGACCCAGAACGACTTCCTGGCCACCGCCGGTGTGGAGAACACGCCGAAGGCCGCCGAGGTGGACCCGTCCGGGTACGACGTCGTGGTCTTCGCCGGTGGACACGGCACGATGTGGGACTTCCCGGACAACCCGGACCTGGCGCGTATCGCCGCCTCGATCTACGAGCGTGGGGGCGTCGTCGCCGCCGTCTGCCACGGTCCTTCCGCGCTGGTGAACCTGAAGCTCTCCGACGGCTCGTACCTGGTCGCCGGCAAGCGGGTGGCCGGCTTCACCAACGACGAGGAGGCCGCCGTCGGCCTGACCGACGAGGTTCCGTTCCTGCTCGCCGACAAGCTGACCGAGGCGGGGGCCACCCACGTACCGGCCCCGAACTTCACCGAGCAGGTCGTCACGGACGGCCGCCTGGTGACGGGCCAGAACCCCCAGTCCGCCCGCGCATTGGCCGAAGCAGTGGTGCAGGCGGTCCAGGCCGCCTGAGCACCCCGCCCCGCAGTTTCACGGAAAGAGTGGCCATTCCTCGAGGAATGGCCACTCTTTCCGTGTTCGAGGCGCCACCCGCAAGCGGGAGGGAGGAAGCGTGGAGTGCAACGCGACGTTGCGTTGCGGTACGGTGGGGGCATGTCGCTCGCTACCGCGCACGTTTCGTCTACCGGTGCTCCGGTCGGCGGTAACCCCGTCGTCGTCGGGGCGCCCCCCGTGCTGCCTGCCACCGCGTCGAGCCTCGTCGCCCAGGTGCGCGGCACCGGGCCGACGTTCACCGCCACCTCGCCGCTCACCGGCGAGCGGACGGTGGACGTACCGTCGAGCACCCCGGCCGACGTCGACGACGCCTTCGCCGCCGCGCGGACCGCGCAGCGGTCGTGGGCCGCGCTGGGTGTCTCCCGGCGCGCCGCGGTCCTGCTGCGCCTGCACGACCTGGTCCTCGACCGGCAGGCCGAGGGGCTCGACCTGATCCAGGTGGAGGCGGGCAAGGCCCGGCGGCACGCGGTCGAGGAGGTCCTCGACACGGCCATCAACGCCCGCTACTACGCCCGCACGGCGGCGAAGCTGTTGCGCCCCCGCCGGCGCACCGGCGCCCTGCCGGTGCTCACCCGGACGGTCGAGCTGCGCTTCCCCGTCGGGGTGGTGGGCGTCGTCTCCCCGTGGAACTACCCGCTGTCGCTGGCCGCCTCCGAGGTGCTGCCCGCCCTGATGGCCGGCAACGCCGTGGTGCACCGACCGGACCCGGCCACCATGCTCAGCGCGCTCTGGGTCCGCGCCCTCGCCGTCGAGGCGGGACTGCCACCGGCGCTGTGGCAGATCGTCGCGGGTGAGGGCGCCGCCGTCGGCCCGCTCGTGGTCGACCGGGCCGACCAGGTCTGCTTCACCGGCTCCACCCGGGTCGGCCGCGAGGTCGCCGCTCAGGCCGCCCGCCGGCTGGTGCCGGCATCGCTGGAACTCGGCGGCAAGAACCCGCTGCTCGTGCTCGACGACGCCGACCTGGACCGGGCGGTGGAGGGCGCGATCCGGGCCTGCTTCGCCAGCGCCGGCCAGCTCTGCATCTCGATCGAGCGGGTGTACGTCGCCGACCGGCTGCACGACGAGTTCCTCCGCCGCTTCGTCGCCCGTACCGCCACGCTGCGCCTCGGCGTGACCGGGGACTTCGGGGCCGACCTCGGCTCCCTCGCCTCGGCCCGTCAGCTCGACACCGTCACCGCGCACGTCGCCGACGCCGTCGCGCGGGGCGCCGTCGTGCACACCGGCGGCCGGCCCCGCCCGGACGTCGGCCCGTACGTCTTCGAACCGACCGTGCTCACCGGCGTCGTCCCGGGGATGCGCATGTACGCCGAGGAGACCTTCGGTCCGGTCGTCGCCGTGTACCGCTTCGCCACCGACGACGAGGCGGTCGCGTTGGCCAACGACACCGCGTACGGGTTGAACGCCAGCGTCTTCAGCGGCTCCGGCGCGCGCGGCGAGGCGGTCGCCGCCCGGATCGACGCCGGCAGCGTCAACGTCAACGACGGCTACAGCGCGGTCTGGGGCAGTATCGACGCGCCGATGGGTGGCTGGAAGGACTCCGGGCTCGGCGGCCGGCACGGCGCCGAGGGGCTGCACCGGTTCACCCGCGTCAAGACGGTGGCCCGGCAGCGCGGCCTCGGCCTCGCACCGGCGTACCACCGGCCGGGCGAGGAGAGCGCGGCCTGGACCCGGCGGATGACCGCGGCGCTGCGCCTGCTGCGCCGCACCGGCCGGTGACCGCGAGCGGCGGCGGGCCGGCCGCGCGGGGCCCGCGCGGCGCCGAGGCGATCCACACCGCCGTGCTCGACCTGCTGGCCGCCGACGGGTACGCACGCCTGACCGTCGAGGGGGTGGCCCGGCGCTCCGGCGTCAACAAGACCACCCTCTACCGCTGGTGGCCGTCGAAGCCCGCGCTGGTGGCCGCGACGTTCCGGCACGCCATCGCCCGGGACCTGCCCGTGCCGGACACCGGCGCACTGCGCGGGGACCTCGTCACGCTGGTCCGGTCGAAGGCGGCGTTCTTCGCCGACGGGCCGGGTCGGCTCGCCGCCGACGTGCTCGCGCACACCGGCGCCGACCCCGAGCTGGCCCGGCTGGCCGACGAACTGCTCGGCCAGCACGGTACCCACGTGTCCGAGGTGACCGGGCGGGCCGTCGCCCGCGGCGAGCTGGCCGGCCCGGTCGACGACGTGCTCCTCGCCGACCTGCTGCTCGGGCCGGTGTGGTTGCGCGCGGTGGTCACCCGCCGTCGGATGTCGACGGCCGACGCGGACGCCCTGGTCGACACCCTGCTGGCCGGCCTGCGCCGTTGACCGGTCTCAGCACCGGTACTCCGGGGGCAGGCCGGTGCCGCGCAGCTCCTCCGGCAGGTGGCTGACGTCGTTGAAGGCGACCAGCCGGGGCGGCAGCCCGTCGGTGTAACGGATCACCGTCAGCCCGCAGTTGTGCGGGTTGAGCCCCAGCCACCGGTGCTCGGGCGCCTCCAGGGCGCCGCGCACCAGCCAGGCGATCAGGAACGCGTGGGTGACCACCAGTTCCGTCACGTCCCCCGCGGCCGGTGGCCGGCCGAAGCGCCGCACCGCCGCCGCCGTCACGCGCGGCCCGTCGGCCCGTTCGGCCGCCGTGAACCCGCCCAGGAACCGGGCGTACGCGGGCGGCACGGCGGCCGGATCCGTGTCGTGCGGCAGGTGGTCGCCGGCCAGCTCGGTGGCGTACGCCGGCACTCCGGGCAGCGACCCCGCGACCAGCTCGGCGGTCTCGACGGCGCGGCGGAGCGGGCCGTGGTGGACGGCGTCCAGCGGTACTCCGGACAGCCGCTCGCCGAGCAGCGCCGCCTGCCGCCGACCCCGGGCGGAGAGCCCCGCCTCCGCCGTCTCCACACCGGACGGCTGCTCCTGCTCGCCGTGGCGGGCGAGGAACAGCAGCCGGGTCGGCCCCGTCACTGACGCGGGAACATCTGGCCGATGCGGATCTTGTTGCCGAACGGGTCCCGGACGCCGAAGTCGATCCCGTACGGGCGCTCCATCGGCTCGTCGGTGATCTCGACGCCCTTGGCGACGAGGTCCTCGTACGTCTTGTGGGCGTCGTCGGTGGTCATGAAGAGGTAGCCGCCCAGCGCGCCCTTGGTGAGCAGTTCCCGGACCTGCTCGGCGGTGGCCGGGTCGAGGGCCGGCGGACCCGGCTTCTCCAGCAGGATCTCGCGCTCCGGGTCACCGGGCAGGTTGACCGTCAGCCAGCGCATGAAGCCGAGATCCTGGTCGGTGTTGACCTCCATGCCGAGCTTGCCGACGTAGAAGTCGAGCGCCTGGTCCTGGTCGAGGACGTAGATCTGGGAGCGGGAGATCGCGTTCATCGTCATGCCGGAAACGCTAGTCGCCCACTCTGACCTGCTGCTTATCCAAAACTGCTCGGTCTCGTCCAGGCCTTGGTGAAGCAACTCGGCACGGCGGCGGCCGGCGCCTTCCGTCGTCGGTAGTCCGACGGGGACTCCCCCACGATCTGCCGGAAGGTGCGGCTGAACGTGCCGAGGCTGCCGAAGCCGACGGCGTAGCAGACGTCGGTGACGTCCCGGTCGGTGTGCAGCAGCAGGTACATGGCCCGCTCCACCCGGCGGCGCTGGAGGTAGCGGTGCGGGGTCTCCCCGAAGGTGGCGCGGAAGGTCCGGATGAAGTGCGCCGGGGAGACGTGCGCGATCCGGGACAGCGCGGGGATGTCCAGCGGCTCGGCGTACGCCCGGTCCATGGCGTCCCGGGCGCGCAGCATCGCCCGGTTCGACTCCTCGACCGCGCGGCTCACGGCACCACGTCGGTGCCGGCCGGCGGAGCTGTCCTCGACGCCTGCCGAGCCGCCTCGATGACCTCGGTCAGCGTGGCGTGCAGCTTCCTGAGGTCCTCGATCGGCATGCCCAGCCGCTCGACGATGGCCGGGGGGATCTGCTGGGCTCGATCGCGCAACGCCCGTCCCTGCGCGGTGAGCGTCACCGCGAGGCTGCGCTCGTCGGCCGGGTCCCGCTCCCGGTGGAGGTAACCGATCGCCTCCAAGCGCTTGAGCAGGGGCGACAGCGTGCCCGGATCGAGTTGCAGCAGGCGACTCAGTTCGCGCACGGACAGCGGCGCGTGCTGCCAGAGGGCGAGCATCACCAGGTACTGCGGGTGGGTGAGGCCCATCGGTTCGAGCAGCGGACGGTACACGGCCACCACCCCGCGGGCGGCGACGGACAGGGCGAAGCAGACCTGCTGCTCCAGAGCCAGCGGGTCGTCGGCCTCGGTCACGCCACCCGTCCCGGTGGCACCTTCCGTCATATTGTTAGCCTACCAATCGTTGGGGCACCAACGACTTGCCCACCGGTTCGTACGGAGGAGTGGACGATGGCCGCCGAGCAGAAGAAGGCACCGGGCGAGGGTGGGCGCATCATGGCCTGGTTCTACCGGAACATCGCCGGCCCCGCGACCACCGAGAACGCCATCCAGGGCGGCTCCCACCAGGCGCGGGACCTCTGGAAGCAGGATCTGGAGCGGCGCAAGCAGTGGAGCCGCGAGCAGCGCGAGCGCAAGCGCGCCGAACGCGAGGCCCGCCGCGGCTGAATCACGGACAGGTCCGCCACGGCTGTGCCCGTGGCGGACCTGTCCCCGTGCGATCGACTACTACTGCTTCTTCTTCTCGGCGTAGTAGGCGTAGGCGAAGCTGCCGTCCTGTGATCCCTTGACCTCGGCCGCGAAGCCGACGGCCGCGGGCTTCGACAGCTCGACGCTGTCCTGGACGATCGATCCGTCACACCTGTGCTCTACCGCCGTGGAACCGACGTCCTTGCCATCGACGGCTGCGCTCACGGTGACGGTGGCGCCGCCCGTGCAGGTGAACGCGACGACCACACTGAGCACACTGTCCGGCGTACTCGCCAGGGTGTTGCCCAGTTCCGGCGCCAGACGGCCGTACCCACCGCCGAGTTTCTCGCCGCTCGTGAACGCCTCGTCCAGAATCGCGACGGCGTCGGATCCGTCCACGCTCGGCGTGCCGGCCGAGGACGACGGGCTCACGCTACGGCTCGGCGCCGGCGTGCCCGAGCGTTCGTCGGCACTGCACGCGCCCGTGAGCAGCACCGTGGCCAGCAGGCCCGTTACGGCCGCCGTGCGCGTGATTCTGGCTGCGTACGTCATGAGTTCTGGCGTCCGATCGACATGTCACCCTTCCGCGGCGCCTTGATGACAATGGTCTTCTTCTTGGGAGTGCAGGGAGCCGCCACCCACGACTTGACGCTGGTCAGCTTCCAGCCCACCTGCCCCAGAACAGCACGGTACGCCTTCGAGGTGGAATTGGTGTCGGTGACGGTCTGCGTGCCGGACCACGTCCACGAGTTGCTGATCTTCGTATCAACCTTGATCTTGGCCTTGCCGAGGATGGCACCCGCCTCGACCTCGGTCCCTACCCCGATATCCCAGGTGAAGGTGTGGCTACCGGTCACTGCCCAGGACACCGACTGACGCGGAAGCAACCACGTCGACTTGGGCTCGTCCTTGTCCTCCAGGAAGTAAGGCGTTCCCTTCACGGTGTACGTCGGCTTGTTGTTGACTTCCGGACAGCGCGCGGCACTGAAACCGCCATCACCGTCACTCGGCGCAACCGGTTCGACCGAGGCCTCGTCGCCCTCGAAGGTGAAGCTGACCGACTCGCCAGCGTCGAGGACCGTACCGTCGTTCAGGACGAGCGCCGGCCCCTCGGCGACGATCGCCGATCCATCGGCCGGGGCGAGCTCCTCGCCCGACGCGGCTCCAGCTGACCCGGCTCCTACGAACAACATGGCCGTGGTGGTGAGAACCGGAACTACGGCGCGCAGCATTGTGCGACTCAAGAAAACCCCCGTTGACAATCTGACCGTCCAATGTGGACTGACAGCAGATTACAGGGGTAGGGCGACCTTTAGCGATGGCCCACGCTCGCTGAGTAAAGATCTCGACACACCGCAACCTCCGCCGCCGGCTGGCGTCGGCCCAGGGTTCTCACGACGAACAGGACGCGGTGGCGTGCCTCCTAGTCACCCGGCCTGCGGCAGGCATCGGGACACGCGCCGCAGAGTCCGAGTTATGCGGAAAACACCGGGCCGTCCGTCGTAAGCAGGCGGTACCCGGCCACGGGACGCCCGGTGGAATTGGAGCCCCCGGCCGGGATCGAACCGGCGACATCTCGCTTACAAGGCGAGTGCTCTGGCCAGCTGAGCTACAGGGGCGTGCGTGTCGACGTCAGCATAGCGACCGACGTCCGGTTTTCCCTCGCGGCAGGGGTCCCGAGCACGGGAAACGTCGACAACCCGACCGAGTCGACGGAGGCGGCGCGTCGATTGGTGCCTCGCCGTGCCCGACTGACCGGTATGTGTATGCCGTCCATCCCATCCGTGACTTCCCGCCTTGGCAGTGGGCGCAAAGGCGTTTACCGTGCAGTGACACGGATGACATCCCGGCCCGCCGGGGGCGCCGTGGGCCGGTCCGGTAACGGGTCGGCCGCTCCTTCACTCGGATCGTCCGGCACGTTCCTGCCGGTGAAAGGAAGCATCCCCCCATGGCTACGGTCACGTACAGCAAGGCGTCCCGGATCTACCCGGGCACCGAGCGCCCCGCCGTCAACCAGCTCGACCTGGAGATCGGCGACGGCGAGTTCCTCGTCCTGGTCGGCCCGTCCGGCTGCGGTAAGTCCACCAGCCTGCGCATGCTCGCGGGTCTCGAGGACGTCGACGAGGGCTCGATCTACATCGACGACCGGGACGTCACCCACCTCCCGCCGAAGGCCCGCGACATCGCGATGGTCTTCCAGAACTACGCCCTCTACCCGCACATGACGGTGTACGAGAACATGGCGTTCGCGCTCAAGCTGCGCAAGACCTCGAAGAGCGAGATCGACCGGCGGGTCAAGGAGGCGGCGGCGCTGCTCCAGCTGGAGGAGTACCTCAGCCGCAAGCCGAAGGCGCTCTCCGGTGGTCAGCGCCAGCGTGTCGCGATGGGCCGCGCGATCGTCCGCGAGCCGCAGGTCTTCCTCATGGACGAGCCGCTGTCGAACCTCGACGCGAAGCTCCGTGTGCAGACCCGTACGCAGATCGCGTCGCTCCAGGCGAAGCTCGGCATCACCACCGTCTACGTGACCCACGACCAGGTCGAGGCCATGACCATGGGTCACCGGGTGGCGGTCATGCTGGACGGCGTCCTCCAGCAGGTGGACACCCCGCGCGCCCTGTACGACACCCCGTCGAACGTCTTCGTCGCCGGCTTCATCGGCTCCCCGGCCATGAACATCAAGACGGTGCCGCTCAAGGAGCAGGGCGGGGAGTTCGCCGACATGTACATCCCGCTGACCCGCGAGCAGGTCTCGGCGGCCCAGGCGGAGGGCGGCAACGGCAAGGTGACCGTCGGCTTCCGCCCGGAGGACTGCGACATCGTCGGCGCGACCGAGGGCGGCATGCCCGTCGTCGTCGAGCTGGTCGAGGACCTCGGCTCGGACGCGAACGTCTACGGGCACGCCGCGCTGGAGGGCGCCAACGAGCGCTTCGTGGTCCGCACCGACCGGCGCTCCATGCCGAACATGGGTGACACCATCTTCGTCAAGCCGCGTACCGGCCAGAGCCACGTCTTCCACGCCACCACCGGCAGCCGTATCTGACGTACCGCACGGAAGGGGGCGGTCCGCTTCGGCGGACCGCCCCCTTCCGCAGTTACAGAGAAAGAGTGGCCAATCCGCGTCGGATGGCCACTCTTTCTCTGTAAGTGCGCGCCCGAGGGAAGCGGGTGCGGTGCGGGTCAGGCTTCGGCGGCCCGGCGGCGGGACACCTCGGCGAGGGTGACCGCGGCGGCGACGCTCGCGTTGAGCGACTCGACGTCGGAGATCATCGGGATGCTGACGGTCAGGTCGCAGGTCTCACCGACCAGGCGGGACAGCCCGCGGCCCTCGGAGCCCACCACGACGACCAGCGGGCCGACGGCGGCCTCCAGGTCGTAGAGGTCGGTGTCCCCGTCGGCGTCCAGGCCGACCACCACGAACCCGGCGTCCTGACACGCCTTCAGCGACCGGGTCAGGTTGGTCACCTGGGCGACCGGGACGCGCGCGGCCGCGCCGGCGCTGGTGCGCCAGGCGGTCGCGGTGATCCCGGCGGCACGCCGCTCGGGTACGAAGACACCCTGCGCGCCGAAGGCGGCGGCGGAGCGGATCACCGCGCCGAGGTTGCGCGGGTCGGTCACCCCGTCCAGCGCCACCAGCAGCGGGGCGGGCTGCTCCAGGGCCGCCGAGACCAGGTCCTCGAACGGCTCGTAGGCGAACGGCGGCACCTGGAGGCCGACGCCCTGGTGCAGCACGCCGCCGGTCATCCGGTCCAACTCGGCCCGGCTGATCTCCAGGTTCGCGATGCCCCGGTCGGCGGCGGTGCGGATGATCTCGTTGATCCGGTCATCGACGTCGATGCCCTGCGCGGTGTAGAGCGCGGTCGCCGGCACGTGGGCACGCAGCGACTCCAGCACCGGGTTACGGCCCACCAGCAGCTCCGGGCTGTCCTTCGACGGGTTGGACCGGCGGCCGGGTGCGACCCGGGGTCCACCACGACCGGTCGGCTTGCCGCCCCGGCCGGCCGCGCCGCGACCACCGGTGCTCGGCGTGCCGCGGCCGCCACCCTTGCCCCAGGTGGTGTCCTTCTTGCCGGGCTGGCCGATCTTCGGGGCCCGACCCTCCTCGGCCGCCGCCCGGCGCTCCTTGTCCTGCTTCCAGGCGGTGCGCTGGGGCAGCTTCTCGGTGCCCGAGTACGCCTTGTGCCAGGGCCGCTCGTCGGCGGGCAGGGTTTTGCCCCGCCCGGCGAGGGAGTCCTTGTTCTTGCCGCCGGAGCCCTTGGGGGCGCCCGCCTTCGGCGTCAGCCGTCGACCACGGCGCTGCGAGTTGCCGGCCATCAGTCCTGCTCTCCAATAGTCCAACGGGGGCCCTGGGCGGTGTCCTCGACCACCACACCGGCCTGCTTGAGCTGGTCGCGTACGGCGTCCGCGGCGGCCCAGTCCTTCCGGCCGCGCGCCTGCGCGCGCTGCTCCAGGGCCAGCGCGATCAGGGAGTCCACCACGCCGCGCAGGTCGTCCGCACGGCCACCACCGGTCCACGCCGGGTCGAGGGGGTCCACCCCGAGGATATCCAGCATCGCGCGGGTAGCGCCGAGCGCCGTGCGGACGGTCACATCGTCGCCGCCGGCCAGCGCCGTGTTGCCGTCCCGGACCACGTCGTGGAGCACGGCCAGCCCCGCCGAGGTGTTCAGGTCGTCGTCCATCGCGGCGGTGAACGCCGCCGGCAGCGCGCCGAGCTGCCCCGCGCCGACCCGTTCGGCCGCACGCTGGACGAAGCCCTCGATCCGGCGGTACGCGACGGCCGCCTCACGCAGCGCGTCCTCCGAGTAGTCGATCACCGACCGGTAGTGGGCGGCGGCGTAGTAGTAGCGCAGCTCCACCGGGCGTACGCCCAGCGAGTCGACGTAGGTCAGGTCGAGCGCGTTGCCGGCGGACTTGCCCATCTTCGCGCCGCCGATGTTGAGCAGGCCGTGGTGCACCCAGAAGCGGGCGAACGGCAGCCCGGCGGCCTGCGACTGGGCCAGCTCGTTCTCGTGGTGCGGAAAGGTCAGGTCCAGCCCGCCCCCGTGGATGTCGAACTCCGCGCCCAGGTAACGCCAGCACATCGCCGAGCACTCGATGTGCCAGCCGGGCCGGCCCCGACCCCACGGCGACGGCCAGTACGCGTCGGCCGGCTCGGACGGCTTGGCGCCCTTCCACAGCGCGAAGTCGCGCGGGTCGCGTTTGCCCCGTTCCGGGGCGTCCCCGGCGGACTGCATGTCGTCGGGCGACTGGTTCGACAGCGACCCGTACGGCGGCCAGGACCGCACGTCGAAGTAGACGTCGCCCGAGGAGTCGGTCGCCGGATAGGCGTGGCCGTCGGCGATCAGCTTGGCGATCAGCTCGTGCATCTCCGGGATGTGCCCGGTGGCGCGCGGCTCGTACGTCGGCGGCAGCACGTTCAGCGCCCGGTACGCCTCGGTCAGCTTCAGCTCGTTCGCGTACGCGATCGACCAGAAGGGCCGGCCCTGCTCGCCGGCCTTGACGAGGATCTTGTCGTCGATGTCGGTCAGGTTGCGGATGAACGTGACCTCGTAGCCGCCCACCAGCAGCCAGCGTCGTAACACGTCGTAGTTGACGCCCGAGCGAAGGTGACCGATGTGCGGGGGTGCCTGGAGCGTGAGACCACACAGGTAGACGCCCACCTTGCCGGCTTCCCGGGGGACGAAGTCCCGCACCGATCGGGTGGCGGTGTCATAGAGGCGTAGCGTCACCGTACAAGGGTAGCCGTCGGCGCTTGTCCGGGTCGGCCGGAGCCGGGTCGTACGCTGCTGGCGTGGACACCACGGCCCGACCCGGCAGCGACCCGACGAGCCGGACCGCCGGCGTGGCCGGTCCGGGCGGCACCGGTGCCGCCTCCCCCACCAGCGCGGATCCGGCCGTTGTCACCGTCGGTGGGGAGACCGCGCAGACGCTGGACCGGGGTCTGCGGCTGCTGCACCTGGTGGCCGACGCGCCGGGTGGACTGACCGTCACCGAGGCGGCCAACCGGCTCGGCATCGGTCGCGCGGCGGTCTACCGGCTGGTCGGCCCGCTGACCGGCCACGGCATGCTGCGCCGCGACCCGGAGGGCCGACTGCGCCTCGGCGCCGGCGTCCTGCACCTGGCCCGCCGAGCCCAACCGCTGCTCGCCGAGGGCGCGCTGCCGGCGCTGCGCCGGCTCGCCGAGCAGGCCGGGGCCACGGCCCACCTCACCGTCGTCGAGGGCGGCGAAGGAGTGGCCCTGGCCGTGGTCGAGCCGAGCTGGACGTCGTTCCATGTGGCGTACCGGACGGGCGCCCGGCACCCGCTCGAACGCGGCGCGGCCGGTCAGGCCATCCTCGCCGGCCGGTCCGGCGCCGCCGGCCCGGTGAGCACCGTCGGGGAGCTGCAACCCGGGGCGTACGGGGTGGCCGCTCCGGTCCTCGGCGTACCGGGCCTGGAGGCGAGCGTCGGCGTGGTGGCGCTTGCGCCGCTGGACGTGACCACGGTCGGCGCCCAGGTCACCGCCGCCGCCGAGGCGATCGCCACCGCCCTACGCTGACCCACCCCACCCCACCCCACCTGCACGGCCCGCCCGGCGCTGCGCGGTCTTGATCGACTCGGTGTCAGGCACATCGGCGTTTCCGCCGCGCCTCGACACCCCGATGTCGTTGACATCGAGTTGATCACAAGCCGCCATACCACATCTGACGTCGGACGAACGCCATGTCCACAGGGGACGGCCGCGCTGCGCCCGCCGGTTGTCCACAGGGGTATCGACTGGGCGTCCACCCAGCTCAGGCTGTCGGCATGCCACCGGCACCCCACCGCCCCAGCGCCCTGGCCTGGCAGGTCTTCCGCGGCTCGGACGCCGTCCGCAAGAACCTGCTCAGCGAGCACCAACTGCGAAGCTCGGCCTGGGTCCGCCTGCGCCACGACGTGTACGCCGACGCCCGCCTCGATCGGGATCACGCCCTCGCCTGCCGGGCCGCTCTGCTGCGCCTGCCGTCCGGGGCGCGGATCGCGGGCCCCTCCTCGGCCCACCTGCACGGCGTCGACCATGCCGCCACCTTCACCGACGACGTGCACGTCCTGGTCCCCCGCCAGCTCCGCGCGGGTCCGCAGCGAGGTCTCCGTGTGCACACCGTGGGCCCCGCGACCGCCTCCGTCCGCATTCCGGCCCCATGGGCAGACAAGCCGGCACCCCTGGCCAGCCGACTGCCCAGGACGGGCACGACGGCCGCGGCCTGGGAGACGGCGTCTGGTTGGATCCGCTGCGGGCGATCGGGGTGATCGACTCTCTGCTCCGAACAGGCTTGACCAGTTGTGACGCCCTCACCGACATCGCCGCGCGCAACGTCGACCGGCCCGGGGGACGGCGGGCGAGCTGGTTGTTCGGTCTGGCGGACGCCGGTGCGCAGTCCCCGCCGGAGTCGCACCTGCGGTTGCGGCTGGTGCTGGCCGGGATGCCCCGGCCGGTCACCCAGCATCCGGTGCGCCTGCCGTCCGGGCTGGTGGTGCATCCGGACCTGGCGTGGCCGGAGCACCGGGTCGCCGTCGAGTACGACGGGCAGTGGCACGCCGAGGCCGACCGGCTGCACGTCGACCGGGCGCGTCTGAACGGGCTCGTCGCCTCCGGTTGGCTGGTGCTGCACGTGACGAGCCGCCGCCTGCACCGGGACTTCCCCGGCGTCCTGCGTGAGGTGCGGGCCGCGCTGACCGCCCGCGGCTGGCACCGATGACCCGGGGGGAATGCCGAGGGCCCGGCCGACCGTGGTCGACCGGGCCCAGCGGAGTTCACCCTTTACGGACGGGCGTTCGGCTTGAGCGGGGTCTTCACCGCCGCGTAGGCGTCGACGATGCCGTACCCGTAGAAGCCGTTGAAGTTGAGACCACCGGCGCAGTACGCGTCGTAGGTCTCGTCGCGGCCCTCGTTGCGGTACTGCTGGAGGCGCGGCTCCGGGCAGGCGTGCTCGGCCGCCGTGCGGTAGAGGTGCTGCTCCACCACGTCCGGGTTCAGGCCGAAGCCGCCCCGACGCTCCACCTTGCCGTACCGGCTGACGATGAGCGCGGCCACGCCGGACGCGTGCGGCGCCGCCATCGACGTGCCCTGCAGGTAGGTGTAGTACCCGCACTCACCGTTGGCCTTGCACTCCTTGAAGACCGACTCCGCGAACTCCGGCAGGATGTTGCCCTGCTCGTCGACCGAGCCCTCCTCCTGGAGTACCTTCTTCGGGTACGCCGAGAGGATCATGTTGGCGTCGGCGCGGTAGGTGTCGGTGCCGAAGCCGTCACGGAACCAGCCACCCGGCGCGGCGACCGAGATCTGCTCGGTGCCGTAGTTCGAGTAGTCCGACTTCTTGCCGGACGGGCCGACCGCCGACACACCGATCACGTTCGGGCCCTCGGCCGGCAGGTCCCAGCAGCTCTCGTTGTCGATCTCGCGCGGGTACGGGTCCGCACCGTAGTCCGGGCTCGAGGTGTCGGTACGCGGAGCGCCCAGGTCCTCGTGGTTGTTTCCGAGAGCGCCGACCAGGGTGACACCCCGGTTGTGGGCGAAGTTGAGGGCCCGCTTCATCGCCTTGATGATGGCCCGCTGCTCGGCCTGGTCCTCCGGGGAGTCGGCCGGGTTGGCCGTGCAGTTGTAGAGCCACGGGTCGACGTAGAACGACATGTTGACCACGTCGAGCCCGGACCGGCCGGCGTGCACCAGCGACTGGACCACCGGGTCCAGGAAGAAGTAGCCCGAGTCCTGACCGCCCTTGAGCTCGACCAGGGAGACGTTCGGCGCGACGCCGGAGAGACCGAAGCCGTTGGCGGCGGCGCCGATCGTGCCACCCACGTGGGTGCCGTGCCCGCCGTCGTCGGTGCCGACCGCGTCCAGGCAGCTCGGCACCTCGCAGGCACCGTCGATGTCCACGATGTCGGGCGCGAAGTTGCGCGACAGTGCCCAGTTGAAGTTGGGCGCGATGTCCGGGTTGCTGGCGTCCAGACCGGTGTCCAGCACGCCGACCGTGACCCGCCGGTCACCCGGCTCGATCTTCCGCGCCTGGTCGGCCCGGATCATGTCCAGGCCCCACAGCTTCTCGTCCAGCGGGTCCATCTTCTTGACCCGCTTGGCAGCGGTGCCCTTCTGGGCAGCAGCGGCCAGGAGGTTTTCCTGCTCGACCCGGTCGAGCTTCGGCTTGCGACCGATCGCCTTCTGCTCCGCCGCACCGATCAGGGCCGGGGACGCGATCGCCTTCGCCGCGAAGTCCGCCCGGTCACTGGTCACCTGGAACATGCCGACGTCGTCGGTCCGGGAGACCACGGTCCCGCCGGCCGCCTTAATGGCGGCGACTGCGGCGTCCGCAGTGGTGCCGTCCTCGGCCACCACCGTGAACGTCCGGGAACTGCTCGGCGCGGCGCCGGCCGGCACACTCAGCCCGGTGACCGTCAATGCCAGTACCGCCGCGGTAGCGACGGCACCAGCGGTGAAGCGCTTGCTCACCACATCGGATCCTCTCGTTGAGGGACGTGGGGTCATCAGAACAGGCCGCGATGGTTTCCGCCAGACACCTATCCGTTTACATCCGTAAATTCGGCTTGGTCCTGAAGTTCGAGCAGGGCGTCGGGAAGGTCGTCGAGACTGCTCACCTCGGCGTCCGGCCGCACGTCGGGCGGGCGGGGTAGGCCGTGACGGTTCAGCCAGACGCCGCGCAGCCCGGCTCGCTGCGGCCCGAGCACGTCGTGGACGAGCGAGTCACCGACGTACGCGATCTGCCCGGCCGGCACTCCTGCGGCCGCGACCACCGCCGCGTAGAACTCGGGGTCGGGTTTCTTCGGCAGGCCGCCGTCGTGAGCGTAGATCTCGAAGGCGAACTCGTCGGCGAGCCCGCAGCGTTCGGCGCGGCTGTTGCCGTTGGTGGCGTAGCCCAGCGTCCACCGCCGCCGCAGGGCGGTGAGGGCCGGCGGCACGTCGGGATAGGGCCGGGTCAGCGCGAACCGCCGCGTGAAGAAGAGCGCCGCGAGGTCGTCGAGGTGGCCGTCGAGCCCGGCGCGGGCCAGGGACCGGGCCAGCGCGGCCCGCCGGATCTCCACGACGGGCGCGGACGTCCGCGCGCCGAAGACCGTGTGCCAGTCCGACTCCAGGTCCGCGAGGGACACCTCGGCCGCCGCCGGGGTCAGCCGCCGCATCTGCTCGAGTACGGCCACCAGCCCGCCGGTCACCGCTGGCCGCAGGTCGAGCAGCGTCTCGTCGGCGTCGAAGACGACCGTGGTCAGCACCGGACCGCTCCCCTGGTCAGCGGTCGCCGGCCAGCGCCGGTTCCGGTGCCGGCGCGGGTGCCGGAGTGGGGTCACGCAGCTCGTCGAGCCGGACCAGCGCCACCCCGGCGACGATGAGCGCGCCACCGCCGAGCTGCTGCACGGTCAGCACCTCGTCCAGCACCAACCAGGCGATGAGGACGGCGAACATCAGCTCGGTCAGGCCGACGAACGACGCCAGCCGGGCACCGAGGATGCGGGCACCGGCGATCCCGGCCAGGTACGCGACGACCGCCGCCACGAGCACCAGACCCGCGACCGGCACCCACCAGTCGGTCTGCTGCCCGGCGAACTCGACCGTGCCGAAGGTGGCCCGCAGCGGCAGCAGTCCCACCACGCCGAGCACGAGCAGGAGGACCGCGCCGACGCCCATGCCGCCGGCCGCCAGCACCACCGAGGGGAGGCGGGAGTCGACCCGCCCGGCGAGGACGTAGTACCCGGCCAGCCCGACGGCCGCGCCGAGCCCCCACAGGACGCCGATCGGGTCGAGGCGTTCGGCGCCGGCGACGTCGAGGACGAGGAACAGCCCGGCCAGGGCGGCGACCGAGCCGGCCACGGTCAGGCGGCGCGGGCGCTGGCCGTGGACCAGCCACATCCAGCCCACCACGACGATGATCCCCAGGTACTCCAGCAGCAGCGCGAGGCCGACCGGCAGGTACCGCACCGCGTTGAAGAAGCACACCTGCGCCAGCGCGACGCCGAGCAGCCCGAAGACGCCGACGGAGGCGAGGTTGTCGCGCAGGACCCCCCATCGACCCCGGAGGGCCAGGATCGCCGGCACCGCCACCACCAGGGCGGCGAGACCCACCCGGGCGATCACCAGGGCCTCGGCCGACCAGCCGGCGTCGATGAGCGAGCGGGCGAACGTGCCGGACGTCGCGAAGGTGAGCGCGGACAGCACGGCCAGGGCGAGGCCGGCACCGCCGACGGAGGGTTGGCGCATCGTTCTCTCCTTGGCGAGGCCGGAAGTCATGGGCAAACTAGAGTTACGCCGATGACGCTACGGTCGGGCGATGACAGGAGTCAAGTTGCTTTTTGCCCATGACACCGAATGTGCGCTGATCAGCGCCGCCGCGCTCGTCAACACCGACGGCCGGGACGCCGAGGGGCTGCCCGACGTTGCCGCCCTGGACGCGTTCTTCGTCGCGCACACCTACACCGGACGGCACGAGCACACCGAGGCCGAGCTCGCGGCGGTCCGGCAGCTGCGACCCCGACTGCGGCGCGTCTGGCACGCCGACACCGACGAGATCGTCACCATCGTCAACGGGCTGCTCCGCGAGAACCAGGCCCTGCCGCAGCTCATCACGCACGACGACGAGCCGTACCACTTCCACGCCGTGCCGCGCGACGCCCCGCTCGCCACCCGGATGGCCGTCGAGGCCGCGATGGCGCTGGCCGACCTGGTGCGCAGCGAGGAGCTGGGACGGCTGCGGATCTGCGACCACCCCGACTGCGACAACGTCCTGGTCGACCTGTCGAAGAACCGCTCCCGCCGCTTCTGCGACGCCACCTGCGGCAACCGCGCCGCCGTGACCGCCTACCGCGCGCGCAAGGCCGCTGCGCGCACCTGACCGCTCGCGCGCTGTCGAGCTGATGTCGTCGATGAATCAGCCGGCCACGGCGTCCGCTCCGGGCGCGGCGGTCACGGCCGCCGCGGCGGCGCCGCCACGAAGATCCGCCAGGAGTACGGGTCGAAGCCCAGCACGGGTCCCGCCGGGTCCTTGCTGTCCCGCACCCCGACGACGCCCCGCAGATCCGTCGCCACCTCGACACAATTGGCGTCCTGGTTGCTTCGGCTGCTCTTGCGCCAGCGGATGTCGGTCAGCTCCATGACTCGGCCACTTCCCTCAACAGCTCGACGGAATCGTGCGGAGGCAATGCCTCGCCGAGGGTAACTTCCCAGACCCCCTGCAGTCGCAGGAGATCCTCGGGGCGATCAAGCTCCTGACCGCGGACCTGACAGTCGAGATAGGCGAGTTCGGTGCCGTCGGGGAGAGTCGCCAGGGCGAACTGCCCGCCCAGGCCGGGATACTCCTCAGCCGTCTGGGGAACGACGTGCAGCCGGATCCGCGGATGTTCGGTGGTCAACCGGGCGAGGTGCAGGGCCTGTTCGCGCATGACCTTTCGGTCCCCCACTCGACGACGCAGAACAGCCTCATCGATGACGGCGACGACGTAGGGCGGGCGCTCCCGATAGAGGACCCCCTGCCGCTCCAGACGATCGGCCAGTCGGCGCTCCACCTCCTCCGGGTCCAACAGACCACCGGCTTCGAAGACCGCTCGCGCATACGCCTCCGTCTGGAAGAGGCCGGGAACGTACCGAGGTTCGTACCAGCGCACCGCACGGGCCTGTTCCAGGATCGCCCGCCAGCCGCGAAGCCAGGGTTGGGTGCGGTCCAGGCTGACCAGGTCGGTGAGCATGCGGCCGAAGAGGCCGTCGGTGTCGAGGGCGCGGTCGACCATCTCCAGGTACTTCGCGGTGGGCGGCTGCTGGCCGATTTCCACCGCGCTGACCATGGAGGCCGAGTAGTTCACCGCCCTGGCCAGCTCGTCCTGGCTCAGGCCGCGCCGCATCCGGGCCCGTCGCAGCTCCCCGACGAGGAATCCCGCCGCCGTCGTCCGCCCCACCGCCATCGCCAGCCGCCCTCCACCGCCGCGCCGATCCACTCCACCGGGCCACCAGCCCGGCGACCCCGGATCGCAGAGCCGCCACGGCCATGGCCGGGAACACTTCCGACCGTAGTGGGCACCACAGCAGAGTGTGAAGAGCGGCGCGATCGGCCCGTCCCCGGTCCGGCGCACCGCGCGGGACCGCCCGCTCCCCCGGCCGGGCGGTCCCCGCCCACCACCGGCTGACGTCACAGACGAGTCAGCTCGAAAGGACCCCGCACATGCCTGTGCCACCCCACACCGCGCTCCGGCCGATCTGGCTCTGCCGAGCCTGCGCGGCGCCCTGGCCCTGCGGGACGGCGCGCCTCGGCCTGTCCCGGGAGTACGCCACGGACCCGGTGGGGCTGCACGTGTATCTCTGCACGCTGCTGCACGACGCGGTGGCGGACCTGTACCGGCTCAACCCGCACGACGGCCCCGACCCGAGAGACCTCTTCGACCGCTTCCTGGCCTGGGCGTCCCGCATCGGACCACGCTGGCCCGAGGACGGGCGGTCGCGGCCCGGCTAGGGGTGCGTCATGCGGAGCAGGTCCAGGGCCTCCTCCAGCTGGACCTCGGTGAGCTTGCCGGAGGTCACGTGCCCCCGGGCCAGTACGACCTCCTTGATGGAGATCTGCTTCGCGAGGGCCTCCTTCGCGATCGAGGCGGCCTCGTCGTACCCGAGGTAGCGGTTGAGCGGGGTGACGATCGACGGCGAGCCCTCCGCGTACGCCAGACAGACCTCGGCGTCCGCGACCAGGCCGACCACCAGGCGGTCGGCGAAGAGCCGGCTCGACGCGGCGAGCAACCGGATCGACTCCAGCAGGTTGCGACCCATCACGGGGAGCATGACGTTCAGCTCGAAGTCGCCCTGCGAGCCGGCGAACGCCACCGTCGCGTCGTTGCCGATGACCTGGGCGCAGACCTGGCGCATCGCCTCGGCGACCACGGGGTTCACCTTGCCCGGCATGATCGACGAGCCGGGCTGGAGATCCGGGATGCGCAGCTCACGCAGGCCGGCCCGGGGACCGGAACCCATCCAGCGGATGTCGTTGGCCATCTTGTAGAGCCCGACGGCGACCGTACGGAGCTGGCCGGAGGTCTCCACCAGCGCGTCCCGCGCGCCCTGCGCCTCGAAGTGGTTGCGCGCCTCCGTCAGCGGCAGCCCGGTCGAGTCCCGCAGCCGCTCGACGACCCGGGCGGCGAAGCCCAACGGGGTGTTGATGCCGGTGCCCACGGCGGTACCACCGAGCGGCAGCTCGGCCAGGCGCGGCAGCGCCGCGTCGAGCCGCTCGATGCCGTAGCGGACCTGCGCGGCGTACCCGCCGAACTCCTGCCCCATGGTCACGGGCGTGGCGTCCATCAGGTGGGTACGGCCGGCCTTGACCACGGTCGCGAACTCCACCGCCTTGTCCTCCAGCACCTGCGCCAGGTGCGACAACGCCGGCAGCAGGTCCCGCGCGACCGCCTCGGTGGCGGCCAGGTGGATGGAGGACGGGAAGACGTCGTTGCTGGACTGGGAGGCGTTGACGTCGTCGTTCGGGTGCACGTCCCGGCCCAGCTCCCGGCTGGCCAGCGTGGCGATGACCTCGTTCGTGTTCATGTTCGACGAGGTGCCGGACCCGGTCTGGAAGACGTCCACGGGGAACTGGTCGTCGTACCCGCCGTCGGCCACGTGCGCCGCGGCGGCGGCGATGGCGGCGGCGGCGTTGGCGTCGATCACCCCCAGCTCACCGTTGACCTGGGCGGCGGCTCCCTTGATCTGGGCCAGGGCTCGGATCTGGGCCGGCTCGATGCCCCGGCCGGAGATCGGGAAGTTCTGCACCGCGCGCTGGGTCTGCGCCCGCCACAGCGCCTCGGCGGGCACCTCCACCTCGCCCATCGAGTCGCGTTCGATCCGGTAACCCGCTGCCTCTGGAGTCGTCACGCGTACCATCCTGCCGCGCCCGGCGGCAACGTGCAGATGATCGCTGAGTCCAGATCGACGAGCAGTCAGCGGCGGCCGACGGTCAGCACCGGCTTGGTGACCTCGGCGAAGAAGTCGTTGCCCTTGTCGTCGACCACGATGAAGGCCGGGAAGTCCTCCACCTCGATCTTCCAGACCGCCTCCATGCCCAGCTCCGCGTACTCCAGGACCTCGACGTGCTTGATGCAGTCCTGGGCGAGCCGGGCGGCCGGGCCGCCGATCGAGCCGAGGTAGAAGCCGCCGTGCTGCGCGCAGGAGCGGGTGACCTGGCCCGACCGGTTGCCCTTGGCCAGCATCACCAGCGAGCCGCCGGCCGCCTGGAACTTCTCCACGTACGCGTCCATCCGGCCGGCTGTGGTCGGGCCGAACGAGCCGGAGGCGTACCCCTCGGGGGTCTTGGCCGGACCGGCGTAGTAGACGGCGTGGTCGCGGAGGTACTGCGGCATCGACTCACCCGCGTCGAGCCGCTCGGCGATCTTGGCGTGGGCGATGTCCCGGGCGACGACCAGCGGACCGCTCAACGACAGCCGGGTCTTCACCGGGTACTTCGACAGCTCGGCCCGGATCTCGTCCATCGGCCGGTTGAGGTCGACCTTGACGACCAGCTCGGCGTCCAGAGTCTCGTCGGTGACGTCGGGCAGGAAGCGCGCCGGGTCGGTCTCCAGGCGCTCCAGCCACACACCGGACGGGGTGATCTTCGCGACCGCCTGCCGGTCCGCCGAGCAGGAGACGGCGATCGCCACCGGGCAGGACGCGCCGTGCCGGGGCAGCCGCACCACCCGGACGTCGTGGCAGAAGTACCGGCCGCCGAACTGCGCGCCGATGCCGAAGTTGCGGGTCAGCTCCAGCACCTCCGCCTCCAGCTCCAGGTCCCGGAAGCCGTGCGCGGTCATCGAGCCGGAGGTGGGCAGCGCGTCGAGGTACTTGGCGCTGGCGTACTTGGCGGTCTTCAGCGCGTACTCGCCGGAGGTGCCGCCGATGACGATCGCCAGGTGGTACGGCGGGCAGGCCGAGGTGCCGATGAGCCGCAGCTTCTCCTCCAGGAACTGCATCATCCGCGTCGGATTGAGCAGCGCCTTCGTCTCCTGGTAGAGGTAGGACTTGTTGGCCGAGCCACCGCCCTTGGCCATGAAGAGGAACTTGTACGCGTCGGGGTGCCCGTCCGGGTCCTCGGCGTACAGCTCCACCTGGGCGGGCAGGTTGCTGCCGGTGTTCCGCTCGTCCCACATGGTCAGCGGGGCGAGCTGCGAGTAGCGCAGGTTCAGCTTCGTGTACGCCTGGTAGACGCCGCGCGAGATGGCCTCGGCGTCGCCGCCGTCGGTGAGCACGTGCCGACCCCGCTTGCCCATCACGATCGCGGTGCCGGTGTCCTGGCACATCGGCAGGACGCCACCGGCGGCGATGTTGGCGTTGCGCAGCAGGTCGAGCGCCACGAAACGGTCGTTCGGCGAGGCGGCCGGGTCGTCGATGATCGACCGGAGCTGCGCGAGGTGCGCGGGACGCAGGAAGTGGGCGATGTCGTGCATCGCCTCGGCGGTCAGCGCGGTGAGCGCGGCCGGCTCCACGGTGAGGAACCGGCGGCCCCCCGGACCGTTGACGACGTCGACGCCCTCGTCGGTGACCAGGCGGTACTCCGTCTGGTCCGGACCGGTCGGCAGCAAGGGAGCGTACGAGAACGCGGCGGCACTGCTCATGAGCGGAAAGCCTAGGGCAGGACGGTCGATCAGTCCCACCCGCCGGGTGCGTCCTGGGACGCCGCTCTCACCCGGACGGCCGGACGCCGGCGGGTCGGCCCGCTCAGCCGTCCTTGCCCGGGTCGGGGTCGGGGCACTGCTCCCGCTTCGGGCCGCAGCTGTCCTCCGGCGCGGGGACCCCACCGGTGCCCGCCGGGCCGGGCGCGGGATCACGGCCCGAGCCGGGCGGTGCGCCGGCCGCGCCACCGAAACGCACGTAGCCGATCTCCCGCCCCTCCCCGATGATCATCCCGTTCGGGCCGACCGCGAGGGCGTTCGCGGACGTTCGCAGGACGGCCAGCTCGGCACCGGTACGCGGGTTCAGCGCGACCAGTCGGGACGGCTTCTCGTCGGCGATCACCGCCGCGTACGGGGTGAGCGCCGCGCCGGCCTTCGCGCCCGTTGCGCGGCTCCACCGGACCCGCCCGCCACCCAGGTCCCGGCCGCTGACCGAGCCCTTGTCGGCCGACCGGACCAGGGCGTACCGGTCGTCCACGGCGAGCACCCGCTCGCTGCGGGCCGCGACCAGGAGCAGCCGCCCGTCGTACCCGTCGAGGACCGCCTCGCGGCCGTCCGGGGCCACGCCCAGGAGCACGCTCCGCGCGCCCTGCGGGTCCTCCCGCTGCACGCAGCCGGCGCTGTCGGCGGTGCGCAGGTTGAGGCCGGCCCGCTGCCACGTCTCCTGACCGGTGGCCGGGTCGCGGGCGGAGATGGCGAAGTAGCAGCTCCCGTCCTGGGACCGCGCGTTGATCCGTAGCAGCCGACCACCGACCACCGACAGCCGCTCCTCGCGGCCTGGTTCGATGTCGGCGAGCACCCGGCCGGTGGCGGTGTCCAGCACGTGCACCCGGCCGTCGATCGGGAAGCCCAGCAGACCCGGCACCGGTTCCGGACCGGCCACCTCCTCGTCGATACGCAGCGCGTCGAGGCGACGGGTGTCGAGCAGGCCGGGGTTGTCGCCGAGGAGCCCACTGCGGACGCCGGGGACGAACGCGGTCCACAACGGAGCCGTCCCGCGCGGGTCCCAGGCGCTGATCGTGCAGTCCGTGGCGTCGACGCACCGGGCGTCCAGCAGCAGGTTGCGGTACGTCCACACGGCCACCGCGTCGCCGTCGCGCCGCCGGGTCGCGCCGGTGGTGGGGTCCAGCACCTCGTACCCCTTGACCAGGAGCTTGCCCACGACGACGACGGCGTCCCGGTCGGCCCCGGCGACCGCGGCCCAGTCGGCCTTGCGCTCCCAGAGCCTGCTACCGGTGGCCAGGCCGCGCGCCTCGACGCGGGTGCGCTGCTCGACCACGACGGCGTCGCCGGCGATGGTCACGCTGCGCGGGGTACCGCCGATGCGCTGCTGCCAGACGACGTCGGGCGAGGAGATGGGCTGGCTGCGGTTGACCCAGTCCCACATCCGGGGGAACGGGTTCCAGACGCCGGTGGCCGCGAGGATCACCACCGTGACCAGGCCGAGCAGAAGCCAGCCACGCACACCGAGGCGGCTCCCGTTCACCCGGACACGGTAGCCACCCGGAGCCGTCCGCGCGCCCGCCCACACCGCGTGTCGTGAAAGGAAGGGCACCTTCTTAACGTCTGGTGTAGAGGAAGGGCCCCTTGTTAACGCCCGAGCGGCGGGGGCTTGGCGACGACCGGCGACAGCACCCGCCACAGTGCGAGGGTGCAGACGAGCGAGGCGGCGCCGGACAGCGCCATCACGACGCCCGGCGCGAGCACCTCGGTGAGCGCACCGGCACCCGCCGCCGCCCCGCCCTGTACGGCCATCATGCCGGTACTGAGCAGCCCGAACGCCTGCCCCCGTCGCGCTTCGGGCACCGCGTCGAGGAACCGCCGGGCCAGCCCGAGCTGGTAGGCGAAGCCGGCGGTGGACACCGTGAAGAGGACCGCCGCCGGCCAGAGGGCGGGCCGGGCCACGAAGACCAGCATCGGTACGCCGAGCAGCACCGCCAGCCACGGCGTCCACCGCTCCCGGCGGGCCGGGGCCACGAACCGCCCCACCAGCAGGTCACCGACGAGCATTCCGAACGCCCCCGCCATCAGCAGCACACCCGCGCTCGCCCCCGGTCCCAGCCCCGCGGCGTACGGCACGGCGACCCCCTCGGCCCCCACCAGCAGCGAGCCGGGCAGCCACTGGGCCAGCAGCAGTCCCCGGACCCGCCGGTCGGCGAGGAGTGCCCGGTTGACCCGCCAGGTCTGGCGGACCGCACCCTCGCGTCCGGCCGTGCCGGCACGGGCACGGGCCGGACGGGCGCGCAGCCCGACGCGGACCAGCAACGCCGAGAGGGCGCAGGTGGCGGCGGTCAGCCAGAGCGCGCCGTACGGACCGACCAGCGCCAGGAGCAGCCCGCCGACCGCGAACCCGGCGACCTGGGTGCCGCCGGAGGCCATGGTGAGCAGCGAGCGCCCCAGCACGTACGCGTCGCCGCGCAGGATCTCGGGCAGCAGTGCGGCGCGGGAGGCGCTGCTCACCGGTCCGAACAGGCCGACGACGGCGACCAGCCCGAGCATGGCCCCCGGGGAGAGCACGCCGGAGGCGAGCACCGCCACCGTGGCCAGCCGCAGCAGGTCGTAGCCGACGATCAGCGCCCGGGGTGGCCAGCGGTCGGCGAGCGCGAGCAGGAACACCCCGCCGAGGGCGTGCGGCAGGAACCCGGTGACGTACGCGAGGGCGGCGAGCAGTCCCGAGCCGGTGCGCTCGTAGACCAGCACCGACAGGGCGAGCATCTTGACCGTCTCGCCGATGAGGAAGACGCCGAAGCTCGCGAAGAGAACCCGGAACTCCCGGACGGCGAAGACGTCCCGGAAGGTGGCGGGGCGGTCGGTGGCGTCCGAGGCCCCGACGGTGCTGGTGGTGGTCACCGGGTCAGCGTGCCGCTCGCCGGTCGCCGTCTCTATCCTTTCGCTGGGCGACGAAAGGTGGAGCGTGCGGATCGAGGTGACCCCGGCCGACATCGCGGCCAGCCGGTACGGGATCTCCCCACTGGGCGAGGCGGTGTCGGCGCTGCGGCTGTGCGCCGGTCAGCGCTCCACGCCCGCCCTGGCACCCTGGGTGGCCCGGGTCCGTCCGGCCTACGAGCGGCTGCGCCGGGAGCGGCCGGCGGTCGGGGCGTTCCTGGCCCTGCTGCGCCGGGGCGGCTACAACGCGGACTTCATCCAGCCCCCGCCGGCCGGCACCGGTCGCACCTTCGCCGACGAGGTGGCCGTGGTACGGGCCACCCCACTGGCACAGGCCCGCGACGAACTGCGGCGCAACCTCGCCGGCCATCGCGCGCCCCCGGCGTACGCCCGGCGGATCTTCGACTCGGCGGACGTGGTGGACCTGCTGGCCGAAGCGATCGAGGCGGCCTGGGCGACGCTGGTCGAGCCGGACTGGCCCCGGCTGCGGGCCATCCTGGAGCGGGACCTGCTGCACCGGGCCGGCCGGCTGCTCGCGTACGGCTGGGGTGCGGCCGTCGCGGACCTGGACCCGCGGCTGCGGTGGGTCGCGGACGGCGACCTGGGGGCGATCGAGGTGGCCGACGCCAACCCGCGCACGTGTTCGCTGGACGGTCAGGGACTCCTCTTCATCCCTACCGTCTTCGGCAGCATGATCAACTATGTCGACCCGCCGTGGCCGTTCGCGATCGTCTACCGGGCCTCCGGGATCGCGGAGCTGCTCGGCCCACCGGACCCGGGCCGCCCGGAGGACGCGCTGGACCGGCTGGTCGGGCGGGGCCGGGCGGCGGTGCTGCGGGCCCTGGCCGTACCGGCCACCACCAGCCAGCTCGTCGCCCAGCTCGGCCTGAGCCTGGGCGGGGTGGGCGACCACCTCGCCGTACTGCGCACCGCCGGGCTGGTCGCCGGCACCCGCGCCGGCCGGACCGTCCTCTACCGCCGCACCCCGCTCGGCGACGCCCTCGCCAGCGGCTGAGGCGGTTAAGAAGGGGCCCTTCCTCTACCGCAGGCGTTAAGCGGGGGCCCTTCCTTACACCTTGCCTGCCGCGGCGGAGCGTACGAGGGGCAGCACCCGGTACGGGATCTGCTCGGCCAGGGCGATGATGGTCGACGCCCGCCGGATCCCCTCGTACGAGACGATCTGGTCGATCACCCGCTGGAGATCGGTGTTGGAGCGGGCCACGATCCGGCAGAGCAGGTCGCTGGAGCCGGTGATGGTGTGCGCCTCCAGCACCTCGGGGATCCCCGCCAGGTGCCGGGTGACCGGATCGTGACCGTGCCGCTGGCTGATCTCCAGCGTCACGAAGCTCGTCACGGTGAACCCGATGGCGGCGGGCGACACCTCCGGGCCGAAGCCGCCCACGACGCCCCGGTCGAGGAGCTTGTCCAGACGGGCCTGGACGGTGCCGCGGGCCACCCCGAGCCGCCGCGAGCACTCCAGCACCCCGATCCGGGGCTCCTCGGCGAGCAGTTCGATCAGTCGCGCGTCCAGCGCGTCGAGCTGTACATCCTGACCAGTGTTCACGGGGTCCGACCCTACTCCTTGTGCAACCTGACCAGCCATTTTGGCGACAGTTGCCCAGTACGCGCCGACCCCGCGATATTCGCGGAAGAAGCACCGGAAAAGGGCGGCCCACGAGGCCGGCCGGTACGCGAGGGAGGCCACCATGACCCAGGCGATCGACCGACCCCAGTCGACCGAGGAGGTCGACGTCGACCGGCTGGTCGGCGCCGTCGACCACGACATCAGCCACGACCCGTTCCCGGTCAAGGGCCTGGACCACGTGCACTTCCTGGTCGGCAACGCCAAGCAGGCCGCGCACTACTACTCCACCGCGTTCGGCATGACCTGCGTGGCGTACCGGGGGCCCGAGCAGGGTTACCGCGACCATGCCCAGTACGTGCTGACCAGCGGCTCGGCCCGGTTCGTGCTGACCGGCGCGGTCCGCCCGGACGCTTCCCTCGCCGAGCACGTGACGAAGCACAGCGACGGTGTCTCGGACATCGCGCTGGAGGTGCCGGATGTCGACGCGGCCTACGCCCACGCCACCGCGCAGGGCGCGACCGGCCTGGTCGAGCCGCACGACGTCAGCGACGAGCACGGCACCGTCCGGATGGCCGCCATCGCCGCGTACGGCGACACCCGGCACACGCTTGTCGACCGGTCCCGCTACACCGGCCCGTTCCTGCCCGGCTTCGTGGCCCGCAAGCCGATCGTGGACCGGCAGCCGATGATCGACGCCGGCCTCCAGCCGAAGCGCTTCTTCCAGGCGGTCGACCACGTCGTCGGCAACGTCGAGCTGGGCCGCATGGACGAGTGGGTCGACTTCTACAAGCGGGTCATGGGCTTCTCGAACATGGCGGAGTTCATCGGCGACGACATCGCCACCGACTACTCGGCGCTGATGAGCAAGGTCGTCGCGAGCGGCACCCGCAAGGTGAAGTTCCCGCTCAACGAGCCGGCGATCGCCCGCAAGAAGTCGCAGATCGACGAGTACCTGGAGTTCTACCAGGGCCCGGGCGCCCAGCACATCGCCGTGGCCACCAACGACATCCTGGCCAGCGTCGACGCGATGCGCGCGGCCGGCGTCGAGTTCCTGGAGACCCCGGACTCGTACTACGACGACCCGGAGCTGCGCGCCCGCATCGGCAAGGTGCGGGTGCCGATCGAGGAGCTGAAGTCCCGCAAGATCCTGGTCGACCGGGACGAGGACGGGTACCTGCTCCAGATCTTCACCAAGCCGGTGCAGGACCGCCCGACGGTCTTCTTCGAGCTGATCGAGCGGCACGGCTCGCTCGGCTTCGGCAAGGGCAACTTCAAGGCCCTCTTCGAGGCCATCGAGCGTGAGCAGGAGAAGCGCGGCAACCTCTGACGCGCCGCCGCACCCCGTACCGCCGGCGGTTCCGTCGACAGCTTCGGGGAAGATGCTCCCTCCCCGGCGCCGCAGCCAGCATCTTCCCCGAAGCTGTCGCCAACACGGCCTCGGCTTCCCCGCGCGGCGCCGTCGTTAAGGTTGCTGCGTGAACGAGCACAGCAAGGCGGCGACGTGAGCATCGCACCCGGTTGGTACGTGGACCCGGCCGACCCCGACACCCGGCGGTACTGGGACGGCGAGGGCTGGATCGGCGCGCCCATCCCGGTGGACGCCACGCCGCCGGCCGGCCCGCCCCCGGAGGAGCCACCCGCACCGCCGGCACCGGCCGCGACGCCGTCGTCCCCCGCGGCTCCGCAACCGGCTCCCGCGTCGGCCCGGCCGTACCCGGTCAGCCCGACGACCGGGCCGGGCCAGCCCCACCCGGGCCAACCTCACCCGGGCCAGCCGTACCCCGGGCAGCCGTACCCCGGCTACGGACCGCCGCCGGGATGGCAGGCCGGTGCGTGGCCGGTACGCCCACCGGAGCCCCGGCCGCACGGACTGCCGCTGGCCGGGTACGGCGCCCGGCTGGTAGCCCGCCTGATCGACTTCGCGATCGTCTTCGCGCTCAACGCCGTCGTCAACGGCTGGTTCGTCTGGCGACTGGCACGGGAACTCGAACCGACCTTCGCCGAGTGGTGGCGTCGCGTGGAGGCCCGGGAGACGACGACCGACCCGCTGCCCGAGCCGGGCCAGCAGGCCGACTCGTTGCTCATCGTCATCCTGCTGATCGCCGCCGCGCTGTGGCTGGCGTACGAGGTGCCGTCCATGGCGTCCGGCGGGCAGACCCTCGGCAAGCGGCTGCTGGGCATCCGGGCGGTGCCGATCGCCGCCGACGAGCCGCTCGGGTTCGGCCGCGCGCTGCGCCGGTGGAACACCCTCGGCCTGCCCACCCTGCTCTGGCCCTGCTTCTGCCTCGGCTTCGCCCTGCAACTCCTCGACGCGTTGTCCCCGCTCTTCGACCACCCGCTGCGCCAGGCCCTGCACGACAAGCGGGCGCAGACGGTGGTGGTCCAGGACCGCCGCACCCCCCGTACCACCCCGAAGGACCGCTCCGAACCCCCGGGAGACACCCCATGACCGACACCGGACGTCACCAGCCGGCGCTGCGTCTCACCCGCGCCGACCTCGACGCGCTGCCCAACTACGTACCCGGGCGCAGCCCCGCCGACCTGGCGCGCGAGCTGGGCCTGTCCGAGGCGATCAAGCTGGCCAGCAACGAGGTGCCGTACGGCCCGCTGCCCGGCGTGGTGGAGGCGGTCGCAGAGGCCGCCGCCGGGGTGCACCGCTACCCGGACATGGGCGTGGTGGCGCTCCGCGAGGCACTGGCCGAGCGGTACGCGGTCGACGTCGAGCAGGTCGCCACCGGATGCGGGTCGGTGGCGCTGGCCGAACACCTGGTCCGGGCCACCTGCCTGCCCGGCGACGAACTGCTCTACTCGTGGCGCTCGTTCGAGGCGTACCCGATCATCGCGGCGACCAGCGGCGCGACCAGCGTGCGGGTCCCGAACGACGCCGGGCACGGGCACGACCTGGACGCGATGGCCTCGGCGGTGACCGACCGGACGCGGATGATCCTGGTCTGCAACCCGAACAACCCGACCGGCACGGCGGTACGCCGGGCCGAGCTGGACCGCTTCCTCGACGCGGTCCCCGACGACGTGCTGGTGGTCATCGACGAGGCGTACCGGGAGTTCGTCACCGATCCCGAGGTGCCCGACGGCCTGACCTACCTCGACCGGCCCAACGTGGCCGTGCTGCGCACGCTGTCCAAGGCATGGGGCCTGGCCGGTCTGCGGATCGGCTTCCTGGCCGCCCAGCCGGCGGTCGCCGGGGCGGTACGCAAGGTGGTCACGCCCTTCTCCACCAGCATGGCCGCCCAGGCCGGCGCGCTGGCGGCGCTCGCACAGGCCGCCGAGGTCGAGCGGCGGTGCGCGCTTGTCGTCGCCGAGCGCGACCGGGTCACCGAGGCGCTGCGCAAGCTCGTCCCGGACGTGCCCACCAGCCAGGCGAACTTCGTCTGGCTGCCGCTCGGCGACCGGGCCGTGGACTTCGGCAAGGCGTGCGAGTCGCGGGGCGTGATCGTGCGGCCGTTCCCCGGCGACGGCGTCCGGGTCACCATCGGCACCCCCGCGGAGAACGACGCCTTCCTGGCGGCCGCCGAGGCGGCGCTGGCCTGAGACGGGCGCACCGGCGTGGTGACCGGGCCGGTCCGCCATCCCCTAGCGGACCGGCCCGGGAGCACGCGGAACATCTGTGCGGCCATTGGTACCTTATGTCCTTTTTATCCATCAGGCCGGGTTTTCACGTCGCCGCCAGGATCACCGGCTCCGAGTTGTAGAAGTAGAGCCGGTCCTCCCCCTCCGGGTCGACCGGCCTCCGGAGTCGCTCCACCGCGACGAAACCGTACGCCGCGTGCACCTTTCCGGCCGCCCAACCCGTCCCGTCCGACCCGATGTTCAACACGAACCACGACCGCTGCGTCCCGGTGGCGGGGTCCACGGTCAGGAGGTCGTTCGCCGGGGTCAGCACGTGCACCCGGCCGGGCTGGACGGCGATCACCCGGGCCTCGCCCAGGCCGCCCCGCCGCCACAACTCGGCACCCGTCCGCGCCGCGCGTCCCACCAGCGCCCCGTCGGTGACGGCGACCGCGACCTCCCCGGCCAGCTCCGCGCCGGCCGCATCCAGGCTCGGCGCGGCGACGGGAGCGGCGTCGCCGAGCAGCCAGCCCTGACCCGTGCCGTCCTCCGGCCCGGCGGTACGCAGGCCGGCGCAGCCGGAACGGCCGGACCGGCACCCCAGCAGGGTCACCATCAGCTCGTCGGCGGCCCCCGGCGGGCGCCAGCGGGCACCCACCGTGCCGGTGGCGGCGTCGGTGAACTCCACGACGGCCGGCCCCGCGCATCCGTCCACCGTGACCAGCCGGCCGGTCGACGTGGTGCCGAGCGTGTCGCGACATCCGGCGTCCACGTCGGTCCGCCAGAGTTCCCGGCCGCCGGCCGGATCGACGGCGACCATCCGGCCCCGCCCCCCGGACACGACCACCGGAGGGCCACCGGCCGGCTCCGTGACGAACAGGCCGCGGGGTTCCCACACGGTCGCCGCGCGCGTGCGTCGCACCGTCGGATCGCCGACCGGTTCCGGTCCGTCGACGGACCAGGACACCCGGCCGGTACGCGCGTCCAGGCCCACCAGCCGCCCGTCCGACCAGCGGCTCACCACCGTCGTGCCGGTGCTCACCACCCCTTCCAGGGTCGCCGGCCAGCGGCGGTACGACCAGTACGGGGTGGCGCGGTAGCGGTTGTGCACCGGCCGGTCGGCGTAGACCTGGCGGTTCCCCGCGTACACCCGGAGACGACCGTCCACGATCAGCGGGGCGACCGGCAGCCGGGCGACCACGCCGGGCGTCGGCGTGGGCGCCGCCGGGTAGGCGCCGCGGGCGGGGGTGCTCACCTCGGCGGGTGCGAGTACCCGCCAGACCACGGCCCCGGCCACGACGGCGGCGAGCAGCACGGCGACGGCAAGTACGAGCCGACGCCGGCCTTTCGGGAACCCCATGCGCACCTCCGTCCGGCACCCTACCCAGCGCCGGGCGACGGGCACCGGTCAGGTGGTGGGCGGTCAGGCCGCCTCGGTGGTGCGGCGACGGGCGGCGGCGGCGAGGTCGGCGAGGTCACGACGGAGCGCGCCCTCGCCCGCCCGGGCGGCGAGCCCGCCGAGCAGGAACGCCACCACGCGGCCGTACGGCGCGACGGGCACCGCCTCCTGCGTGACCGTCACAGCGGTGCAGCCACGGCCACGCCGTTCCACCGGGCGCAGCGTCCAGGTGATCCGGTAGTCGACGCCGGCGCCGGGCGAGCTGAGCACCAGCCGGTGCCGCGGCTGCTCCTCGATCACCACGAACTCCTCGACCAGCGGTGAGCCGTCGGCGTGGCTGCGGGTCTCCCGCCAGGCCGTGCCCGGCCCGAACCGGCCGGTGGTGAGGACCTCGACCGGGCCGACGGCACCCGGCCGGCCGGAGCGCAGGCCCAGGTCGGTCAGCAGACGCCACAGGTCGGCGGCCTGCGCCTCGATGAGTTCCGTTGCCGTCACCGTCGACATGCCACCTCCCGTGGCGTCGACGGTACGCCGGGTGAGCGCGGTGCGGGGTCCCCGAAGCGGAAATTCCCACCTCCGGGAACCCCGTACGCAGCACGACCGGCCGCGCGGTCAGGACCGGAACTGACCGACCCGGATCGCCCGGACGAACGCGTCCCACCCCGGCGGGCTGACCGCGAGCGTGGGACCGGCCTGGTCCTTCGAGTCGCGTACGGCCACCACGCCGAGGACGCCGACCAGGTTGTCGGCCACCTCCACGCAGAGACCCTGGTCGTTCGAGCGGCTGCTGGTGCGCCAGATCGCGCCCGCGAGATCGTTCATCGTCACTCTCCTGTCCGACGGGACGCCAGCCGGAGCCGGGTCCGGGAACCGGACGGGAGCCGTCCCGGTCCGGCGCGGCGTGGCGACGGAATCCGGACGATCAACGGCGCAACGGCGCTCCGGGGTCGGACCTCCTGTGCGACCGGGTCAGCGCGCCGGCAGGATCGTGCCCGACACCTCGCCGAGGGCGATGGTGGTGCCGTCCGGGCCGGGCGCGGTGGCGGTGATGGTGACGGTGTCGCCGTCCTCAAGGAACGTGCGGGTGGCACCGTCGGAGAGCTTCACCGGCTCGGTGCCGCCCCAGGTGAGTTCCAGGAACGAGCCGACCTGCCCGCGTTCCGGGCCGGAGACGGTGCCGGAGGCGTACAGGTCGCCGGTACGCAGCGAGGCGCCGTTGACGGTGAGGTGGGCCAACTGCTGGGCGGGCGTCCAGTACATGGTGGCGAAGGGCGGCTCGGCGACCCGCTCGCCGTTCCACTCCACCGCGAGGGTCAGGTCCAGCCCCAGGTGGGGCACGTCGGACAGGTAGTTGGCGACCGGCGGGTCCTGGTCCGGTGCCGGCACGAAGGCGGCGCCCAGGGCGTCGAGCGGAGTCACCCAGGCGGAGACCGACGTGGCGAAGGACTTGCCCAGGAACGGGCCGAGCGGCTGGTACTCCCACGCCTGGATGTCCCGGGCGGACCAGTCGTTGACGAGCACCACGCCGAAGACGTGGTCGGCGAAGTCGTCGACCGGGACGCGACTGCCCAGCGGGCTCGGCACACCGACCACGAAGCCGACCTCGGCCTCGATGTCGAGGCGTACCGACGGGCCGGAGACCGGGCCCTGCGGGGTGGCCCGCTGGCCGGTCGGCCGCACCACCGGCGTGCCGGAGACCACGACGGTGCCGGCGCGTCCGTGGTAGCCGATCGGCAGGTGCTTCCAGTTGGGCAGCAGCGGCGGCTGGCCCGGCCGGAAGATCTGGCCGACGTTGGACGCGTGGTGCTCCGACGAGTAGAAGTCGACGTAGTCCGCCACCTCGAACGGAAGCAGCAGCTCCACCTGCTCCAGCGGCACCAGCAGCGGCTCCACGTCGGCCCGGTGGGCGTCGTCGGTGAGCAGCTCGGTCACCCGCTGCCGGACCGCCGTCCACTGTGGCCGGCCGAGGGCCATGAAGTCGTTGAGCGAGGGCCGGCCGAGCGCCCCGGCGGCGAGGACCAGCCCGGCGGCCTCCGCGCCGCCGAGGTCCAGCACGAAATCGGAGACGCGTACGCCGACGCGGGGTTCCTCCGCCGGCCGGCGGAACACCCCGTACGGCAGGTTGGCCACCCCGTACGCCGAACCGTCGGCACCCGTCACCCAGCTCATGCCGTAAAGCCCCCGTTCACCAGCCCAAGCCGGATCAGATCGGTCAGTGGTTCCAGAATGCTGCACGAGCCGAAGCCCACCCACAGTGGACGCGCCGTGTCGGCCCGCCCCTCGACGGCCTGGAGCAGCGGTCGCGGATCGGTGGCGGTGAGCAGTTCGGCGACGCGTGCCACCCCGGCGCCCTCGGCCGCGGCGAGTGCGGCGGCGAGCACGTTGGCGAAGCCGTGGTGGGTGAAGCCGGTCACCGGGTCCAGGTGGCGCACCGCGTGGTGCAGGCCGGCGGTGAGCTTGAAGGGCACCGCACGGTCGCGGCAGGCGGAGATCACGTTGGCCAGCTCCGCCGGCGTCGGGAAGAGTTCGGCGGCCAGCCCGCCGGTCCGGAACTTCGCGGCGACCGGCAGCCCGGCGGCCCGCGCCTCGGCCACGGTGTCCAGCGCGCCCGACAGCCCGAAGGTCAGCGGTATCTCGGCGTAGACGTCGAGGTGCCACGACCGGGCGAGCGTCAGCAGGTGGGCGAGGCCGGCCTGCGGGTCCTCGCCGCGCTTGGCGACCGCCACCTCGACCTGCCGGACGACGATCCCGTCCCCGGCGAGCAGGGACAGCGCGGCGGGTAGCCCCTCGATGCCGGTGTCGCCGATCAGGCCGACGACGAAGCCGGGGTCGACCAGCTTGCCCAGGTCGCCCGCGACGACCGCGGAGGCGGGCACCAGGAGCGGACCGACCAGGTCGGCGTACCAGGAGGCGCGGTGGGCGCGGTGCGCGACGACGGCCTCGGGCAGCGGCGAGCTGCCGGGCGGGAAGACGGCGGCGTCGTCGACCAGGCCGTGGAGCAGTGCGGGCACCTGCGTTGACACGACACAAGAATGTACGGGACGCTACAAGGAACGGACAACAGCGTCCGAATATCGGACGCCATCCGGTCGAGGCAGGGACGACCCCGGGAGGCGAGCATGCCGTACTACCGCAGCGTCGGCGAGGTGCCGCGCAAACGCCACACCCAGTTCCGGCAGCCCGACGGCAGCCTCTACGCCGAGGAGCTGATGGGTCAGGAGGGCTTCTCGTCCGACTCCTCCCTGCTCTACCACCGGTACGCGCCGACCGCGATCATGGCCGCCGAGGAGTTCACCCCGCCGGCTGTCACCCGTACGCCGAACCTGCCGCTCAAGCCCCGCCACCTGCGCACCCACAAGCTCGACGCCAGCGGAGCCGACCCCGTCCTCGGCCGGCGTCACCTGCTCGCCAACGACGACGTCCGCATCGCGTACGTGGTGGCCGACCGGCCGTCCCCCCTCTTCCGGGACGCCACCGGCGACCACTGCCTGTACGTCGAGTCGGGGACCCTGCGGGTCGAGTCCACGTTCGGCGTGCTCGACGCGGTGGCCGGTGACTACGTGGTCATCCCGACGTCGACGATCCACCGGCTCGTCCCGACCGGTGACTCCCCGGTGCGGCTCCTCGCCATCGAGGCGAACGGGCACATCGGCCCGCCCAAGCGCTACCTCTCCGTGCGCGGACAGTTCCTGGAACACGCGCCGTACTGCGAGCGGGACGTCCGGGGACCGGACGCGCCGCTGCTGGTCGACGGGACCGACGTCGAGGTGCTGGTCCGGCACCGGCGCGGTTGGACGCGGTATGTCTACGCCAACCACCCGTTCGACGTGGTCGGCTGGGACGGGCACATGTACCCGTGGGCGTTCTCCATCCACGACTTCGAACCGATCACCGGCCGGATCCACCAGCCGCCGCCCGTGCACCAGACCTTCCAGGGCCCGAACTTCGTGATCTGCTCGTTCGTGCCGCGCAAGGTGGACTACCACCCGGACGCCATCCCGGTGCCGTACAACCACCACAACGTCGACTCCGACGAGATGCTCTTCTACACCGGCGGCAACTACGAGGCGCGGCGCGGCTCCGGCATCGAGCAGGGCTCGATCTCGCTGCACCCGTCCGGGTTCACGCACGGTCCCCAGCCGGGCGCGGCCGAGCGGTCCATCGGGGCCGACTTCTTCGACGAGCTGGCCGTCATGGTCGACACGTTCCGCCCGCTGGACCTGTGCGACGCGGCCACCGCGTGCGAGGACGACGCGTACGCCTGGACCTGGGCCCGCCGCCCCTGACCGGGCGGCTCAGGCGAGGCGGCGGGAGAAGACGGTGATCTCGGCCAGAGCGGCGGCGACGATCGCCAGGACCAGCGGCCACGGGGTGCCGACCAGCGCGTAGAGCAGGATGAAGGCCGGTGCGGCTGCCGCCGCGTACACCGCCAGGGCCAGGCTCCGGTCCGAGCGGAGCAGGCCGGGCAGCACCGTACGGGCCAGGCCGGGCAGCTTCGCGGCCTGCCGCCACACCACCAGCGCCCCGCCGAGCGCCGCGACGAACGCGGCGAACCGCGACAGCCCTCCGCTGCCCGGAGCGAGGCACGCGATCAGCACGGTGGTGATCAGGGACCAGCCGGCCCCGTAGATCACGAACTGGCGGACGCCGGCCGAGATGGTCCGCCCCGAGTCCACGCGGCCCGGGCTGATCGCGGCGGCCTCGGCGAGGTGTTCCAGCGCCTCGCTCCAGCGCCGCTGCTCCAGCCGCAGCACACCGATGTCGTGCCGCGCCTCGGCCAGCTGCGGGTCCAGGCGCAGCGCCTCCCGGTAGGCCCGCTCGGCCAGGTCGAACAGCTGCATGTTCGCCGCCACCAGACCCAGCACCAGGTGCGCCTGCGGTTCCTCGGGAGCCAGTTCCACCCCGCGCCAGGCCGCGTTCAGCGCCGGCTGGCCGTTGCGCGAGCCGGCGAGGATCGCCGCGGCGCTCCGCTGGGCGTACGCGTCGTCCGGCCCGAGCGCCAGGATCCGGTCGGCGGTTCGGGCCGCCTCGGCGTACTCCTCCTGGTCGGCGAGGGCCAGCGCCCGCGCGACCAGCGGCGGGATCGCGTCCGGTGCGACGGCGACGGCGGCGTCGGCCGCGCTCAGGGCCTCGGCCGGGCGGCCGGCCGCGAGGTGCACCCGGGACAGCGCGGTCAGGGCCTGCGCGTTGCCGGGTTCGAGGGCGACCGCGTAGCCCAGCTCGGCCGCGGCCTCGTCGTACCGGCCCAGCTCGGCCAGGAGGAGGGCCCGCTCGACGTAACCGTCGGCGGCGGACCGGTCGGAGGTGGGGTCACTGGACATCGCGGCGAGCCTAGCCGGCCTCCGCCCGGGTTGCCGAGCAGCGTCTCCCCACCGGCGCCGAACCGGATTCGCAGCGGCCGGTCAGGCGCTCCGGCACGGCGCGCCGGCGGGCGGCCGGCCGCAGGTGGCGAGGCTGCACCAGCGCCGCATCGCGTCGTCGTCGAGGAACAGCCAGCCGCACCGCTCGTCCGGGCACGCCCGGACGGTGCGGCGACGGGGATCCGTCAGCAGCTGGGCGGCGCTCCACGCGGCGGCGTGCACGGGCAGTCGGAGCCCCGCCGCCAGGTCCGGCCACCACCGGCCGCCGCCGCCGGAGTCGCGCCGGAACACCAGCGCCTTCGCGGCGGCCTCGGCGTGCCGGGCCACGTCGTCGAAGGCCCGTCGGTCGCCCGGATCGGTCAGGCAGGCGTAGAGCCGGGCACGCAGCGCACGGGCCTGCTCCAGGACGCGGTCGGCCTCGCCCGGATTCCGCCGCGCCAGCTCCAGCAGTCGACCGACCGCCACCTCGTCGGTCAGCCCGACGTGGCCGCTCCAGACCGCCAGGGTCCGGTACCCGCGCAGCCACTCGGAGCCGGGCAGCGGCGGCTCGTGTCCCCACCCGGCGAAGGTGTTGCAGAACTCCAGCGCCGGGTGGCCGCCGACGCTCCACGGCAGGGCCTCGTCGCGAACCCGTACCTCGTACACCGGCCGCCCGGGCCGGTCGAGCCGGCGGTCGTCGCGGAGGATCCACCGGTGCACCTCCCGCAGCCTCGTCCCCGGTTCGACGCCGAGGTCGTCCACGAGCGCCTGCCGGGTGCTCCGGTAGAGCCGTAGCGCGTCAGCCTGACGCCCGCCCCGGTGCAGGGCGGTCATCAGGACGGACACCAGTTGCTCCCGGGTCCGGTGCCGGTCGACCAGCGGGGTCAGCTCGCCGATCGCCCGGGCGTGCTGTCCCAACGCCAGCCGGGCCAGCCGGAGCTCCTCGACCGGGCCGTGCAGCCTCTCCCGCAACTCCTCGTCGGCCGTGTCGGCGAGCAGCGGACCCCGCCAGAGCGCCAACGCCCGGTCCAGCAGCCGTACCCGCTCGGCCGGGTCCGTCGTGTCCCCGGCCCGGTGCGCGAGCTCGCGGAACTCCGCGACGTCGACCCGGTGCCCGTGAACCTCGACGAGATAGCCGTCCCCGCGGGTGGTGATCTCGACCGCGTACGGCGCCAACGACCCGCGGAGCCGACCGACGTACGTGTGGACGACACTGCGGGCCGAGGCCGGCGGGCGGTCGTTCCAGAGCAGGTCGATGAGCCGGTCGGTGCTGACCAGCCGCCCCGCCTCCAGCAGCAGGACGCCAAGAAGGCACCGCTCCTGACGACGGCTGCCAAGTTCGATGGGGTGGCCGTCGTGACGCGCCTCGAACGGGCCGAGCAGTCGGAATTCCATGCTTGTGGGGACCACCTGGACCCCGCCGACGGTTGTCGGGCCGGTCAGCCGATGGTGAGCCGCCCCGGCGACGGCGTGGTCAGCGGGCGTGCGGCCCGCTCCGCCGGACGCGCACGGTGAGGACGTGGTGAGCGCGGCTGGCGATCCTGGTCCGGTCCGCTCACCGAACCAGTTGGAGTGATC
The DNA here is from genome assembly GCF_052068135.1 of Micromonospora sp. BQ11. Lineage (NCBI taxonomy): Bacteria > Bacillati > Actinomycetota > Actinomycetes > Micromonosporales > Micromonosporaceae > Micromonospora > Micromonospora sp. BQ11. The sequence goes on along the minus strand of NZ_JBQHDB010000006.1, from coordinate 14,791 downwards.
ATGCGTTGGAAGAGGAGCATCGCAACGGCGCTGGCGGCGATCGTCCTTGCCGCGACCGTGCCGAGCGCCGCGTCCGCGTCGGCGACCGGTGGTTGGGTGCCGGCGCCCCAGGAGGCGTTCGAGCTGCCCGCGGGGGCGAGGTGCGACTTCGCCGTACGCGTCCAGCCGATCGTGGACGAGGTCCGCAAGCTGGTGCTGGACACCTATCCGGACGGCACCCCACGACGTGAGCTGTACACCGGTGACCTGATCAACCGGGTGACGAACCTGGAGACCGGGGCCACCTCCACGGCCGACGCGAGCGGCACCTCCCTGGTCGAGTACGCCCGGGACGGCTCGATGACCTGGTACGTGACCGGCCCGGTGCTGCTCGGCTTTCGGGAGAACGCCGGCTCGCTGCCGCGCGGCCTGTGGATCGTCGACGGACAGTTCGTCGTCGAGTTCACCCCGACCTACGACAAGACCATCACGATGGTGCGCGGCACCACCCACAACGTCTGCACGGACGTCGACTGACCGGCCGCAAACGGCCCCGCGTCCGCGTAGAGCGGGCGCGGGGTCAGGCGGCCGGCGCCTCGTACACCAGGGCCACCGCGATGCCGGCCAACCCCTCGCCGCGGCCGGTGAAGCCGAGGCCGTCGGTGGTGGCGGCAGAGACGGTGACCGGAGCGCCGACCGCGTCGGAGAGCACCCGCTGGGCCTCCTCCCGGCGCGGGCCGATCTTCGGTCGGTTGCCGACCACCTGGACCGACACGTTGCCGATCGCGTAGCCGGCGGCGCGCACCCGGCGGGCGCTCTCGGCCAGCAGGGCGACGCCCGAGGCGCCGGCCCACTCCGGCTGACCCACCCCGAAGTTCGCCCCCAGGTCACCCAGGCCGGCGGCCGAGAGCAGGGCGTTGCAGGCGGCGTGCGCGGCCACGTCGGCGTCCGAGTGCCCGGCCAGGCCGTCCTGGTCGGGCCAGTGCAGGCCGGCCACCTGGCACGGCCGGCCGGCTTCGAAGGCGTGCACGTCGGTGCCGATGGCCACCCGGGGAACGATCACGACCAGAGGGTACGCGTCACGCGCCGGCGGCCAGCAGGTGCTCGGCCAGCGCGAGGTCGAACGGACGGGTGACCTTCAGCGCGTACTCCGAGCCGGGGACACAGCGCACGGCGACGCCCAGCTTCTCGACCAGGCCGGCGTCGTCGGTGAGCGGGTCGGACGCGGCGGCGTGCGCGGTGGTGAGCACGGTGCGCCGGAAGCCCTGCGGTGTCTGCACCGCCCGCAGCGCGGACCGGTCGACGGTGCCGAGGACCACCTCGTCGGCGTCGACCTCCTTGACGGTGTCGACCACCGGCAGCACCGGGATCACGGCGTCGTGGCCGGCGCGCACCGCCGCGGCGACCGCCTCGACGAGGTCGGGCGGGGTCAGCGCACGGGCGGCGTCGTGCACGAGGACGATGTCGGGGCCCGCCGGCACGGCGTCGAGGGCGGCGGCGACGGACGCCTGGCGCTCCGCGCCGCCGGCAACCACCGTCACCGGGGCGACCGGCGCCAGCAGCTCGCGGACGGCGTCCAGCTCGGCGGCCGGTGCGGCCACCACGATCGTGTGCACCGAGCTGGCGGCGGCGAGCCGTCGGACCGCGTGCACGAGCAGCGGCTCGCCGGCCAGCAGCCGCAGTGCCTTGGGACGGCCGGGACCCAGTCGTACGCCGGCACCCGCCGCAGGCACGAGGACCGCGACGTCACCGCGCGGATTGAGCTGCGCGGTCACGTCGCGGTCCTCGGGTTTGTTCGCTACGAATCGGGTACGACGATGCTGTGCGGATCAGGCCTCGGTGAGGACCTTGTCGAGCAGCGTCTCCGCCTCGTCCTTGGTGCTCTTCTCCGCCAGCGCGACCTCGCCGACGAGAATGTCACGGGCCTTGGCGAGCATGCGCTTCTCGCCCGCGGACAGGCCCCGCTCCCGCTCCCGACGCCACAGGTCGCGGACGACCTCGGCCACCTTCAGCGGGTTACCGGAGGCCAGCTTCTCCAGATTCGCCTTGTAACGCCGCGACCAGTTGGTCGGCTCCTCGGTGTGCGGAGCCCGGAGGACGTCGAAGACCTTGCCGAGGCCCTCTTCGCCGACCACCTCACGCACACCCACGATCTCGGCGTTCTCAGCGGGCACCCGGACAGTCAGATCACCCTGCGCGACCCTCAGGACGAGGTACTCCCTGGGCTCGCCCTTGATGACCCGAGTCTCGATTGCCTCGATGAGTGCGGCCCCGTGGTGGGGGTAAACAACGGTCTCGCCGACACTGAAAACCATAGGTTCGAAACCCCTTTCGCTGTGTCTAGGGTAACACGCTCAGGCACCGATGTCTCACCGCTGTCCTGACCGTTGGCGCAGCTCAGGGGCCCTGTGAGAGGTATTTCTTCAGCTTGACAGGCGGCCAAACGGAAGGTTCGAACACGCTCTGTGACGTGCAGGTGACGTCCCGGTACGAGTGAGACCGAACGTCGAGATCAAGGGCGATGCGCTCACCCCATGGTATCCCGCTGCACGGGAACACGCCCAGGTGTAGCGGGAGGAGGCCCCGTGCGGGACGCTGGAGGGAGCCGCTGTCCGCTCGCCGAGACGGTCCTGGGGGTCCGATGGGCAAACCCGACGCAGACGGCCCCGGCCTGCCGGACCTGCCTCCCGAGTGGGGGCGGGTGATCGTGCCCGACGACGCCTCCGCGCTGGCCGCCGAGGCCGACGAGATCCGTCGCGAGCTGCTCGCGCGGGCCCAGGCCGAGAGCCCGCCGGTGGCGCCGCGACGGCTGCCGACCCGCTCGGCGTGGGCCCGCTCCCCGCTGGCCCTGCCCGTGCTGATCCTGTTGGTGGCCCTGCTGACCACGATCGCCGGCCTGATCGCCGTCACCTGGCCCCGCTCGGCCCGCACCGGGGCCGCCCCACCGAACGCCGCCCCGTACGCGCCGCCCGCCGACCTGACCGGCCGGCCGCTGCCCGCCCTCGACCTGGTCGACGAGACCCGCTCCCCGGTGCCGCTACGCGGCCTGCTCCCCGCGCTCATCGTCCTCGTCGACGGCTGTGCCTGCGCGAAGGAGCTGGCCGACGCCGCGGTCGCCGCTCCGGACGGCGTCACCGTCGTGACCGTCGACACCGACCCGGCCGTACGCGTCCCGGCGCGACCGTCCCGGGCGGACGTACGGGCCCTCGCCGACCCCGCCGGCGGCCTGCGTGGCTTCCTCCAGCTCCCGGCCCGACCCGGTGTCGCCACGGCGGTCCTGGTCGACCGGGACGGTCTGGTGGTGAAGGTGGTGCCCGAGATCCGCTCCGCCGAGGACTACCGCGCCGACCTGAGCCGCCTGGCCGGCTGATCCCCGACGCGGCCACCGCCGGGCGTTCAGGGCAGGAGGACGAGCTGCGCCTCCACCGTGAGCGGCTCGGCGCCCGCGGCGGACAGCGAGACCTGGAACGGACCGCCGGCCCCGGTCACCTCGGTCGACGTGGTCGATCCGTTGCACCCGGCGGTGAACGGGTCGGCCGCCCGCGCGCCGTCCACCACCACGAGCAGCTCACCGGGACCGGTGCAGCGGAACTGGAGCAGATGGCGTTCGCCCGCCTCGGCCCGGGCCTGCCGGACGATCCCCTCGGCCGGGGTGAGCACCGACCGCTCCCGCCACACCGTGTCGGGGAAGCTGTGCAGCGTCGTGCCATCGGTGTCCGGCGGCACGACGAGGGTCACCCGGCCGGTGTCCGGGTCGGTCCGGTAGGCGATGCCGGAGTCCACGTCGACCGTGAAGGGCGGACTCTCGGCAGGCCGATCCGTCGTCGCCGTCGACGGCGTTCCCACCACCGGGCCGGTCGGCGGCTCGTTCACCCGCCACCACCAACCGCCGGCGGCCAGCACGAGCAGCGTGGCGACGGTGAGCACGGCCGCGCCCGGCCGCGGACCGGTGACGGACACGTCCGGGCCGTCCACCGGCCGGTCCACCGCGTCCATGCGCCGAGGGTAACCGGACGGTGGCGGGAACCGCCCGCTCAGTCCTGCCGGTCGAGCAGTGCGGCGTAGAGCGTCAGCCCGGGCCCGAACGCCAGCATCACCACCCGCCGCGGCGGTGCGGGGTCCCGGAGCAGACGGTCGAGGATCAGCAGCACCGTGGGCGACGAACAGTTCCCGTGCTCGTCCAGGGTGGCCCGGGACGCCGCCAACCCCTCGGGGGGCAGGGCCAGCTCCCGCTCCACCACGTTGAGGATGCGCGGCCCGCCGGGGTGTACCGCCCAACCGTCCACCTCGGGCACCGAGCCGCCGTGCCGGGTCAGCAGGTCCTCGACGAGGCCCCGGACGTGACCGGAGAGCACCTGCGGCACCTTCGGCGACAGGCCCATCCGGAAGCCGGTGTCGGTGACGTCCCAGGTCATGTGGTCGGCCGTGGACGTGTCGGTGACCGAGGTGACCTCGCGGAGCGCGTACCCCCGGCCGCCCGGCACGACCACGGCGGCGACGGCCGCGTCGGAGAACAGGGCGTGGGAGACGATCTGCTGCGTGTCGACCCGCGCGGTGGAGGGCTGGATGTGCAGGCTGGTCAGCTCCGCGCAGAGCAGCAGCGCGGGTCGACCCCGGGCGGTCACGAAGTCGCTCGCGGCGCCCAGCCCCGGCAGAGCGGCGTAACAGCCCATGTGACCGACGAACATGCGCTGCGTGCCCGGGGCCATGCCCAGGTCGCGGGCGAGCAGGATGTCCAGCCCGGGGGTGGCGTACCCGGTGCAGGAGCACACCACGAACAGCCCGATGTCGCCGGCGGCCAGCCCGGCCGCGGTGAGCGCCCGGCCCACCGCCTCCTTGCCCAGCGGCAGCGCCTCCACCTGGTAGCGGCGCATCCGCCGCTCGGTCGGCCAGTCGGACACGTCCTCCAGGAGGGGGTTGACGGCCGCCTGGCGGCGGGTGACGCCGGAGTTGGCGAAGATCCGCTGGGCCAGCGCGCGGGTGGTGCCGGAGAAGTGCTTCGAGAAGAAGCCCTCCCACAGTTCGTCCTGCCGGGCGGACGGCGGGTGCGCCGTCCCCAGCCCCGCGATCACCGGTACGGCCACGTCGCCCGCCTCTCTCCGCCCGTCGCCGGGGGCCTCACCATCGGGGAGCCGATCCGTCGCGGTCCGGGTCGCCGCCGAGGACGGCGATGCCCAACCAGTCGGCGCAGACGTCGGACGTCGCCGGGTGCAGCGAGCCGCAGCGCGCGTCCCGGTAGAGCCGCTCCAGCGGATGGCCGCGTCGCGTCGCCGACGTGCCCGCCGCCTCCAGCATGGACGCGGCGACCTCCGCCGCCGTGGTGCCGGCGAGGAGCTTGGCCCGCCACACCCAGCGGTTCGTCTCCGCGTCCCCCGGCGCCTCGTCGACCCGCCGGGCCGCCTCGGCGACCACGAGCTCGGCCGCGGCGACCGCCGCGTCGGCGCGACCGAGGCGGGCCCGGACCGCCGGGAGGCCGGCGAGGTTACGGGCGTTGAGGTGTTCGGCGGCCGCGTCGACCGCCGCGCGCGCCACCCCGACGTAGACGGCGGCATAGCTCGCCACCAGCCAGTGCGGCATCAGCTGCGCCACCACCAGGGCCAGCCCCTCCACGCCGCCGAGCAGCCGGTCGGCCGGCACGGTGACGTCCAGGTGCAGGTCGTGCGAGGAGGTCGCGCGCATGCCCAGCGCGTCCCAGGTGGGCTCGACGGTCAGGCCCTCCGGCCCGGCCGGCACCAGGAACTGGGACACCACCGCCGGGTCGGCGGCACTGCGGGCGGCCACCAGGTAACCGTCCGCGTGACCCGCGCCGGAGCAGAACGTCTTGCTGCCCTTGATGCGCCAGCCGCCCTCGACCGGCTCGTAGACCGTGCTCAGCTGGGAGAGTCGGGCGCCCGCGCCGCGCTCGCTCATCGCCACCGCGTACCAGGAGCCCTGGGCCGCGGCGCGGAGCAGCCGGTCCCGGGCGACCAGCGCCTCGTCCGGCACGCCGAGCGCCTCGGCCAGTTCCTCGGTGACCGCGCCGAGGGCACCGGTGACCGAGGCGTGCATGTTGAACACCAGCGCGGTCGCGCCGTTTCCCCGGGCCAGCTCGGTGGCGACCGCCGCGTACTCGGCGAAGGTCGCGCCCGCCCCACCCAGCTCACGAGGGACCATCAGGCCGAACAGCCCGGCCTCCCGCAGGTCGTGGAAGTCCTCCACCGGAAACGAGCCGTCCCGGTCGTGCCCGGCAGCCCGGGCGGCGAGTCGCGGCGCCAACCGGCGGGCCGCCTCCAGCGCGTGCAGCGTCATCCAACCCCCTCTTGCGCGTACCCATACCCCCGGGCCGACCCCGCTATCCCTTTCGGACCCCCCGACCCTGGTAGAGAACGGCGGTCGACCAGGTCGGCACGATCCGGGGAGCCGGACCGCCCGTCCCACCCTCAGCGCCGCGCGCCCGCCGGACCAGCCAGGCGAGCAGGCCCCCCACAGCCGGCCGGATGCCGCGCAGTCGTAGGTCCACGCCGTGCCCGCGGGCCTCCGCGACGAGCGCGCGGGCGTCCACGAACAACCGTGGATCGTGGATCCCCCGGGGCACGGTGGGCAGCCGCTCGGCGACCCGTACGGCCAGCAGTCGGCTCAGCGCGGTGTCGTTGAGGGTGTCGACGACGAGCAGGCCGCCGGGGCGGAGCAGGCGACACGCCTCGGCCACCGCCAGTCGCCAGTCGGGCACGTGCTCCAGCAGTTCACCGGCCGCCACCACGTCGGCGCAGCCGTCCGCGAGCGGGACGGCGGTGGCGTCCGCGTTGACCACGGTGACGCCGTGCGCGGCGGCCTGACGCAGGGCCGACCGGGTCAGGTCCACACCCACGTGGCGGTAGCCCTTGCCGGCCAGATGAGGGGCGAGCAGGCCGGCACCGCAACCGAGGTCGACCAGGAGGGCGTCGGGACGCGCCGCCGGTGGCACCAGGGCAGCGCGGGCCTCCGCCAACCAGTGCAGCATCGCGAACGCGCCGTCCGGACGCCACCACTCGCCGGCCAGGTCGTCGTACTGGCGCGGATCGTTGCGCGGCAGGGTACGGCCCGCGTCTCGCATGGATCCGAGCGTGACACGACTACCCCCCAACGACCAGACTTTCCTCATGTCGTCAACGGTGCTAGGGCAGTTCAGGGCGAGGACGCTGGGACTGCTCCGGGCGAGCCATCCGGAGCCGGGCGCCGCGGTCACCGCCGTCTCCGGGCTGCTCGCCTGGGGGGTGGGGCACCGACCGGCCGGCGTCGGCGCGGTGGTGCTGACCGTCGCCGCGAGCCAACTCGCCGTCGGCTGGACCAACGACGCGCTCGACGCCGACCGGGACGCCGCGGTGGGGCGTACCGACAAACCCGTCGCCACCGGCGCGGTCGGGCGGCGCGGCACGGCCGTCGCGGCGGCGGTGGCCGCGCTGGCCACCCCGGTGCTGGCCCTCACCACCAACCCCGTCGCGGCCTTCTGGGTCACCCTCGCCCTGGTCTCCGCGCTGCTCTACGACTGGCCGCTGAAGTCCACCCCGTTCTCGGTGCTGCCGTACGCAATCTCCTTCGGAGCCCTGCCCGCCTTCATCGTGCTGGCCCTGCCGGGCGCGCCGGCCCCGCCCGCCTGGCTGGTCGGCGCCGGCGCCCTCCTCGGTGCCGGCGCGCACTTCGCCAACGTGCTGCCCGACCTGGCTGACGACGCCCGGACCGGGGTGCGCGGGCTGCCGCACCGGCTCGGACCGGCCGGCAGCCGGGTGGCGGCCGGCGTGCTGCTGCTCGCGGCGACCGCCATCCTGGTCCTCGGGCCGCCGGGGCCGCCGTCGACCGTCGGTCTCGCCGCGGTCGCGACCGCCGTCGTGGTGCCGCCGGTGAGCTGGTACGCCGGACGCGCCGCCGCCCGGGCCGGCGCCCGCCAGGTGGCCGCCTTCCGGGCCGTCATCCTGGTGGCCCTCATCGACGTCGTCCTGCTGGTCACGAGCGGTCGGGTGGTCTGACGGCCACACCGGCAGGTGGCATCCCCGGGTCGGCGTGCACGCGTGGATCAGGCCCAACTACCCTGGAACGCGGTCTGCGCGGGCAGGGCCACGGGGCCCGGCGTACGACCGGGTGGATCGTGACGAGGAGGACCGACGTGACGCGCTCGATCAGGGGTTCCCGGCGGGCGGCCCTGCTGCTGTCCGGGATGGCGGTGACCACCGGGCTGCTGCTGTCCGGGTGCGGCACCGGCCAGGTCGCCGAGACCGCCAACAAGGAGCCGTCGGTCCAGGGCGTGAACCTGTCCGCGGCCAACGGCGACTACGTCGTCCGCGGCCTGCTGGTCGAGTTCCCGGGCGTCGACGGCTACAAGGCGGGCGCCAACGCCACCCTCAACGCCGTGATCTACAACGACTCCGAGAACCCGGTCACGGTCACCGTGACCACCGAGAGCGCCCGCGAGGTCGTCATCGCCGGTGGCGCGCCGTCCGCCTCGGCCATCCCCTCGGCCTCGCCGAACCAGTCGCCGTCGGACAGCCCGTCCGAGACCGCCGCCGCCAGCGCCTCGCCGTCCGGGTCGGCGTCGCCGACGGCCAGCCCGAGCGCCACGCCGTCGGCCACCGAGAGCCCGGCCGCACCGGCGGCGCCGGCCGGACAGCCCGCGCGCATCGAGATCCCGCCGCTGAGCTACGTGCAGCTCAACACCGAGGGCCAGCAGACGCTCCAGCTGATCGGGCTGAACGAGTCGCTGCGCTCGGGCCAGAACGTCTTCCTGACCTTCGACTTCGGCAACGGCGTCACCGTCACCGGCCCCGCGCCGGTGGCCGTGCCGCTCACCCCCGCCGCTCCCCCCTCGCCGATCATCGAGCGCGAGGGCGGCTACGAGGGCGGCGGGCAGGAGGGCGAGGGCGGCGGCCACTGACCGCCACCCCTTCGCGTACGACCCGGCACCGCCGGCGTGGTGACCACCACGCCGGCGGTGTTTTCGTCGTACGCGGGGGCTAACGTCCCGGTGTGACCACCTCCCGATCGACCTCCCCGCGCGCCGGCGCCGGGCGTGGCCGTGCCGCCGCGCGCGAGCCCCGCCCCGCCTACGAGTGCGACGCCTGCGGCCACCAGCCGCCCAAGTGGGTGGGACGCTGCCCGGAGTGCGGCGAGTGGGGCTCGGTGGTCGAGTGCACGGTGACCGGCCCGACGGTCTCCGGCCGGGTGGTCAGCTCCCGGATGCCGGCTGAGCCGGCCCGCCCGATCGCCACCATCAGCGCCGCCCCCGCCCGGGCCCGCCCCACCGGGGTCAGCGAGCTCGACCGGGTGCTCGGCGGCGGTCTGGTCCCCGGCGCGGTGGTGCTGCTCGCCGGCGAGCCGGGGGTGGGCAAGTCCACCCTGCTCCTCGACGTGGCACAGCAGTGGGCGGCCGGGGCCGGCAGCCCCTCGCTGGTGGTCAGCGGTGAGGAGTCGGTCAGCCAGGTCCGGCTGCGCGCCGAGCGGATGGGCACCCTGCACGACCAGCTCTACCTGGCCGCCGAGAGCGACCTCGCGGCCGTGCTCGGCCACCTCGACGCGGTGAAGCCCGGCCTGCTCGTGCTCGACTCGGTGCAGACGATCTCCACCACCGGCACCGAGGGCGTGCCGGGCGGGGTGACCCAGGTCCGCGCGGTCACCGCCGCCCTGGTCTCGGTCGCCAAGGAGCGCGGCGTCGCCACCGTGCTGGTCGGCCACGTCACCAAGGACGGCCAGGTCGCCGGCCCCCGGGTGCTGGAGCACCTGGTCGACGTGGTCCTGCACTTCGAGGGCGACAAACACTCCTCGCTGCGGCTGGTGCGCGGCGTCAAGAACCGGTTCGGCGCCGCCGACGAGGTCGGCTGCTTCGAGATGCACGAGGGCGGCATCAGCAGCCTCGCCGACCCCTCCGGGCTCTTCCTGACCCGCTACTCCGAGCCGGTGCCGGGCACCTGCGTGACGGTCGCGATGGAGGGACGGCGGGCACTGGTGACCGAGGTCCAGGCGCTGATCGGCGCCACGGTCGCCGGCTCACCCCGCCGTACGGTGTCCGGCCTCGACTCGGCCCGCCTGGCGATGGTGCTCGCGGTGCTGCAACGACGCACCGAGCGGCTCACCCTGCACGACCGGGAGGTCTTCGCGGCGACGGTGGGTGGCATCCGGGTGGTGGAGCCGGCGGCCGACCTGGCCGTCGCCCTGGCGGTCGCCTCCGGCGGGCTCAACCTGGCCATCGCGCCCCACCTGGTGGCCATCGGCGAGGTGGGGCTCACCGGCGAGGTGCGGCGGGTGGGCGCGGTGCCCCGGCGGCTGGCCGAGGCCGCCCGGCTGGGCTTCCGGCTGGCCCTCGTACCACCCGGCTGCGGCCCGGAGAGCACCGGGGCGGGCCCGGGACAGATGCGGGTGATCGAGGTCACCGACGTGCGCGCCGCGCTCCAGGCGGTCGCCCGCGCGTCGGCGGAGTGACCGTCCGTGGCATTCCGACGGGACCGGGCGGGCGATACCGGACAGGCCGGTCAGGCGTCGCGGTCGAGTCCGGAGCCGGCATAGTGACACATCACAGTAACCGCGACAGCACCCACCGCAGGGCAGTCCGTAGACTGTCGACGTGCCGATCGACCGCGATACCACCAAGCCTGCCGGCGCGACGCCCCACGCCCGCACCGGCGCCGTGGGCTCGCCCGCCCGCACGATCAGCGTGACCGTCACCGGGGGCACCGCCGGCGGGGCGGGCGACCCGCTGCGGGCCAACCTGGCGCTGATGGCTCCCGGCACCGCCCTGCGCGACGGCCTGGAGCGGATCCTGCGCGGCCGGACGGGCGCGCTGATCGTCCTCGGCTACGACAAGGTCGTCGAAGGGCTCTGCACCGGCGGCTTCCCGCTCGACGTGGAGTTCTCCGCCACCCGCGTCCGTGAGCTCTGCAAGATGGACGGCGCCGTGGTCCTCTCCAGCGACGGCACCCGCATCGTCCGTGCCGCCGTGCACCTGATGCCCGACCCGAGCATCCCCACGGAGGAGTCCGGCACCCGGCACCGCACCGCCGAGCGGGTCGCCCGACAGACCGGCTACCCGGTCATCTCGGTCAGCCAGTCGATGCGGATCATCAGCCTCTACGTCAACGGCCAGCGGCACGTGCTGGACGACTCGGCGGCCATCCTGTCCCGCGCCAACCAGGCCCTCGCCACGCTGGAGCGGTACAAGCTGCGCCTCGACGAGGTGTCCGGCACACTTTCCGCGCTGGAGATCGAGGACCTGGTCACCGTTCGCGACGCCGTCGCGGTGGTGCAGCGGCTGGAGATGGTCCGGCGCATCGCCGACGAGATCGCCGGCTACGTGGTGGAGCTGGGCACTGACGGCCGCCTGCTGGCGCTCCAGCTCGACGAGCTGATGGCCGGCGTCGACGCCGACCGCACCCTGGTCATCCGGGACTACCTCCCCAGCGGGCGCAAGTCCCGCACCCTCGACGAGGCCCTGGTCGAGCTCGACCTGCTCGGCGCCACGGAGCTGATCGACCTGGTGTCCGTCGCCAAGGCCATCGGCTACCCGGCCGCCTCCGACGCCCTCGACGCGGCGGTGAGCCCCCGGGGCTTCCGGCTGCTGGCCAAGGTGCCCCGGCTGCCGGTAACGGTGGTGGATCGGCTCGTCGTGCACTTCGGCAGCCTGCAGCGGCTGCTCGGCGCCACCGTCGAGGACCTCCAGGCCGTCGAGGGCGTCGGCGACGCCCGGGCCCGGGGCGTACGGGAGGGGCTGTCCCGGCTCGCCGAGGCGTCCATCCTGGAGCGCTACGTCTGACGGTGCCCCGCCTGTCGCCGTTCCGCCCGCCCGCAGCGCTCGCGGATCAGCCGGTGACGGTGATCTTCACCGGCTCGCTGAGCTTGGTGCCCACCCGGGCGAAGACCTGGTACGTGCCGGGCGGCGGGTTGGGTCCGGCGGCCACGCCGTCGGCGCACCGCGTGCTCTCCCGGCCGTTCCAGCCGAGCTGGTAGGAGCGCTCGAGGCCGGGCGTGAAGGACTGCACGTCCGAGCCGGTGCTGGTGCCGGTGCCGCACTTGTCGGAGGACCAGATCGTCTCCGCGCCCGACTTGATGAACAACTCCTGCACGGCGGCCCCGACGTCCCGGCTGCACGTACGCTCGGACCGGTTCTTGATCCTCAGTTGCAGGTCGACGGTCGCGTTCCGGACCACCGAGGCGGGCAGCGCCCGCGCGGTGACGGTGATCTCGGTGTCCGTGCAGGTGCCGTCGTCCACGACCGGAGCCACCGGTGCGACCGGCGGAGCTTCGCTCGCGGGGCCACCCGTCGACGGTGCCGGATCCCCCGAAGCGCCGGACGACGGCGCGCCGGTCTGCGGCGTCACCGTCTCCGTCGCCTGCGGTGTCGCGCCCGGCGTCGCCGCACCCGAGGTGGGCTGCGCGGCGCCGGACGTGCCGGGTTTCCGGTCCGATCCCAGGCAGGAGTTGAGCAGGACAATCAGGAAGAGAAGCCCCGCTCCGAGTACGACGGCGCGTCGCCGCCAGTACACGGCGGGTGAAAGGGGGCCGACCGTCAGACGCATGATGCCCCCACCGTAGCCGCGCGCCGCGCAGCGCGCCGCCGCGACGCGCCGAACCATCGGCACCGCACCTGGTCACCTTCTCCACATTGGACGGTACGTTGGCGGCAGGGCACCGCTCAGAGGTAGACCTTGCGCTGGTAGACGGCGTGCGCCCCGGCCACCCGGTCCAGGAAGAGCAGGCCGGCGCAGTGGTCGATCTCGTGCTGGAGGGCCCGCGCCTCGAATCCGTCGGTCACCAGCCGGACCGCCTTCCCGGTGCCCGGCAGCGCGCCCTCCACGACCAGCCGGCTGGCACGCTTCACGTCACCGGTCAGGTCCGGCACCGACATGCACCCCTCCCGGCCCGCCTTCCAACGCGACGCCTCGACCACCCGGGCGTTGCACAGCACGAACGTGCCGTGCACCGTGACCGCCTTGGGATGGCCGGTCACGTCGACCGCGAAGACCTGCGCGCCCACACCGATCTGCGGCGCGGCCAGACCCACGCAGCCGGGCGACACCCGCATGGTGGCGACCAGGTCCGCCGCCAGGCGTACGGTCTCCTCGGCGGTCGGATCCACCTCCCCACCGGCGCGACTCAGCACCGGAGCGGGCGCGGAGACCACCGCCCGCACCTCACCCGGCACGCTCAGCGCCTCCGGGGTCCAGCCGCCGAGGCCGGCGTACGCCTCGGCGTCCGGCGCGCGCTCCTCCCCGGTCACAGCAGATCCGGGTCGGCGGGGCGCAGCGTCACCTCGACGCCCAGGTCGGCGGCGGCCGTCGCCAGCCTGCCGGCGAGCGCGTCGGCGGCACCGGACGGCAGCTCCACCTCGGCCACCACCACGTACAGGGAGCCGGCCAGCCGGGTGCTCAGGTCCGTCACGTTGCCACCCGCGTCGGCCAGCACCCGGGTCATCGCCGCGACGATGCCCATCCGGTCGGCGCCGTGCACCGCCATCACGTACGGCTCCCCCGCCGGCGTGGTCTCACCGTCCGGGGTGACCGCGCGTACGGTGGCCAGCAGTTGGCCGTCCGCGGCGAGCGGGGCCAGGGCGGCCTCGACCTCGGCGGCCGCCGGACCCACGCAGATCAGGGTCATCGCGAAGTGCCCCCGCAGCCGCGTCATGGTGCTGTCGGTGAGGTTCGCGCCGAGCCGGGCGAGCACCTCGGCGACGTCGGCCACGATGCCCGGCCGGTCCCGGCCGATGACGGTGATCGCGAGCTCGTTCATCCGGGCATTCTCCCCGACCCGCCCGCCGGCGCCGCCTCGCCCCGCCCGGGTCGCCCAGACAGCGGGACGGTACGGCGTGACATCATCGGCGACGCGATGACTGAACCGACTTTCGCCACCCTGGTCAGCCGGTGGTACGAGGAGAACGCCCGCGACCTGCCCTGGCGGGGACCCGGAGTGAGCCCCTGGGCGATCCTCGTCAGCGAGGTGATGCTCCAGCAGACCCCCGTCGTCCGGGTGCTACCGGCCTGGCAGGCGTGGCTGGCCCGCTGGCCCGATCCGGCCGCGCTGGCCGCCGACAGCCCGGCCGAGGCGATCCGCATGTGGGGACGGCTGGGCTACCCCCGCCGGGCGGTACGCCTGCGCGAGTGCGCGGTGGCGATCGTCGAGCGGCACGGCGGGCAGGTGCCCGACCGACTGGACCAGTTGCTGGCACTCCCCGGCGTCGGCACGTACACCGCGCGCGCGGTGGCCGCCTTCGCGTACGGCCAGCGGCACCCCGTCGTCGACACGAACGTACGCCGGGTGGTCTGCCGGGCGGTCGCCGGCGAGCCCGACGCCGGCCCCACCACCCGCCCCGCCGACCTGGTCGCCACCGAGGAACTGCTCCCGATCGAGCCGGCTGCCGCCGCACTGGCCAGTGCGGCCTTCATGGAACTCGGCGCCATCGTCTGCACCGCCCGCGCACCACGCTGCGACAGTTGCCCGGTCGAGTCGACCTGCGCCTGGCGGGCGTCCGGACAGGCCGCGCCCACGGGGCCGACCCGCCGCCCTCAGCGGTACGCCGGCACCGACCGCCAGGTACGCGGACTGCTGCTCGGCGTCCTCCGGGAGTCGGTCACCCCGGTTCCCCGGCAGCGCCTCGACCAGGTGTGGTCCGACGACGTGCAACGGTCCCGGGCACTGGCGGGGCTGGTGACCGACGGCCTGGTGGAGCCGGTCGGGGAGGCGTCGTACCGCCTGGTCGGGGACGGACCGCCCCTGCCTGTCCGCTGACCTTCCGCGTACGGGGAAGGGCCGGCCCCCGGGTGGGGGCCGGCCCTGTTCTTGCGGGTGTGTCAGGAGATGTAGCCGCGGGTGGCGATCC